>NZ_JARVSK010000004.1:0-344707 GCF_030209235.1 Pseudomonas sp. efr-133-TYG-103a
GCAGATTCCTAGGCATTACTCACCCGTCCGCCGCTGAATCAGGGAGCAAGCTCCCTTCATCCGCTCGACTTGCATGTGTTAGGCCTGCCGCCAGCGTTCAATCTGAGCCATGATCAAACTCTTCAGTTCAATACTGCAATCGGGTTTTGAGAAAACCCTATAAACTTGGCTCAGCAATCGTTGGTTAAACCATGATTTCTCGTGGAGTAACTTGCGTTGCTGATAATCTTGCGACTTCAGTCTTACGACACAAGCACCCACACGAATTGCTTGATTCAGTTGTTAAAGAGCGGTTGGTCAAGAGCCTTTCGTCTCAACCGAGGCGCGCATTCTACAGCGTCCTCATCATCTGTCAAGCGGTTATTTTCAGAAGTTTTCAAAGTTTCCTTTGCAACTTCAACCACTTGCGCCTCGTTCGACTTGGCGTCTCACGTCAGCGGGAGGCGAATTCTACAGCGTTACAATCTGCTGTCAACCACCTTTTTCACCACTGCCGACTCAGCGACCTGAATCGAAGCCCCTCCGCGCTGCTTACTTCGTCTAACTCATTGAATCTCAAGGAGTTTTCCGTTTCGTCTGCGCCGGAAGTGGGGCGAATTATAGAGACATTGAGAGGGGCGTCAATACCTAATTTTAATTTTCTATGAAATAAGCAAAAAAGCTGTAATTTCAGGTGATTGCGGCTGTTTATATAGAGAGCAACAGACACACGACCATTACTAGAGCTATACCACTCCAATTTCCCGCAGCGCCGCAACTTCCGCTTCTTGAAGTCCCAACACTCGAGTAAGGATGTCTTCGGTATGTTCGCCAAGCAACGGCGGAGCGCGGCGATACTCGACAGGCGTCTCGGACAGGCGAATAGGACTCGCAACCTGCGGAACAACACCACCGAGAGAATGAGGCAGTTCAACCTTCAAGCCTCGCGCCTGAACCTGAGGATCGGCAAATACCTGCGCCACATCGTTGATGGGGCCGCACGGCACGCCGGCAAGCTCCAAAGCGGCGACCCACTGCGCGGTGGTCTTGAATACCGTGGCCTGGCGTATGAGGGGAATCAGCTCGGCGCGGTGCGCGACACGTTGCTTGTTCGTAGCAAACCGAGGGTCGTCTGCCCACTGAGGCTGACCCGCGACCTCAGCGAACTTGCGAAACTGACTGTCATTGCCAACCGTTAGGATGAAATCGCCATCTGCCGTAGGAAAATCCTGATAAGGCACGATGTTCGGGTGAGCATTGCCGAGGCGCCGAGGAGAAGTGCCGGTTGTCAGGTAATTCATCGCTTGGTTCGCCAGACACGCAGCCTGTACATCGAGCAGCGCCATATCAATATGTTGACCTGAGCCGCCCTGATCCCGGTGCGCCAGCGCTGCAAGGATCGCCGACGTCGAATACAACCCGGTGAGGATATCCGTCAGCGCGACGCCCACTTTCACGGGGCCTGCGCCGTCCTCTCCCTCTGGACGTCCGGTCAGACTCATCAGCCCGCCCAGCCCCTGGATCATGAAATCGTAGCCGGCACGCTTGGCATAAGGCCCGGTCTGACCGAAGCCGGTGATTGAGCAATAGATAAGCCTCGGGTTCTGCGCCTGCAACGACGCGTAATCCAGGCCGTATGCCTTGAGCCCACCGACCTTGAAGTTCTCGATGACGATGTCAGACCTTGCTGCGAGCTCGCGCACCAGTTTCTGACCCTCAGGACGGGTGAAGTCGACCGTGACAGAGTGCTTGTTCCTATTAGCAGAAAGGTAATAAGCAGCTTCAGAGGTGTTCTCGCCGCGAGGATCCTTCAGGAAAGGCGGCCCCCAGGCACGCGTATCGTCACCATTACCGGGACGCTCGATCTTGATGACCTCAGCGCCGAGGTCCGCGAGGATCTGCCCTGCCCATGGCCCGGCCAACACGCGGGACAGATCCAGCACACGCAAATGCGATAGCGCGCCCATGGCTGGTCTCCTTAATAGAAGGCCTGAATGCCGGTCTGCGCACGACCCAGAATCAGCGCGTGAACATCGTGTGTGCCTTCGTACGTGTTCACCACCTCAAGATTGACCAAGTGACGCGCGATGCCGAACTCATCTGAAATACCGTTGCCGCCCAGCATGTCGCGAGCCATACGCGCGATATCCAGAGACTTGCCACAAGAGTTGCGCTTCATGATCGAAGTGATTTCGACCGCAGCAGTGCCTTCATCCTTCATGCGCCCCAGACGCAGACAACCCTGCAGCGCCAGTGTGATCTCAGTCTGCATGTCAGCGAGCTTTTTCTGGATCAGCTGATTGGCTGCCAATGGGCGACCGAATTGCTGGCGATCCAGCGTGTACTGGCGGGCGGTGTGCCAGCAGAACTCAGCAGCGCCCAGCGCACCCCACGAAATGCCGTAGCGTGCGGAGTTCAGACAGGTGAACGGGCCTTTCAGACCACGCACCTCGGGGAAGATGTTTTCTTCTGGGACGAACACGTTATCCATGACGATCTCGCCAGTGATGGACGCACGCAGGCCGACCTTGCCATGGATCGCCGGAGCGCTGAGGCCTTGCCAGCCCTTTTCGAGAACGAAGCCACGAATGTCGCCAGCATCATCCTTGGCCCACACCACGAACACGTCAGCGATCGGGCTGTTGGTGATCCACATCTTGCTGCCGGTCAAGCGGTAACCACCTTCGACAGTCTTGGCACGGGTGATCATCGCGCCCGGATCGGAACCGTGGTTGGGCTCGGTCAAGCCAAAGCACCCGATCCATTCGCCGGAGGCCAGCTTCGGCAGATACTTTTGCTTCTGAGCCTCAGTGCCAAACTCATTGATCGGCACCATGACCAGCGAGGATTGCACGCTCATCATCGACCTATAGCCGGAATCGATGCGCTCAACCTCCCGCGCGATCAAGCCATAACAGACGTAGTTCAAGCCGCTGCCGCCATATTGCTCAGGGATGGTCGCCCCCAGCAAACCTACCTCTCCCATCTCGCGAAAGATCGCCGGATCGGTCTGTTCGTAACGAAACGCTTCGAGGACTCGAGGGGCCAGCTTGTCCTGGGCGAATTGCTCGGCGCTGTCACGAACCATGCGCTCTTCTTCGGTGAGCTGCTGATCCAGCAACAGCGGATCAATCCAGTTGAAGCTTGCCTTGCCGCCCATGACGTTCTCCTCGCTGAGTGATGCTTCCGGACGATGCCGGAAAAGTCGTGCATTGATCCTAGGCCTGGACTCGGTAGACGGCAAACGACGATTTCGAACAGTGTTGTGCTAATTTCTCACTCCGAAACAATTTAAATGGCCATTTACGGTCCTGATGAGTGAGGTAGACGTACATGCGCCGCAGAATCCCATCCACCGCCGCTCTCATCAGCTTTGAAGCAGCCGCCCGCCACGAAAGCTTCACCAAGGCCGCTGACGAACTTTCCCTCACCCAAAGCGCCATTTGCCGACAGATAGGCAGCCTGGAAGAATTCCTTAACGTGGAACTGTTCCGACGATCGCGCAGAGGGGTCAAGCTGACAGAGGCGGGCCTTTCCTACAGCCGACGCGTCGCCACGCAGCTCGACGCGGTGGAGCGCGACACGTTATCGGTGATGGGGCATCAGGGTGCGAATGTCATCGAACTGGCAGTCGTGCCGACCTTCGGTACGCAATGGCTGCTTCCGAGGCTGAAGGATTTCCAACAGAAAAATCCAGACGTGACGATCAACCTGACCAATCGCACCAGGCCTTTTCTATTTGCCGACACCGAGTTCGATGCAGCTATCTACTTCGGAGATGCCGACTGGTCAGGTACGGAATCGCATCGGCTGATGAGCGAAAACCCGATGCCGGTGTGTAGTCCTGAATTACTTGGCCACAAGGCACAGTTCAGCGCGCGCGAACTTGCCGATATGCCGTTGTTGCAGCAGACGACGCGTCCCTACGCGTGGCGGCAATGGTTTAACTCGATGGACCTGAACGTCGCGCGAGACATGACAGGGCCGCGATACGAACTATTCTCCATGCTCGCACAGGCGGCGATGCATGAAATGGGCGTCGCGCTGATCCCACCCTTTCTGATCCAGCGGGAGCTGGCAGAAAAGCGCTTGGTGATCGCAAATACCCATGCGCTAGCGAGCGTAAAAGCCTACTACCTGATGATTCCGGAGCGAAAAGTCGAATCGGCGTCATTAAAGGCCTTCCGCGATTGGCTTGTGTATCAGGCTGAAACCTACGCCCTGCCTTGATCAGGAGCTGATTTCGATCTTTTCTGACCCTGTAGTCAGCCCAAGTCAAAGACTACATATATCTGCCAATGTCGCATTTTAGAAACACTTCCGTTGTGAATACAAAACGGGCTGTACGCGTTATGGCACGTGGCTTTCAGCGTTATTTACAGCCATTCTTCCCATCAATACGAAAAAAACTTCGAGCGCGTCTGAAGTCGCTCAACGCCTTTAACTGTATGGCCTGTAGCGATTTGTTGCGTCAAACGGTCACAGGGTGACTTGTAGTTAAATACACGTCGCGTTACAGAATTCCTTGAAGCCCCACATTTCCCCCTGCAAAATGCCGCGCCCCCGTCTTGTCTGGCGGGGACGTGGTGATCGCTGCCCCAGACGCGCCATCCGCAGCGCGCTGGCCTATTTTTAAAAGATAAAAAGATCACGCAGGAGATTTGACGTGCACATTGGAGTCCCTCTAGAAACCCAGTCCGGTGAAACTCGGGTTGCTGCAACTCCGGAAACCATCAAGAAGCTCGTTGGCCAGGGTCATAAGGTCACTGTCCAGTCAGGCGCAGGCATTACTGCGAGCGTGACGGACAGCGCTTATGAAGCGGCAGGCGCATCGATTGGCAGCGCTGCCGATGCCTTCGGCGCCGAGCTGATCCTCAAGGTCGTCGCACCTGGCGACAGTGAACTGGCGCTGATCAAGTCCGGCACTGTCGTCATCGGGATGCTCAACCCGTTCAATAACGAGATCATCGCGAAGATGGCCGAGCGCGGCATTACTGCGTTCGCCCTGGAGGCTGCACCGCGCACCTCGCGCGCGCAAAGCCTCGACGTCCTGTCTTCGCAAGCCAACATTGCCGGCTACAAATCGGTGCTGCTGGCCGCACATCACTATCCGCGCTTCATGCCGATGCTGATGACCGCCGCAGGGACGGTGAAGGCTGCTCGCGTGCTGATCCTGGGCGCGGGCGTTGCTGGCTTGCAGGCGATTGCGACCGCCAAGCGTCTTGGTGCGGTGATCGAGGCGTCTGATGTGCGTCCGGCAGTGAAGGAGCAGATCGAATCGCTGGGGGCCAAGTTCGTCGACGTGCCTTACGAAACCGACGAAGAGCGCGAAGCGGCGGTCGGCGTCGGCGGTTATGCACGCCCGATGCCCGCCAGCTGGATGCAGCGTCAGGCCGTAGCCGTTCACGAGCGCGCCAAGCAGGCGGACATCGTGATTACCACAGCATTGATTCCGGGTCGCAAGGCGCCGGTGCTGCTCAGTGCCGAGACGGTCTCGCAGATGAAACCGGGCTCGGTAGTGATTGACCTCGCGGCAGCCCAGGGCGGTAACTGCCCGCTGACCGTGGCTGACCAGGTGGTGATCGAGCACGGCGTCACGATCGTGGGGCACACCAACCTGCCAGCGCTGGTCGCGGCAGACGCTTCTGCTCTTTATGCACGCAACCTGCTGGACTTCCTGAAGCTGGTCTTCACAAAGGAAGGACAGTTCGAGATCAACCTCGAAGACGACATCGTCGCCGCGTGCCTGATGTGCCGCGATGGCCAGATCGTCCGCAAGAACGGCTGAGGATAAAAACAATGGAAGACATGCTGATCTCTCATGGCGTCTACAACCTGATCATCTTCGTGCTGGCGATCTATGTCGGCTACCACGTGGTCTGGAACGTCACCCCTGCGCTGCACACCCCGCTGATGGCCGTGACCAACGCCATTTCGGCGATCGTCATCGTCGGCGCCATGCTCGCTGCCGCGCTGACCGTCACCCCGCTGGGCAAGACCATGGGCACCCTGGCGGTCGCGCTGGCGGCCGTCAACGTGTTCGGTGGCTTTCTGGTCACCCGCCGCATGCTGGAAATGTTCAAGAAGAAAGCGCCTAAAACGAAAGACGAGGTATCGAAGTAATGAGCATGAACCTCGTCACCCTGTTGTATCTCGTTTCGGCGATCTGCTTCATTCAGGCGCTCAAAGGCCTTTCGCATCCGACTACTTCGCGTCGCGGCAACCTGTTCGGCATGCTCGGCATGGGCCTGGCCGTGCTGACGACGATTGGCCTGGTGTTCAAACTGGCTGCGCTGTCCACCGACGGCGCCAGCGCAGGCATCGGTTACATCATCGTGGGTCTGCTCGTCGGTGGCACGGCCGGTTCGATCATGGCCAAGCGCGTTGAAATGACGAAGATGCCGGAGCTGGTTGCCTTCATGCACAGCATGATCGGTCTGGCGGCGGTGTTCATTGCCATCGCGGCTGTGGTCGAGCCTCAGTCGCTGGGCATCGTTCAGCACCTGGGCGACTCGATCCCTACCGGCAACCGCCTGGAACTGTTCCTCGGCGCGGCCATCGGTGCGATCACGTTTTCCGGTTCGGTCATCGCCTTCGGCAAACTGTCGGGCAAATACAAGTTCCGCCTGTTTCAGGGAGCACCGGTACAGTTCGCCGGGCAGCACAAGCTGAACCTGATCCTCGGCCTGGCCACGCTGTTCTTCGGCCTGACCTTTATGTTCACGGGCAGCCTGTTCGCGTTCAGCGTCATGCTGATTTTGGCATTCGTGATCGGCGTGCTGCTGATCATCCCGATCGGGGGCGCGGACATGCCTGTGGTCGTGTCGATGCTCAACAGCTACTCGGGCTGGGCGGCGGCGGGTATCGGCTTTTCGCTGAACAACTCGATGCTGATCATCGCAGGCTCGCTGGTGGGTTCGTCCGGTGCGATTTTGTCCTACATCATGTGCAAGGCGATGAACCGATCGTTCTTCAACGTGATCGGCGGCGGTTTCGGCGCCGCAGCAGATGCTGGCGCAGCAGATGGGGCAAAAGAAGCACGCCCGGTGAAATCCGGTTCGGCTGATGACGCGACCTTCCTGCTGACCAATGCCGACACGGTGATCATCGTGCCTGGCTACGGCCTTGCGGTAGCGCGCGCTCAACACGCGCTCAAAGAGCTGACCGAGAAGCTCACCCATGCCGGCGTGACCGTGAAATATGCGATTCACCCCGTCGCAGGTCGCATGCCGGGCCACATGAACGTACTGCTCGCCGAGGCCGAGGTGCCTTACGATCAGGTCTTCGAAATGGAAGACATCAACTCCGAGTTTGGCCAGGCCGACGTGGTGCTGGTGCTGGGCGCCAACGACGTGGTCAACCCGGCCGCGAAAAACGATCCGAAGTCGCCTATCGCGGGCATGCCGATCCTGGAGGCTTTCAAGGCCAAGACGATCATCGTCAACAAGCGCTCCATGGCCAGCGGTTATGCAGGTCTGGATAACGAGCTGTTCTACCTCGACAAAACCATGATGGTCTTCGGCGACGCCAAGAAGGTCATCGAAGACATGGTCAAAGCCGTCGAGTAAACGCTCTGGCCCGCTCTACAGAGAACCCCCGGCGCGTTCTGGCGCAGGGGGTTTTTTACATCTGGCGTAAAAGTGTTTTGCTCTGAAACCCGCTAATTAGAGGCCTCGAATGCGACCTTGGTAGCGGGACGAAAAAACACCAACTCTCTAGACTGCTCACTCGCATCCTCGTCCCGAGATAAGAACATCATGCACCGTGAACGTATCCGTCTGCCTTCGCTGCTGAGCAAGGTAATGAGCGCGGCAGATGCCGCTTCCCTGATCAAGGACGGCATGACCGTCGGTATGAGTGGCTTTACCCGCGCAGGTGAAGCCAAGGCTGTGCCCAAAGCGCTGGCCGAACGAGCCAAGGCGTCGCCGCTGAAAATCAGCCTGATGACCGGCGCCAGCCTGGGCAATGATCTGGACAAACAACTCACTGAAGCGGGCGTGCTGTCCCGTCGCATGCCGTTTCAGGTCGACAATACGCTGCGCAAGGCTATCAACGACGGCACGGTCATGTTCATCGACCAGCATCTGTCCGACACCGTTGAGCAACTGCGCAATCGCCAGATCAAGGCGGTCGATATCGCGGTCATCGAGTGCGTGGCGATCACCGAAGAAGGCCACCTGGTGCTCAGCACCTCGGTCGGCAACTCGGCGAGCTTCGCCATCCTGGCCGAAAAGGTGATCGTCGAGATCAACATCGCTCAGCCGCTGGAGCTCGAAGGGCTCCATGACATTTATATTCCGACCTACCGGCCGACCCGGCTGCCAATTCCCGTACTCAAAGCCGACAGCCGCATTGGCAGCCAGGCCGTGAAGATCGACCCTGCGAAGATCGTCGGGATCGTGTTCAGCGACCAGACCGACTCACCTTCAACTGTACTGCCCGCCGACAGTGATACCCAGGCCATCGCCGGACATCTGGTCGAATTCTTCAAAAACGAAGTACGTCAGAATCGCCTGACCAACCAGCTGATGCCGCTGCAGGCAGGCGTGGGCACCATCGCCAACGCAGTCATGACCGGCCTGATCGACTCGCCGTTCCATGGCATGGCGATGTACTCCGAAGTGCTGCAGGACTCCACATTCGATCTGTTCGAAGCAGGCAAGCTCGACTTCGCTTCGGGCTGCTCCATGACCCTGTCCGAACGCAAGCATGACGCGGTCTACAACAATCTTGAGCAGTACAGATCGAAACTGTTGCTCCGCCCTCAGGAAATCTCCAATCACCCTGAAGTCGTGCGTCGCCTGGGCATCATCGGCATCAACACAGCCCTGGAGTTCGACCTGTACGGCAACGTCAATTCCACGCACGTGGGTGGCACCCGAATGATGAACGGGATCGGCGGCTCGGGCGACTTCGCGCGCAATGCTCACCTTGCCATTTTCGTCACCAAGTCCATTGCCAAAGGCGGCGCGATCTCAAGCGTGGTTCCGATGGTGAGCCACGTGGATCACACCGAGCACGATGTGGACATTCTGGTGACGGAGATTGGACTGGCGGACCTGCGCGGTCTGGCGCCCCGCGAGCGGGCGCGAGTGATCATCGACAACTGCGTCCACCCCGCGTATCGCGAGGCGTTGAACGACTATTTCCGTAAAGCCTGTGCTATCGGCGGCCACACGCCACATGTACTGCGCGACGCACTCAGTTGGCACCTGAACCTTGAAGAAACCGGTCGCATGCTGGCCGTGTGAGAAAACAGTTTGGAGGTGACGACGACCTTTCGTCGTCACCTCCAAAGAACTGAACGGAAATAATTCAAAAACTGTTCTGCTGTACCGGTCATTTTCCCCTCCGAAATCTTCCTTTTCACGAGTGCTGCGCAGAAAATGCACCAATAGTGTGCTGACCCATACAGTTGCCCCAAATCCGAACAAAACAGTGCCTGATCACAGTTAACTGGAGCAGCACAATACAAGTGAACTGTGTCTGGAGAGAGAGGGGCAACGAGAGGAAGATTGTCACCAATCAAGCCACTATCTAATCCCGCCACAAGCGGAAGGAAGAAGCACCATGGAACGCACCGTAAGTTCCGAACTGTTCTACGAAGACACCGCAAAAACCGCTCAAGCCTCGTTGCCGCTGCGCATGTTCGCCAACCTGATGCTCTGGCAGCGTCGCCTGTCCAGCCGCCATCAACTGGCCCGTCTGGATGCTCGTCTGCTGGCCGACGCCGGTATCAGCGAATCCCAGCGTTACGAAGAGCTGAGCAAGCCGTTCTGGCGCTAAGTAAGCGTCTGCTGGTCCCAGGCTACGAGCCTCTCACCAGCAACCCGAATTGTTCAAACAAGACCCGTCGCAGGCAGCTGCGACGGGTTTTGTCATTTACAGGGCTCTTTCATCGATTGCTGTGATTCTCAAGGCGCCTAAGCAATAACCGATACAGTTGAACTATCTGCTCAATAGACCCGTACAATTTCATCTGGTGTGCGCTCCAACCATTCTGTATCGCACTGTGACGGCATGTGGCATTTCGCCCTGCTATTCCACCTCCGCTCGTTAAGTTAGTCTTGTAACACCTTCTTACCGCCGCCCGCGCAGGCTTGCTCATCGCACGCCATCTGCTCATGCGGTCATTGAATCTGTTCACTGGAGTCTACGTATGTCCCGCCTTCATCTTTTAAGTGCTGCAGTTCTCGCCATCGCGGCTACCGGCGTCCAGGCTTCCAGCTTCGTCGTGACGACTGACACCATCGTTCGCGCGTTGGATGCATCGTCCAATGCAACCTCCAAGATCTCTTCGTCCTTTCACGACGACAAGATTGTTCTGGCTGCTCGCGATGACGCGGCCAGCTTCGTGGCCAGTCAGGGCGAAATCCGCGGCGTGAAGCTTGAAGGCGCGTTCCAGCACATTCGTGAAATCGCACCCGGCTTGCAGGCGTCCGACGCACAACTGGCTCAGGCAATTCTTGCTATCTGATTCAGCATCGCGACAGCTTTGAACCAGCACACCCGAGCGTTCGCACTAGCTCTGGCCCGGGTGTTGCGCTAGCCTTGCCACTCGTTTTGCCGATACCGAAGACTCATGCGTTCATTGTCTCGCCTGTTGATTGCGATGACTGCCAGCCTGATATTCACCAGCCAGGCTCAAGCATTCGACACAACCACACAAAGCCTGATCAAAAGCGGGTACGCCACCAGCCAGGTGACGACCGGGCCTTTCGATAACAAACTGATACTTGCCGCCCAGGATGATGCAGCAGCGTTCATTGCCAGTGAAGGCCAACTGCGAGGAGCACAGCTGGAATCGGCGTTGATGTATCTGCGCCAGACCCGGCCAAAACTTCATGCCAGCGACCTTGAACTGGCGCAGGCAATCCTCGTCCAATAGTCACTTTTTGCACCTTCTGTATTCTGGAGCCGTTCCATGCGTACCCCGTTGATCGCCGCCGCCCTCGGCCTGCTGTTGCTGACCGAT
The DNA here is from genome assembly GCF_030209235.1 of Pseudomonas sp. efr-133-TYG-103a. Lineage (NCBI taxonomy): Bacteria > Pseudomonadati > Pseudomonadota > Gammaproteobacteria > Pseudomonadales > Pseudomonadaceae > Pseudomonas > Pseudomonas sp. efr-133-TYG-103a. Next base: position 10,955 of record NZ_JARVSK010000004.1, read on the forward strand.
GTCGCGCACGCGCAAACTCTCAAAGCCACCAGTAACATCGTTGTCCGCGCGCTTGGCCGCAGCGTCGACTTCACCTCGGACACCACGTCATCGGTGCGTAACTGGAAAATGGTGATCGAAGCCCAGGACGATGCCGCCAGCTATGTGGCCAGCAATGGCAACATTCACGCTGCCCGACTGGACGCCGCATTCGCGACGTTGCGCGAGCGTCTGCCAGAAGCCCGCAATGCAAGTGATCAGGACCTCGCTGAAGCCATTCTCGCATTGTGAGGCGCGTTGCCGCCTGGCTGCTGGCGTCGGCACTCTCGCTGATCTGCACGAGCGCCTTCGCCGACCTGAGCCTGTCGCTGCACACCGACGGGCTTGATGCTGCACAACAGAAAGCCAGCCAGGCGCTGCTGGATGAAGCAATGGCCGCTCTGCCGCCGATGTTCGTCAGCAAACTGGATCGCAAGGTCGAAGTCCACTGGACCGACGACATGCCGTCCAATGCCTACGGACGCGCGGACGGCCCGTATCGATTGGACCTCAATCAGCGTCTGCTGTCGGGGCTGACCGACGGCAGCGCCGCCACCACCCGAACCAATCGCCCCCACGGCACCGTGCGCGAAGAAATGCTCGCAACGGTTCTGCATGAACTGACCCACATTTACGATCACGCCCAGCTCTGGTCACCCGAGGAACGCAAGCTGATCATTGCGTGCGCGCGGCAGGGCAACAGCGTCGGCAAGATCGGTCTGCGTGACAGTTGTCGAGGACAGACCGAACGGCGCTTCACGCTCAGCGACGACCCGCGACTGCTGGACCTGGCCGGCTGGCCACAGTACGTCGGACGGCGAGGGGATCGCGAAGAACGCAACGGCCAAGTCGCCCGAAGCCCTGATATCTACGAAATCAGCAGTCCGCTGGAGTTCGTGGCAGTGAATATGGAGTATTTTCTGCTCGATCCGGCGTACGCCTGCCGCCGTCCGGCACTGTATGACTACTACAAAAAGCAGTTCGACTGGGCGCCTGCCACGAAGGATGACTGCCCCACGTCTTACCCGTATTTGAATGCCGGCAACGATTTTGCCCGCGAGCCGCTCGGCAAGCTCGACCCCGAGCGCGTCTATGAAGTGGACTATCTGCTGGCCGAAGCCAATCAGAACCTGGTGAGTCGCTGGGGTCACAGCATGCTGCGTCTGGTGATCTGCAAACCCGGCCGGCCACGTGGCCCGGATTGCCGGCTTGATCTTGATCAGCATCTGGTGTTGTCCTATCGCGCCTTCGTCAATGACCTGCAGCTGTCCAGTTGGAGTGGTCTGACGGGCGCCTATCCTTCACGGCTCTTCGTGCTGCCGCTGGGTCAGGTCATCGACGAATACACCAAGACCGAACTGCGCAGCCTGGCGTCGGTGCCACTCAAGCTGTCTCGCGAAGAAATAGACGGGCTGGTGCAACATGCCGCTGAAATGCACTGGGCGTACGACGGCAATTACTGGTTCCTGTCGAACAATTGCGCGGTAGAGAATCTGAAGTTGCTGCGCAGCGGTACGAACGATCCACGTCTGATTGGCCTGGACAGCATCATGCCTAACGGCTTGTTGGAAGTGTTGAAAGGGCGAGGGCTGGCCGACACCAGTGTGCTCGACGATCAGAAGAAAGCCCTGCGCCTGGGTTACCGCTTCGACTCGTATCGCGACCGCTACCAGGCGATGTTCGATGTGCTGCGCAAAACCACGGACGTCAAGCAAACCACCGTCGAGGACTGGCTGACATTGCCTGCCAAGGAGCGCCAGCCTTACTTTGCCAAGGCCGACCTGCGGACCAGCGCCGCAATGCTGCTGCTGGAACAGGCGGCTCAGCGTCGCCAGCTCTTGCTCGCGCAGGATGAGGTGAAGCAGCGTTATCTGAGCGCAGTGGAGAAAAAGGACAACGGCGTCTCCAAAGCCACTGGCACGTTGCAGGACATTCTGGCAAACAGCGGCTTCTTGAGTCGCCCGGCAGAATTGCTGGGCAGCGGCGGTTATGGCCTTCCGCAACAAGGCGAGTGGCAGCGGCTGGAAGAAGAGAGCACCCAGCGGCAAAAGCAGCTGCAGCGGCTGACCGGCGATCTGGACACGGAAGTGCGAGCGCTACTGGAGCCTGATCGCGCCGCTGAGATCGCCGCCACCGATGAAAACCTCAAGCAGGTGGGCGAACATCTGCGCGCGCTGCACAAAGCTGCGGGCGGACTGGAGTTGCCGTGACAGCTTGAGCGCCAAGGGTGAGCGTGCTGGCGATCGGAAAAACCGCAACCTCTCCGTTAGCGCTGAGCCCGCTCATCCGCAGCGATGGGTCGCCGTTTCTTCCGGCTCGCCCGGCAGGTGCTCGTCCAGATGCAGCCAGGGGAGGCGGTTGTCAGTCCAGATATGCCGGGCAGCCGGCGCCAGCTCCGGATGATCGAGCGTGCCGATGGTCACGTCCATGGTCTGCGGGCTGTTGCGGCTGAACAGCGCGACCTGTGCCCCACAGTTGTTGCAGAAATAACGCACACATGTCGGACCGGAATCGTAAGCCGCAGGGCTGCCTGCCAACCACTTGAACGCGTCCAGCGGCACGGTGATCCAGGTCACGACGATTCCGCCGGAGGTGCGTCGGCAGATCGAGCAGTGACAGTGGGCAATATCCGACAGCGGCGCCTCGAACTGATAACGCAAATTGCCGCAATGGCAGCCGCCCGTGTGCATCTCATTCATGGATGTTCTCCCGACTTGGTTCAGGATGTGACTGCCGCTCAAGCCAATCGCTTCATTTTTTGTCCAGCGTGCGACGTATCACCCGCGAAAGCTGGCTGAAAGCTTATCCCTTTAGCATCCCGTCATCGCCGGCGACAGACCGGTAGCCAGAACGGACGTCTTTTGACGTTCGCCGGCCCATCTACAACAACAATTAGGTGATTCTGATGCTTGCTTGCACTGCGATGTACCCCTCGCTCGCCCCCCGACTCCACGCGCCGCTCGTTCTGAGCTGATGACTTCGTCTCGTCTTTTTCACGTCGCGTAACGCTGGAGTATTGCTATGTTGACCTTCCTCGGCTTCGCCATGGTCGTCGCCTTCATGTACCTGATCATGAGCAAACGCCTGTCGGCGTTGATCGCCCTGATCCTCGTTCCAATCGTCTTCGCCCTGTTCGGCGGCTTTGCCTCCGACATCGGCCCCATGATGCTCTCGGGCATCACCAAGCTTGCGCCGACCGGCGTGATGCTGATGTTCGCCATTCTGTACTTCGCCTTGATGATCGACTCCGGCCTGTTCGACCCGGCCGTGCGCAAAATCCTCAAGCTGGTGAAAGGCGACCCGGTCAAGGTGTCCGTCGGCACGGCAGTGCTGGCGCTGGTCGTGTCACTGGATGGCGACGGCGCCACCACGTACATGATCTGCGTCGCCGCGATGCTGCCGCTGTACAGCCGCCTGGGCATGAGCCCGCGAATCATGGCCGGCCTGATCATTCTGGCCGGTGGTGTCATGAACATGACGCCGTGGGGCGGCCCGACCGCCCGTGCTGCCAGCGCCCTGCACGTCGACCCGTCGGACATTTTCGTGCCGATGATCCCGGCCATGCTGGCGGGTGTCGTGGCGATTCTGGTAATCGCCTATTTTTACGGCAAACGCGAGCGTGCGCGTCTGGGCGAGCTGCATTTGCCGGGCGACGAAGTCGACCATAGCGAGATCAGCGTTTCGCAGTTCCCGGACGCCCGCCGTCCCAAGCTGATCTGGTTCAACGCAGCGCTGACTCTGGCACTGATGGTGGCGTTGATCATGGGCCTGCTGCCGCTGCCGGTGCTGTTCATGATCGCGTTCAGTATCGCGATGATCGTCAACTATCCCTGCCTGCAGGCGCAGAAAGATCGCGTTGCCGCTCACGCGGGCAGCGTGCTGGCAGTGGTCGGGCTGATTTTCGCAGCCGGTATCTTCACGGGTATCCTGTCGGGCACCGGCATGGTCGACGCCATGTCGAAAAGCTTGCTGGCGGTGATTCCCGAGTCGATGGGGCCGTATCTGGCCGTCATTACGGCGATCGTCAGCATGCCGTTCACCTTTTTCATGTCCAACGATGCGTTTTACTATGGCGTCCTGCCGGTGCTTTCGGAGGCCGCGGCGCATTACGGCATCAGTCCGGTGGAAATGGCGCGTGCCTCGATCGTCGGTCAGCCCGTCCACTTGCTGAGCCCACTGGTGCCGTCGACCTATCTGTTGGTGGCGCTTGCCGGCATCGAGTTCGGTGATCATCAGCGCTTCACCCTCAAGTGGGCGGTGCTGGTGTGCGTGTGCATCATGATCGGTGCACTGCTGATGGGGATTTTCCCTGCCTACAGCAGTCTATAAATGCAAATGAACGCCCTCGCCGACACAGGTTGGCGAGGGTCATACAAGCCCAAAGGAAAACGTAATGGAATGGCTGACCAACCCTGAGATCTGGGTTGCTTTCTTCACGCTGACTGCCCTGGAAATCGTTCTGGGCATCGATAACATCATCATGATCTCGATCCTGGTCAGCCGCATGCCGAAGGCCATGCAGCCTCGCACGCGTATTTTCGGCCTGGCCCTGGCGATGATCACGCGCATCCTGCTGTTGTTGTCCATCACGTGGGTGATGCGCCTGACCGATGACCTGTTCGAAGTCTTCGGCCAGGGCATTTCCGGCCGCGACCTGATCCTGTTCTTCGGCGGTCTGTTTCTGTTGTGGAAGAGCTCTCAAGAGATCTACCACGGCATGGAAGGTGAAGAAGAGGAACTCGACGAGCCGAAAGGCAAGGGCGGTCTGTTCCTGTACACCATCATCCAGATTGCGATCATCGATATCGTCTTCTCGCTGGACTCCGTCATCACCGCAGTCGGCATGGTCTCCCATGTCCCTGTCATGGTCGCAGCGATCATTGTCGCGGTACTGATCATGATGCTGTGCTCGGGCGTTATCAGCGACTTCATCGACAAACACCCGTCGCTCAAGATGCTCGCGCTCTCGTTCCTGATCGTGGTGGGTACGGTGCTGATCGCCGAGTCGTTCGATGTGCACGTGCCAAAAGGCTACGTTTACTTCGCCATGGCGTTCTCGCTGGCAGTGGAGGCCATCAACATCAAAATGCGCATGGCCATGGCAAAGAAAAAGGCCATGAAAGACCCTGTGAAACTTCGCAAGGACGTTCCGGGTCAATAACACCCAGTGCGTGTAGCGGTGACAGAACGGGGCATTGGATGCCCCGTTTTTTATTGAGCGGCATGGCCTGGAGAGGTGCAAGCTTGCGCCCACAGTCTTGCCATTGCCGGAGCTGGGCGATTCGAAACGCTTGATTTGTTACAGATTTGTTTCAAGAAATAATCGTCTGTGCCATGCTGGCAATAAGGCCTCAGGCCGACTAAAGCTTTAGTCGAGCGCGCTGAACATCTAGCTGCTCAGGCGCCTTCGCTCGCTACACGCTGCACTTTTAATCTTCTGCCCGTTGGGCAACAACAGGGGGCTTTCCGTATGCTGACCCTGCTCGATTTGCTTTCCGCCGTCGCGCTGTTGATCTGGGGCACGCACATCGTTCGTACCGGCATCCTGCGCGTCTACGGTTCACAATTGAGACGCGTGCTCAGCCAGAACATGTCGAAACGTCCGTTGGCGTTCATCGCCGGGATTCTCGTGACAGCTCTGGTTCAGAGCAGCAACGCCACCGCCATGCTGGTGACCTCGTTCGTGGGTCAGGGCCTGATGGGGCTCACGCCAGCGTTGGCCATCATGCTCGGCGCCGATGTCGGTACGGCCGTCATGTCTCGAATACTGACGTTCGACCTGTCGTGGCTCTCGCCGCTGCTGATTTTCCTTGGCGTGATTTTCTTTCTTTCGCGCAAGCAGACTCGCATCGGCCAACTGGGTCGCGTCGGCATCGGTCTGGGCCTGATCATCCTCGCCTTGCAGTTGATCGTGACCGCTGCGGCGCCGATCACTCAGGCCGCCGGCGTGAAGGTACTGTTCGCTTCACTCACAGGTGATCTGCTGCTCGATGCCCTGGTCGGCGCGATGTTCGCGCTGATTTCATACTCCAGCCTGGCTGCCGTTTTGCTGACGGCAACACTGGCCGGCGCCGAAATCATCAGCCTGCCAGTGGCGATCGGCCTGGTCATTGGCGCCAACATCGGCAGCGGGCTGCTGGCCTTTCTCAGCACCAGCATGCAGAACGTCGCCGGGCGCCAAGTGGCGCTGGGCAGCTTGTTGTACAAGCTGATCGGGCTGTTGCTGATCGTTCCGGTCCTGACGCCGCTCGTGCACTGGATGGACTCGCTGAACGTCAGCCCGTCGAGTCTGGTGATCAGCTTCCACGTGATCTACAACTCGCTGCGCTGCCTGATCATGCTGCCGACGGTGGGACCGATGGGACGCCTGTGCGCTTCGATTCTGCCGCAACAGGCCGAGGTCAACGGTCAGACCAAGCCACGCCATCTGGACCTGACGGCACTGTCCACACCCAGCCTGGCGCTGGCCAATGCCGTTCGCGAGACGTTGCGCATGGGCGATTTGCTCGACAGCATGCTCAACGCCATGCAGGAAGTGTTGCGAGGCAACCAGACGGCCGTGACGCAAGAGGTGCGCCGGCTGAACGACGATATCGAAGTGCTCTACAACGCGATCAAGTTGTATCTGGCACAGATGCCGCGCGAGGATCTGAGCGATCAGGACAACCGCCGCTGGGCAGAAATCATCGAGCTTTCAATCAACCTCGAACTCGCCAGCGGTCTGATCGAACGCATGCTGCGCAAGGTTCAGCAGCAGAAAACCGCCCAGCGCAGGTCGTTTTCCGACGTGGGTCTGGAAGAACTCTCCGGGCTACATGAGCAACTGATCGCCAACCTGCGCCTGGGCCTGTCGGTCTTTCTCAGCGGAGATCCGGAAAGCGCTCGCCAGCTATTGCGGGAGAAACGTCGTTTCCGGGCACAGGAACGGCGTCTGGCGCACGCTCATGTCAGCAGACTGCAACGTAAAATCGTGCAGAGTATCGAGACCAGTTCATTGCACCTTGAGCTGATCGCAGATATGAAGCGGCTCAACTCGCTGTTCTGCAGCAGCGCCTACGCCGTGCTGGAAACAAGTGACACCGGCGCACTCTCCAGTGAGAGCCAGCCCGAGTAATCGAGGTGAACGCAGGGGCCGGTCCGAAGTCTGTTACACATACCGGCCCGCAAGGAAGCCCGTTTTTATGCGTTGCCTGCTGTTCATTTGTTTGTGTCTGACATCCCTCACCTCTATGGCCATCGACCGCTTTCAGGTGGAAGGCTACGTATTGCCCAACGGTTTGCAGTTATTGCTCAAGCCCGCTGAAAAGGGCCACGTGTCCATCCGCCTTGTCGTAGGCGTCGGCTTCGATGATTTCAAATGCGAAGACAAAGAACTGCCGCACTTGCTTGAGCATGTGTTGTTCAGCGGCATCGACAGCAGCGGCGAGGGGGGGCTCGAGCAGCAGATGCAGGCGCTGGGCGGGGAGTGGAACGCGTTCACCAGCAACACTGACACCACATTCGTGATCGAAGCGCCTGCGCAGAATCAGCGCAAGGTGCTGGACCTGCTGCTCAACGTGCTGACCCATACACAGGTGAATCAGGCCAACGTGGACACCGCCAAGCGGATCGTCGAACGCGAGGACGGTGGCCATTACTCGCATCTGCAACGTTGGCTGGACAAACGTGACCTGGGCCACGGCGCCAGCAATCAACTGGCCGTCGAATTGGGCCTCAAATGCCCGGAGCGGCCTGAGCTGGATCACCTCACCGTCGAGCAGATCGAAAACATCCACGACAACTGGTACGCGTCCAACAACATGACGCTGATCATCGTGGGTGATCTGGACAAATTGCTGCCAGCCTATCTGGAGCGCACGTTCGGCCAGCTGAATGCCGTTGACCCCAGCGAACATCCTCCGCTGCTGACGATGTCTGAAAAGGCCGAACCCGAACGCACGCTGGTGCGCGGCGCGCTGGGTGACGGGGCCAAGCTGCATCTGTTCTTCACCGAGCCGGATCTGGGCGAGCAGCACGATGAAACCTGGGATCTGGTGAAGTCCTATCTGGACTGGGCGCTGTACAGCGAGTTGCGTCTGGACAAGGGCTATTCGTATGGCCCTTGGACCGATCGTGAGGCGTTCGGGGATACCGGATTTCTCAGCCTGAATGCCGATCTGTCGCGGGACGACGTCGCCTCTGCGGTGGCGGCCGTGCGTTCGATGCTGGAGCGGTTACGCAAAGAAGGCATGGACCCGGCGACCTTCGCCCGTCTGCAACAGGCGTCCATCGCCAAGCAGGCCTGGGCGGTGCAGGGCAACAGTGCGCTGGCGGACTACTACTGGGGCGCGCTGAACGACTACGACGACGGCCGTTTCGAAGACCCGGCCAAACGTACCCGCGGTGTCAGTCTGGATCTGGCAAACCGTGCGATGCGACAGCTGCTGAGCCAGCCTGGATACTTGCGCATTGAAGAGCCGTTGATCAGCTACGACCAATTGTATGAAATTGGGATGGCGTTGCTGGCGCTGGTCGCGCTCGTGATTTTCTGGCGTTGGCGGGTCTACAAAAGACGCCCGATCTGACAGGAGTGCGCTGAGTCCAGGTCAGTCAGTCAATGTAGAAGCGCGCTTGCCCGCGATCTGAAGCGAAGCGGCAGCAGAACTGCATGTCGGGTTGGTCTGCCACTCCGTGCTGGCAGAGATGACTGCTGCTATGTGCCACACAGAGGGAAATCGCGCGCCGATGCGGTCGGCATAAGTGGTTTCCGTGCACGTGTGAACTGTGATCATTGGTATCCTGCCAAGGATTTTTCCTACCGCCAAAGTGAACACCGAAATGCCGGACTTGAACGCCATCATGCAGAACTCTCACGTACAGCGCGTACTGGAGTTCATCAAGCGCTACCCGGGGGTGATTGCATTCTTCGGCTTCTGCTCGGGGATCGGCAGCTTCATTCTGGTGGACCGTCAGGCCAAGCTTGCGACGTGGATCGCGGTCATCATGCTGGTCAGCTGGCTGTGGCTGATGGTGGAAAACAGCGCTGTCGCATTGATCGCCAGGATCTTCAAACGCGAGATCCCACAGCCTTTACTGCGCTACGCCACGCAGATGATTCATCAGGAAAGCCTGTTCTTCGTTCTGCCGTTCTTCTTCGTCACTACCACATGGAACAGCGGCCAACTGGTGTTCACCGGCATCCTGGCGGCTGCGGGGCTGGTATCGATTACCGACCCGCTGTACTACAAATGGCTGGCGCCACGCCGCTGGCTGTTCATGGCGTTGCACACCCTGACGCTATTCGCCGCCTTGCTCACGGCGCTGCCGGTCATCCTTCACCTGACCACCGCTGAAAGCTACAAGCTTTCGCTGATCACGGCGATGCTGCTGTCTTTTCCGAGCCTGGCCTCGAGTTTCCCGATCAACAACTGGAAACGCGCAATCGGGCTGGTGCTGATGACGCTGGCCATCGGCGGAGCAGGCTGGTTGTTGCGCTCGTGGGTGCCGCCGGCCACGCTGTGGCTGACCGAAGTCGCCGTGAGCACCCGGTTCGACAACCAGAACAGGACGCCGGGCGAGAGCATTCAGGAGATCGGCGTCAATCAACTGCGCAGCTCCGGCCTGTACGCTTACACCTCGATCAACGCGCCGCGCGGCCTGGACGAGCGCATTTACCATGTCTGGCGGCATAACGGCGAAGAGGTCGATCGAATTGCTCTAGACATTCATGGCGGACGTAAGGAAGGCTATCGGGCCTGGACCCACAAACAGAACTTTCCTCCTGATGTACTGGGCAAGTGGCAGGTGCGTGTGCTGACCGAGGATGGCCAGATGATCGGGGTGTTGCGCTTTGAAGTCACCGACACAGACCAGCCTGCAGTCACTCGCAAGAAGATCACGCCAGCGGGCCTGAAACCAGGGGCAGACGACGCTGGCCCGGCGGATTCCGACACGCCGAAAACCGATGACAAATCGCCAGCTGAGAGCTCGCCTGATCCGGCCAAAACCAACTAAGCTCGCTCCCATGACGCCACTGACACACCTTGCTACCAGCGCTTCCCAGGTTTCGGGAAGCGTCTTACTGGATACTTCGACCGATCCCACGCAGCTGCGGATCGCCGGAGACTGGACGCTTGCCCATTATCGAGCGCTCAAGCATCAGACAGACGCGCTCAGCTCAGGCTTCGGACCCAGTACGCAGGTAGACATGAGCCAGCTGGGCGCGCTGGATACCGCCGGCGCGTCGTTGCTGGTCGAGCTGCTGGGAGTGCAACGTCTGCGCCTGCTGGCAGTTCAGGCGCCCAATTTGCCGGAGTCCAGTCGCGCGCTCATGCAGACCATTCAGAGCGCGCTGAGTGATTACTGCCAGCCGCTGAAAGATCCAGAGGTGGCCGTTGGCACCCAACTGCTGGCCCGGATCGGCTGCGCAGTCGATGTCATTCTGAAGGACACCCTGCAGTTGCTGGGTTTCATCGGCCTGATCCTGCAAACCATGGTCACGACACTGCTACGCCCACGGCGCTGGCGGACCACCTCGGTCATCGCCCATATCGAACAGATTGGCCTGGACGCAGCACCCATCGTGGCACTGCTGACCTTCATGGTGGGCGCTGTCGTGGCGTTCCTGGGCGCCACCGTGTTGAAGGCATTCGGCGCGACAATTTTCACCGTCGACCTGATCGGCTTCTCGTTTTTGCGCGAATTTGCCGTGCTGCTCACGGCGATTCTATTGGCAGGCCGCACGGCCAGCGCGTTCACTGCGCAGATCGGCTCGATGAAAGCCAATGAAGAGCTCGATGCCCTTCAGACGCTGGGAATGAGTCCTACTGAGATGCTGGTGCTGCCTCGCGTTCTGGCGCTGCTCATCTCACTGCCGATGCTGACGTTTCTCGCGATGATCTGCGGCATCGTTGGCGGCGGCGTGGTCTGCGCACTCTCGCTGGGCATTTCCCCGGCCATGTTCCTGTCGTTAATGCAGGCCGACATCGGCGTTCAACACTTTCTGGTGGGTATCGTAAAAGCGCCGATCTTTGCATTCTTCATCGCCGCGATCGGGTGTCTTGAGGGCTTCAAGGTCGAAGGCAGTGCCGAGTCAGTGGGCGCTCACACCACATCGAGCGTGGTGCAGTCGATTTTCGTGGTCATCGTGCTGGATGCACTGGCCGCGATGTTTTTCATGGAGATCGGCTGGTGACCAGACGGTGCGTACAACCCAGCGAAACGGTCATCCAGGTGCGCGGCCTGAGCAATCGGTTCGGGCCGCAAGTGGTGCACGAGCATCTCGACCTTGATCTGTATCGCGGGGAGATCCTGGCCGTCGTCGGCGGCTCGGGCAGCGGCAAATCGGTGCTGTTGCGCAGCATTGTCGGATTGCAGCGCCCCGCTGCAGGTAATGTCCGCGTGTTGGGTCAGGATTTGCTGAATCTGCCGGACAAACAACGCTCTCAAGTTGAACGACGTTTCGGCGTGCTGTTTCAGAAGGGCGCGTTGTTCTCCTCGTTGACCATCACTGAAAACGTTGCCCTGCCGTTGATCGAGCACGCCGGCTTGAACCGCGAAGAAGCCGAGCATCTGGCCGGGATCAAGATGGCGCTGGCCGGACTGCCGCTGTCGGCCGCGCACAAATACCCGGCGTCGCTGTCGGGCGGGATGATCAAACGGGCGGCATTGGCCCGAGCGCTGGCGCTGGATCCGGACATCCTGTTTCTGGACGAGCCGACCGCCGGGCTGGACCCCATCGGCGCCGGGGCTTTCGATCAACTGATTCTCACGCTGCGAGACGCATTGGGCTTGAGCGTGTTCATGGTCACCCACGATCTGGACACGCTGTACACCATTACCGACCGGGTCGCGGTCCTGGCGCAGAAACGGGTGTTGGTGGCCGACAGCATCGACAAGGTGTCGGCGTACAAGGATGACTGGATTCACGAATACTTTCATGGCCCGCGCGGCCGCTCGGCCTATGCAGCGGCCACTCACCCACACGAGGTCTCATGATGGAAACCCGCGCCCATCACGTCTTGATCGGCCTGTTCACAGTGATCGTGGTCGCCGCCGCGCTGCTGTTCGGCCTGTGGCTGGCCAAGTCCAGCGTGGACACAGCGTTCAAGGATTATCAGGTCGTGTTCAACGAAGCCGTGACAGGCCTGTCGCGAGGCAGTCCCGTCCAATACAGCGGCATCAAAGTGGGTGACGTGGTCAACCTGCGTCTGGACCCTCAAGACCCGCGCCGCGTACTGGCGCAGATTCGCGTCGCCGGCGAGACACCGATCAAGCGCGACACGTTTGCCAAACTCGCGCTCGCTGGCATCACCGGCACCTCGATCATTCAGCTCAGCGGCGGCACGCCACAGAGCGAGCCTCTGAAGGGCGAAGACGGCAACCTGCCGGTGATCATCGCGTCGCCATCGCCGATTTCACGTTTGCTCAACGACAGCAACGACCTGCTGACCGGCATCAACACGCTGCTGCACAACACCAACGAGATGTTTTCTTCGGACAATGTGAAGACGCTGACCAAAACCTTGCAGCATCTGGAACAGACCACCGGAGTCATCTCAGATCAGCGTGACGATATCCGACAGGCGCTCAAGCAGATGACGGTTTTGAGCAAGCAGGCAGGCACCACGCTGGAGCAGACATCGACCTTGATGCGCAACGCCAACCAACTGCTGACCAGTGACGGCAAGCAAGCCATCGCCAGTGCGCAGCAGGCGATGAAGTCGCTGGAGCAGAGCAGCCTGACCATCAACGCATTGCTCAAAGACAACCAGGACTCGGTCAATGGCGGTCTGCAGGGCCTGGGTGAACTGGGTCCGGCGATCCGCGAACTGCGCGAAACCCTGTCGTCACTCAAAACCATCTCACGCAGCCTGAATGCCAACCCCAGCGGGTATCTGCTCGGCAGCGACAAGAACAAGGAGTTTGAGCCATGAGGCTTGCCGGTCACTCAATTACCCGACTGCTGCTGGTGACTGCCCTGTTGTCGACGGCAGCGTGCTCCATTTTGCCCAAGCAGGAGCCGTCTGACGTCTACCGGCTGCCGACTGCGTCAGCCACCAGCAAAGCGCAGACGCCTGCGCCCTGGTCTCTGCGGGTCGTGCGTCCCAAATCCAGCGAGACTCTGGACAGCGCCCGTATTGCGGTGATCCCGCAGGGTGACGTGATCAGCAGTTACAAGGGCGCGCGATGGAGCGACCCGGCGCCCGTGTTGCTGCGCAATCGCCTGACCGACGCGTTTTATCGCGACGGCCGGGTGCTATCGATCAGCACCGATGACAGCAACTTGCAGGCGGATTTCGAGCTGGGCGGCGAGTTACAGGCCTTTCAGAGCGAGTACCGCGGGCATGCCATCGAAGTGGTGATTCGACTGGATGCGCGGCTGTCCGATGAGCGTCAGCGCATCGTAGCCAGCCGCCGTTTCGAGGTGCATCAACCCGTGGGCGACAAGCAGGTTGCGGCCGTTGTGGCGGGATTCGGCCAAGCCAGCGACTCGCTGGCGGCCCAGGTTCTGCAATGGACTGTGGAGCAGGGTCAGCGGCACTACACGGCCGAGCCGAAGAACCAGTAGCACACCAGAATGGCAGCGATGACGCCTGCCAGTTCCGCAAGCAGCGCGCAGCCGACGGCATGGCGCGCGCGCTGGATACCCACTGCGCCGAAGTACACGGCGAGCACATAGAACGTGGTTTCGGTACTGCCCTGAATGGTCGCGGCCACCAGCGCCGGGAAGCTGTCGACACCTTGGGTCTTCATGGTTTCGATCAACATGGCACGCGCTGCGCTGCCTGAAAACGGTTTGACCAGCGCGGTCGGAAGGGCATCGACAAAGCGCGTGTCCAGGCCCATCCACTGAATCCCGTGGCGAATCCCTTCCAGAATCAGGTCAAGCGCTCCGGAAGCGCGCAAGACGCCCACCGCGCACAGCATTGCCACCAGATACGGCAGCAAGTTCTTCGCCACGTCGAAGCCTTCCTTCGCGCCTTCGACAAATGTTTCGTAGACCTTGACCTTGCGCAGCGCGCCGATCACCAGAAACACCATGATGATGCCAAACAGCGTGACGTTGCCCAATATGGACGAAAGGCTGGAAAGCGCGGTAGCGGACAACCCGGCCAGCACCGCCATGAAGCCGCCAAGCAACAGCGCTCCGGGCACCAGATAGGCCAGCACCACCGGATCCCACAAGCGCAGGCGCTGCATGACCGCGACCGAAAGCAGGCCCACCAACGTCGACGCGCTGGTCGCCAGCAGAATCGGCAGGAACACCATGGTCGGATCGACCGCGCCTTGCTGCGCCCGGTACATGAAGATGGTCACCGGCAACAGCGTCAGCGACGAGGCATTGAGGACCAGAAACAGAATTTGCGCATTGCTTGCAACGGTCTGGCTGGGGTTGAGTTCCTGCAGCGAGCGCATGGCCTTGAGGCCGATTGGCGTGGCAGCGTTATCAAGGCCCAGTGCGTTGGCGGCGAAATTGAGGGTGATCAGGCCCAGAGCAGGATGGCCGCGCGGGACTTCAGGCATCAGACGATGGAACAGTGGCGCGAGCACCTTGCCCAGCCAGTCAACGATTCCGGCCTTTTCAGCGATGTTCAGGAAGCCGAGCCACAACGTCAGCGTGCCGAACAGCAGCACCATCACCTCAACCGAAAGCTTGGCCATGGCGAAGATGCTTTCAACCATCGCCGCGAAGATCCCTGCGTTGCCGCCAATCAACCACTGCGCCAGCGCGGAAATCGCCGCAACCACGAAAAAGCCAAGCCATAGGCCGTTGAGCATCGGTAAGTCCCCTCGGAAGATGCGGGGATGATAGCGGCGAGGGCGCAAACAACAAACCCTATCCCACATTTACCAGACACGACGCGCGGACTTGAGGCGCCACGCGCTTACGATGTCATGCGGCGCGGCCCGCGATCTGCGGCGAGAGCACACCACCGTGGGAGCGGCCAGCTGAAACTCAAAACAACAAACCCCGCATGAGGGCGGGGTCCGTTGGTCAGCTCTGCTCAGCAATCAATCGACTGTCGACTGACCGGCAGGCAGGGATTCCTTGCTGCGCCAGTGCGGCAGGGAGTTCCAGTAACGTTCGCCCTTGGCGTCGTCGTACATGCCTTCCCAGCGCGCGATGACCAGTACCGCCAGCGCGTTGCCGATCACATTCAAGGCCGTACGCGCCATGTCCATGATGCGGTCGACACCCGCGATGAAAGCCAGGCCTTCGAGCGGGATACCGACGCTGCCCAGCGTCGCCAGCAACACCACGAACGACACACCCGGAACGCCCGCGATGCCTTTGGAGGTCACCATCAGCGTCAGCACCAGCATCAGCTGTTGACCGATCGACAGGTCAATCCCGTAAAGCTGCGCGATGAACAGCGCTGCGATGCTCTGATACAGGGTCGAGCCATCCAGGTTGAACGAGTAACCGGTCGGCACCACAAAGCTGCTGATGGCCTTCGGTGCACCGTAGGCTTCCATCTTCTCGATCACGCGAGGCAACACGGTTTCGGAACTGGCAGTGGAGTAAGCCAGCACCAATTCGTCTTTGAAGATGCGCATCAGCTTGATCACCGAGAAGCCAAACAGGCGTGCGATCAGGCCCAGCACCACGAACGCGAAGAAGGCGATGGCGGCGTAAACCAGAATCACCAGCTTGGCCAGCGGCAGCAGTGAGGCAAAACCGAAGTTGGCCACGGTCACGGCAATCAGTGCGAACACACCGATGGGCGCGTAGTTCATGATCATGTGAGTGACCTTGAACATCGTTTCCGATACACCCTGGAATACCTTCACCAAAGGCTCTCGCACTTCGGCATTCAGGCTCGAAAGCCCCAGGCCGAAGAACACTGAGAAGAAGATGATCGGCAGCATGTCGCCACGTGCGACGGCAGCGAAGATGTTCGAAGGGATCAGATTGAGGATGGTCGCGATGAACGCATGATCATGCTGCACTTCGGCCGTGGTCTTCTCATACTGCGAGATATCCACCGTCCCCAGCGTGCTCATGTCAATGCCGGTGCCGGGATGGAAGACGTTGGCAAGCAGCAAACCGACCACAATTGCGATCGTGGTGACGACTTCAAAATAAAGAATGGTCTTGAGGCCGATGCGGCCCAGCTTCTTGGCGTCGCCAACGCCAGCGATTCCAACGACCAGCGAAGAAATCACGATAGGGATGACGATCATTTTGATCAGACGAATGAAGATGTCGCCCGCCGGTTGCAAAATGTTGCTGATCCACCAGGCCTTCTCGGCGCTGAAGTGGTTCAGTACCGCGCCAAGCGCGATGCCCAGGACCAGGCCGATGAGGATCTGCCAGGCGAGGCTCAGTTTTGCCTTCTTCATGTCATTACCCTTGTTGTAGTAGCTGTGACACTTCTCAACCAGCGCTGCACGTCTGTTGTACGCGTTCAAGCGCAGGTGCCCTTGGAAATGTCCAGAAGGTGACCGCAAGCGAGCATCCGAGCTCTTAGCAGGCGAAAAAGGGCGCAACTATTCCCATGGAAGGCTTCATCGTCTAATGCCGTAAATGACTACCTCATGCCGAATCGGCATGAGGAAAATCAATGACTTAGGCGAAAGGCCCACTCGAAGTTGACTTTCCAGCTGGCGTTTAAATGCTCGGAAGTGGCTATAACGTCGCCTGTAGCGATGTTTGCGGAAGAAGAGGGCACGCAAGTGACAGATTGGTCATGAACGGCCAAAGTACCGCCATCGACGATTTTTTCTCGATATACGGTCGTAGGAAGGGTGTAAACACGATGTAGGAAGAATTACAGGTAGGGATATCTGTCGCTAAAACGGCTGAGGCATGAGATCAGAACGCTAGAATTTGCGCCTCGCAAGTCCACTGTCGGATAACGGCTCACGCTCAATCGGACGATGGACTTGCGTTGCGGCTTGCCTGACCCGGCCCACGAATGGGAGTACTCCCTGTACACCTGGTTCGCTCCAGCCACTCCATTGGTCAGAACGCCCCGGCCCCTTGGTCACGCGCAGACCTTCCTCGGGTTGCGCGGCTTTCAGGAAGACCCAATCACATTCGGTCTTCCATCATCTGAATCAGTACCAGTTCGGATCTTTCTTCAGCTGTTCTTTCAGAAGACCTTGCATGCCTTCGTCGGGGTCGCCGAGGAACCGGTAATCAGCGTGGCGAGTCGGGGACTTATCCGCCGGCAAGCCCGCCGGGACTTCGACCAGCATGGCGTAGGCATGAGCCTTGTCCATGCTGAACGCGACAATGAGGCGTTTATTGATGCACGTGTCCTGGGTTTCGCAAAGAGGCCCTACCAGGTACTTGTCACCATCCTCGGTCACCGCATTCATTTGGTCGGACGTGCCGGAGAGATTGATCACCCAATCCGGCAACCGCTCTTCCTTCTTCACGACCGACGACCATGTCTGGCGGTACTCGGGATCAGAGCTGAGCAGCTCGTTGACCCGGGACTGTCCGTCATTGGCCGCAGAAGCCAGCGTACTGGCGCCCGCAAGGAGCGCCAGTGCCAGAGCAGAGAAGTGCTTCGCGATCATCGTTATCCCCGACCGCGACGACCAAAGAAGAACGACACCACAAACATAACCAGGAACACGATAAAGAGAATCTTGGCGATACCGGTGGCAGTGCCCGCGATACCACCGAAGCCCAGAACCGCTGCAACAATGGCGATGATCAGAAATGTGATAGCCCAGCTCAACATGGTGATTCTCCTTACTGTTTTTAATTTCTTGCTACGGCGAGGTGTCGACGTTGACCCTCAAGGTAGATCGGGACCGCGATCGCTGTGATCAGAAGACCCAACTCTGTTGACGTGGCGCCTGGTCGTTAACCGCCTCCGCGTCATCAACTGTCTGCAGACTCAGGGCTACGTCAGACGCCTTCAACGCACTCGCCTTGGCGAATGGCGCGCTGTGGGTGTAATGGTGGGGCACTTGAGTCATTTCCTGCTGTTGGTTCCAGTGAGTGAACTGCTGCACCACGATGAGGGTGACCATCAGCGCCAGACTGGCAAACAGACCTTGCTGCACTTGCAGCGGGGAGATACGCAGTTTGGCGAGATGTTGAGTGTTCATTCAGCTGACTCCTGGCAATCTTGTTGGCCGTCGACACAGGCCGTTGTTACCAGTGATATTGCACGCCGTGTGCCAGCTTTTTTTGATCGATTAAACCCTTATAAATCAAGGAGTTATGAACCAGTCGGTGCCGCCCTGAAACAGCAAGCTGCACGATTGAACATTTGGCATCGTGCGTTCTGCACGAAGACGTGGGACAAACTGTCGCGGACGTTGACCCAGAACATCGGTCCAGAGGGGAAGCTGATGGGTATTCAGTCGCTAATCTCTGCAGGGCTTGCCGAGCGGCAAGCCCTGCTGCATTGAGACGAGAATCAGCCCGCGCTACGGGTCATGACTCGCAACGTGTCAGCGTCGACGCCTTTGACGCCGCGGATGTTGCGGGCGATCTCCACGGCCAGTTCCTTCTCCGCGTAGTTGGCAACCACCCCATCCAGGCTGACGACGCCACTCTTGGTCTCCACCTTGATATTCAGGCCGTCGAGGTTGCGGCTATAAATAAGGCTGGATTTGACCTTACTGGTGATCCAGGCATCGCTGAACTCTTCATGCACGCTATTGGCCTGCGCCTCGTTCTGCTCCTTGATCGCCTGCGTATCCCGCGCGCTCAAGCTGATCAGGTTGTTGACTTCGGTCACACCGTCCGTGTTGCTCGCCAGGCTTCCGGCCAATTGCTTGGCCTCGGCATCCTTGGCCTGACCTTTGAGCGTCACTACGCCTTGCGCTGCACTGACCTCAATGTTCAGCCCCTCTGTGACGCTGTTCCACAGCAGCTTCGATTTGATCGTCGCGGTCAGCGTGGCATCGTCGAAACGCTGTGCCATGTTCGCCTTGGTGCCTGGCTCCGCAGCCACTTGCGGATCGATCTCCAACTGATTGTCGACCTTATTAATGCCTTGGGTATCGCCGGCGATCTGCGTGGCAAGGTCCTTGTCGACCTGATTCTCGACCTTGCCTTTAAGCGTCGCAGTGCCTTGCTCGACCTCCACGCTGATCTTGAAGGGACTCAAATGGCGATTGAGCGCAAAGGCTGTCCAGATCGAACCTTCCTGACGCGCTTCAGCCAATTGCGTTTGCAAATCACCCGTGGCCGCGTGGGCAATGACAGGCGCCCCTGCAAGCGAGCCGACAGCGGCAATGGCCAGGACGATTTTCTTCAACGGATGCATGGCAAGTCTCCAGACAGTTGCAAAAGGTACTTCTGGAGAGACTTTCCATTCGCCCAGATGTTCTGTTCTGAGCCCACCCCGCCACCCGCACGCAACCCTCATGCGAGCCATATGAATGCGCAGAAACGTCGCAGATCAATGGGTTATTGGTTTTTTCCTCAGATCGCTACCATGCATCCCACAGAATCAATCAGAATGAACCATGCAACTTGCCCGATTTTTCCGGGACTAACCAAGATCATTCATTTAGGAGCGTAGGAAAAATGGAAGCAGCCGCTGAGAATCAGGGCCGTATTCTGCTTGTGGATGATGAATCCGCCATCCTTCGCACCTTCCGCTATTGCCTGGAAGATGAAGGCTACAGCGTCGCCACTGCCAACAGTGCGACGCAGGCCGAGGCGCTTTTGCAGCGTCAGGTGTTCGATGTCTGTTTTCTGGATTTGCGTCTGGGCGAGGACAACGGCCTGGATGTACTGGCGCAGATGCGCATTCAAGCGCCGTGGATGCGCGTTGTCATCGTGACCGCCCACTCGGCGGTCGACACCGCTGTGGATGCCATTCAGGCGGGGGCAGCCGACTATCTCGTCAAGCCTTGCAGCCCGGATCAATTGCGTCTGGCCACGGCCAAACAGCTGGAAGTGCGTCAACTGTCGGCACGACTCGAAGCGCTGGAAGGCGAAGTGCGCAAACCCAAGGACGGACTGGATTCTCACAGCCCGTCGATGATGGCCATTCTGGAAACGGCGCGTCAGGTCGCCAATACGGACGCCAACATTCTTATTCTCGGCGAGTCCGGCACCGGTAAGGGCGAACTGGCGCGGGCCATTCATGGCTGGAGCAAGCGCGCCAAAAAAGCCTGTGTGACCATCAACTGCCCTTCGCTGACAGCCGAGCTGATGGAAAGCGAGTTGTTCGGCCACAGCCGGGGTGCGTTCACCGGCGCCAGCGAAAGCACGCTCGGGCGGGTCAATCAGGCAGATGGCGGCACATTGTTCCTCGATGAAATCGGCGACTTCCCGTTGACCCTTCAGCCAAAGCTGCTGCGCTTCATTCAGGATAAAGAGTACGAACGCGTGGGCGACCCGGTAACGCGCCGTGCCGACGTGCGCATTCTGGCCGCCACCAACCTGAAACTCGAAGACATGGTTCGGGAAGGGCGCTTCCGTGAAGACCTGCTCTATCGCCTGAACGTCATCACGTTGCACCTGCCGCCGCTGCGCGAGCGGGCTGAAGACATTCTGACGCTGGCCGACCGTTTCCTGGCCCGCTTCGTCAAGGAATACGGTCGTCCTGCCCGCGGTTTCAGCGAGGAAGCCCGCAGCGCGCTGCTCAATTACCGTTGGCCGGGCAATATCCGCGAATTGCGTAACGTGATCGAACGCGCCAGCATCATCTGTCCCCAGGAAAAGGTCGAAATCAGCCACCTGGGCATGGCCGAACAGCCGACCAACAACGCGCCACGCGTGGGGGCGGCGTTGAGCCTGGATGAGCTTGAGAAGGCGCACATCGGCGCCGTGCTGGCCACCAGTGACACGCTCGATCAGGCTGCGCGCACGTTGGGTATCGATGCCTCGACGCTGTACCGCAAGCGCAAGCAGTACAACCTGTGACAGGCGATCGATAATGTTCGCAATGAAGTTGCGTACCCGGCTGTTCCTCAGCATCTCGGCACTCATCACGGTGGCGTTGCTGGGCCTGCTGCTGGGCCTGGTCAGCGTCATGCAGATGGCCAAGTCGCAGGAATCGCTGATCAGACACAACTTCATCACGCTGGATATCGGTCTCAAGTTGCGACAGAACCTGGGCGATCAACTGGTGATGTTGCTCAAGGACGATCCTGATCCCAAGGCGCTGCAACAGAATCAGCAGCAGTTCCAGGAACTGCTCGATCAGGGCATCGATCATGACCAGCAGACCAACACGCACAGCGGCTTTGAAAAAGCGCGCGGGGACTACGAGCGTTTTCTCAGGGCGTTGCAGGACTCCAGGCAGCCGGCCAACTCCCTGACCGATGACACCGAAGTCACCAACGCCTTCAATACGCTGCGAAACGGTCTGCTCGATGCGCATCGTCAGGCGCTTGCCAATATCAACGACGCCGAAAGCGCCTCACGATCAAAAGCGTTGTGGGTGGCGTCGCTGCTGGGTCTGGTCGGTCTGGCCGTGCTGGCGATCGGCTTCATCACCGCTCATGGCATTGCCCGCCGCTTCGGTGGGCCTATCGAGGCGTTGGCCCGGGCGGCGGACAAGATCGGCGAAGGGAATTTCGACGTCACGCTGCCTATCTCTTCGGCGTCGGAAATGAACCAGCTGACCCGTCGTTTCGGCATGATGGCCGAATCGCTTCGCCAGCATCAGGTCACCAACATCGATCAGTTGCTCGCAGGGCAGCAAAGGCTTCAGGCAGTGCTGGACAGCATCGACGACGGCCTGCTGATGATTGATCGGCAAGGCCGCCTGGAGCATTTGAACCCTGTCGCCCAGCGCCAGCTGGGTTGGGAAGAGGGCCGACTGGGCCAGGGCTTGGGCGAAGCCTTGCAACGACCCGAGCTGGACGAGCAGCTGTATCTGGTGCTGCGTGGCGGAACGCTAGAACGGGCGCCCGAGGACCTTTCCATCGAGGTTGACGGAGAAACCCGCCTGCTGACCTACAGCCTGACGCCGGTCAGTCACACCAAAGGCCATATTCTGGGCGCTGTGATGGTGCTGCATGACGTCACGGAGCAACGCGCATTCGAGCGTGTACGCAGTGAGTTCGTCCTGCGCGCGTCCCATGAGTTGCGAACGCCGGTGACGGGGATGCACATGGCGTTCGGCCTGCTGCAGGAACGCGTGCACTTCCCGCCCGACTCGCGCGAAATGGACCTGCTGGACACCGTGAACGAAGAAATGCAGCGTTTGATGCAGTTGATCAACGACCTCCTCAATTTCTCCCGCTATCAGAATGGCCTGCAAAAGCTCACGCTGGAACCCTGCGACATTGGGGAATTGCTCGGCGCCGCTCGCCAGCGCTTTGCAGAGCCGGCTGCGGAGCAGGATGTTCTGGTGTTAATGGAAATGCAGGAACCGCTGCCCAGGTTGCAGGCCGACAAGGCCCAACTGGACCGCGTGCTGGACAATCTGCTGGATAATGCGCTGCGCCATACGCCGCAATCAGGTCTGATCCGCCTGCAAGCTCGACGTCACGGAGAGCGCCTGATCATCAGCGTCGAAGACAACGGCGAAGGCATCGCCTACGGCCAGCAGGCCCGGATCTTCGAGCCCTTCGTGCAGGTCGGCCGCAAAAAAGGCGGCGCGGGGCTGGGTCTGGCGTTGTGCAAAGAGATCGTGCAACTGCATGGCGGACGGATGGGCGTGTACTCCCGCCCTGGGCAGGGCACGCAGTTCTATATGGCGCTGCCGCTTTAAGCGACGCTTCTGGCGCGACCCGGTTTCACGCTACATCATCTGTCCTGCGGCCACTGCTGCGTCGCCCGCCAGTGACAAGCTCAGTGAATTTGGCCGCACTCAGCGGTCGGGCAAAGAGCCAGCCCTGCCCGTAAATCACGCCTTCGCTCTTGAGCAGCAGCGCCTGAGACTCAAACTCGATACCTTCAGCGATCACCCGCAACTGCAGCGCATGGGCCATGCGAATGATGTGCGGGGCGACGCCGCTGCTGGCGGCATCATGACCCAGCGCGTCGATGAACGCTTTGTCGATCTTCAGGCAATCCACCGGCAGCGTCTGCAGGTACGCCAGGCTGCAATAGCCCGTGCCGAAGTCATCGATCAATACCTGATGCCCCCGGTCGCGCAGCGCCTGCAGATGATTGCGCGCGACCACCACATCCACCAGCCCGCGCTCAGTGACCTCGAAAGCGATCTGTCGCGGCGCGACCCGGTGCAGCGCCAGCAGTTTGGCCGTGACCCGGCCGATCCGCGGCGCCATCACGTCGCAAGCCGCCAAATTCACCGAAATATAAAGATGCGGATTGGCGCGCAGCAGCTGCCCGAGCTGCTCAAGCAGTTGTTGCAGCACGAAATCGGTGATCTGGCGGATCTGCCCGGTGTTTTCCGCCAGCGGGATAAACAGATCCGGGCTGGTGAGCGTGCCGTCTGGTCGTCGCCACCGCACCAATGCCTCAGCGCCCACGCACAAGCGGGTGTTGAGGTCGAAAATAGGCTGATACAAAACCTTCAATTCGCCACGCCTCAGCGCGCCGTGCAGTTCACCACCGAGCGACTGACGCTGCCTGACCAGTTGCAAGACCAGAATCCCGATGCACAAAGAAACCAGCAGGCTGGCGGGCACCAGCAGCCACCACGCCCCCGTGACCTTCTGCTGCAGGCCGCTGCGCGGCGTGATCAGCACCAGCTGATATTCCGGGCTCTGTGTGGGCATCCGGTACACCAGTTTGTCGTGGGTCGTTATCAACGTCTCGACCTTGGTCGGCGTCCAGTCGGGCGTCGGCGGCCAGGGTTGAGTCGGCCCCAGCACCGGAATCGCCTTGGTCCCTTGGCCCAATACCACGACCAGACTGCCGCCAGCGGGTAAATCCACAACATCGGTCAAATGCCCGCGAGAGGTCGACACCCTGAAGTCACCACGCCCCAGCATCAGCGAGGCGAGATTGTCATCGGGTTGGGTGGAAGTGTTGAGCCAGTAATCGTAAGTCGGCCCGCGAATATCCGGCGCCCTTGGCTTGCCGATCATGCTCTGGCGTGTCCAGCTCGAACAGAACTGGGTGTTGTCGACAAACGCGACTTCATAAATGAAGCGGTAGCGGGAGTTCACCTGGCGCAGCTGCTCAACCATTTCAGGGCTGCACCCGCGCAGCGGCTGGGCTTCAAGCTGATCAAGCCCTGCGCGCAACTGGCCAAATAACTGCTCCAGTCTCACTAGGAATCGCTCGCCCTGGGCATTCATTTGGGCACTTTCTTCTTGTCGCGCCTGATGCATGGCGAGACCGAAACTGGCTGAAAGCAGGACGACCGCGCTCAGCAACGCCGCGAGAAGCGCCAGAAGCGCCGGGCGATAGAGAAAAGTGCGCAGTTGCGGCGTCGCCGTAAACATCGGCCGTCATCCAAATGAATACTACTGATGTATAGCAACAAGCGCGCAAATAGCCCGAAAAAAAATGAGAGGATGGCTAACTTAGTGCCTGAGGTTCAGAACCTGAAGGATAGCTGCACTTTGAAGATCCGGTTCGCCGTCAAATTTCTGCGGACGGTAATGCATCTGGAAGGCCGCTATAACGTGGCGTGTAGCGATGTCCAGCTCCCCGGTTTGCGGGGTCGGATAGCCCAATAACGCCAATTGTTGCTGAAACCAGGAAATATTCGGCATCACACCCATCATCTGGGTTTGCCGCTGAGCGACCTGCTGCTCGTCGGGCCAGATGCCCAGCCCTTCCTGCGCCAGACGTTTCCATGGAAACAACGGGCCGGGATCAAGCTTGCGAAAGGGCGCGATGTCGCTGTGACCGATCACGTGCCGGGGTTCTATGCGATTGCGTTTGACGATGTCCTTGAGCAGCACGATCAGCGCTTTAATCTGCGCTTCACTGTACGGGTACCACAGACGCCCGGTAGGCGTGTCGCGATAGCCCGGATTCACGATCTCGATGCCGATGCTGCTCGAGTTCAGCCAAGTGCGACCGTCCCACTCGCTTTCGCCGGCATGCCACGCCCGCTGGCTTTCGTCTACGAGCTTGTAGGTCGTCGCCGGACCGTCTCCGATCAGATAATGCGCACTGACTTCGCCATGAGTCAGCAGCGCCAGCGATCGCTCAAGCGACGCGGAGGTGTAATGCACCACCACGAATTGCGCGCGGCTGTCGTAATTCGCTGAGGGATGGCTGGTGTCCAGCTTCGGGCCACTGGCGCACGCGGTGAGCAGCAGGAGCAGGGAAAGGGCAATCAGAGACTTCATAAAAGGCAGAGCACACCGGCAAATAATGCAACAGTGTAACGTAGCGCTGCCGATGCGCTCAAAATTGGCTGAGTATTTCGATGAACTGACGCAAGGCTCAACCTTGCTCGATTCGATTCCGCCCCTCGTCCTTGGCCCGATACAGCGCCTGATCTGCACGCTTGAGCACCACGTCGCTGCGCTCGCCAAGCCTGAAAGTGGTAATCCCCATCGAGACGGTGATGGTGACCGGCTCGCCCTTGAAGTGGAACGGGCATTGTTCGATGGCAGCGCGCAGCCGTTCAAGCAGCGCAAGCCCTTCCTCCATCTGCGTATGGGGCAGCAGAAAGACGAATTCTTCACCGCCAAAACGTGCGATGAAATCAGAAGGTCGAAGACGCTTTTTCAATTGCCCGGCAATGATCTTCAAGACTTTGTCGCCGGCCAGATGCCCGTAGCCGTCGTTGATGCGCTTGAAGTGATCGAGGTCCAGAATGCCCAGCAGCAGACTGGCGCGCTTTTTCTGCAACTGATCGATTTCGTGCTCCAGGCGCTCGTTCCATGCCGCACGGTTCGGCAGGCCGGTCAGCGTATCGATCAACGCTTTCTGTCGCTGTTCCTCAAGATGCACGCGAAACCCTTGAGCCTCTTGCTCCATCGTCGCCACGCGGCTGGCCAGAGACTGCAGGCGCGAGGCGACTTCTTGTTCGCGCTGATCGCGCTGCTGTTGATGCTGATCCATGGTGCTGATCAGACCTTCGAGGCGGCTTTCAAGAACGTTTTTAAGCGTATTCAGATCTGCCGCTTCCTGAACGCTGCTTTGCAACCCGCCGACATGCTCGCGTAACTGATCGTCCAGTTGCCGTGATGCCGACTGTTGGTCGGCATGGTCTTCACTCGCGGCGCGCAGGTTGCTCTGAAAGGACTCAAGGCGCTCGTTGAGCTGCTTGAGGTACGCCTCGAACTCGTGCTGCCCGCTGTCAGTGATCGCCAGCATCAACACAGCGAGATCGTCGAGAATCGGCAGTAATTCGTACCAGTTCAGCCCATGTTCGAGCCGCGCGCGCATGGCTTCAGCTTGCGGGCGATGATGTTCAGGCAGCGTCAGATCGTTGAGCAGCCCCAGCAGCGTGTCTTCGATGTGCGCTGCAACCGAGCTGTAACTGGGCTCAGGTGAGGAGGGCAGTGCATACGGACCGTCCTCGTCCTCGACCTCTCTGTCCTCCTCGTCTTCTTCGTCATCCGGCTCTTCGACCAACGCTTCGTTGGCCTCATCCGCCACGGACTGCTCGGCAACCGACGCTTCGTCGTCTACGACGGCCTCGTCATCCGCGACGGTCGATGGACGCTCCGCAGCCGGTTCGGCATCAGCGACGGGCTCGGCATCAGGCTCAATGGCGTGTTCAACGAACTTCGCTTGCGCCTCACTGACCTCAGCGTCAGTTGGCAAAGCGTTGGCAGGCTCGTCAGGTGCCGGTTCGACCGCGTCAACGTGCTCGTTGCGCTCGACGGCCGGGGCCAACGACTGAGGTACGGGCACTGGCTCCAAGGCCGGGGGCTCAGTAGATGACGCCGCTTTTTCGGGAGCGGTCGGGCGTTCGCTTGAAACGGGGGCCTCGTTGATCCACTGCGCCTCTTGCTGCGCCGTGGCCTCCGATGTGGGCGCAGGCTCGTCATCCACTTCACGGGCGATGGGTTTTGCCGGCTCGACGGCAGGCTGCACAACCGGCGCGGGCTCCTCACCCTCGCCATGGGCGTGGCTGCCGAACAGACGTTGCAGGAAACCGGGACGGGCGGCTTCCTCGGGATGATCGAGCTGCGACAGCGCCTTTCCCTGCAGGCCACTCAACTCACTGAGCAGCAGCGGTAGTTCGCGCGCCTGGGTGACGCGGTCTTCCAGGTTCTTGGCAAAGCGTTTGAGCGGCTTGCTGACTTCCTTGGGCAGCGGCAGCGATTGCAACTGAGCGACCAGAGAGGTCAACGCGGTGCCCATTTGCTCGACGCGCTTCTCGCGTCGCTGTTCAGAGTCCAGCACAGCCTTCTCAAGGCGCGGGATCAACGCCGCGAGTCCAGCGTCCATGTCGTCCTTGCGGACGATCTCGCGCATTTCCTTCATGCACTGATCGACGGCCTTGTCGGCACCTTCGGCCGCCAGGCTGCTACGTACCAGACCCCGACGCAGCAGGTCGAGGCGCGCGTTCCAACGCCGCTCGAGCTTGTCTTGCTGCTCGATGCTTTTCAGGTACTTTTCTTTCCAGCGTTGTGCTTCGTCGCTCATTCCGAAGGTCCGAGAGGAGATGTGCTTGTTATCGGCAGCGAGTCACCGATTAATGAGGCCGGCAAGCGAATCTCCACCGCGACCGGCAGATGATCGGAAATGGGCTGGGCCAGCACCTGCACTTTCTCAAGCGTCAGGGTCGGGCTCAGAAGAATGTGGTCCAGGCAGCGCTGCGGGCGCCAGCTGGGGAAGGTCGCCTCGATCTGCGGCGCAAGCAGGCCCAGATCGCGCAAAGGCGAGAGCTCCAGCAGATCGGTGGCGTGGGTGTTCATGTCACCCATGAGCACCTGATGACGATAACCGCCGATCAGCTCACGAATGTAAGCCAGCTGGCGAGTGCGCGTCCGAGCGCCCAGCGCAAGGTGCATGACCACCACGACCAACGCGTCCGGTCCCTCGCCGAAGCGCACGAGGATGGCGCCACGACCGGCAGGCCCGGGCAGCGGGTGATCTTCGATGTCCCAGGGACGCAAGCGGCTGAGCACGCCGTTGCTGTGTTGAGCAAGACGTCCCAGGTTTCGGTTGAGTTGCTGATGCCAGTACGGAAAGGACCCGAGCTGAGCGAGGTGTTCGACTTGATTGACGTAGCCCGACCTCAGGCTTCCGCCATCGGCTTCCTGCAAAGCGACCAGATCATAGTCGTTGAGCAGGTCGCCGATCTTTTGCAGGTTCCCGGCCCGGCCGTTGTGCGGCAGCAGATGCTGCCAGCCGCGGGTCAGGTAGTGCCGGTAGCGCTCGGTACTGATGCCCACCTGAATGTTGAAACTGAGCAAACGCAGCCGGCCATCGGCCGGCAACCCTGTTTTCTGCAGATGACGCTCGTTGACCTTGGGCGTATGCCGGGCAACGACACGTTCAGTACCCCAGCGCCCCATGATGCAGGGCTTACTTGGCAGTCAGCGTGGCGCGCTCTTTGGCGATAAGCTGATCAGCCACTTCCAGCGCCTGATCCGCACCGCCCGCAGAGGCGAGGTCGAAACGATACTTGCCGTTGACGATCATGGTCGGTACGCCGCTGATCTCATACTTCTTGGCCAGCTCTTTGTACTGGGCGATCTTGCCCTTCACTGCGAACGAGTTGAAGGTCTCGAGGAACTTGGTCTTGTCGACGCCCTGAGTGGCGACGAATTCGGCCATGTCGTTCGGGTCGGTCAGGCGCTTGCCGCCTTTCTGGATGGCATCGAACACGGCGGCGTGGACTTTCTTCTCGACGCCCATGGTGTCCAGCGTGATGAACAGCTGGCCGTGAGCATCCCAAGGACCGCCGAACATTGCAGGAATGCGCAGGAAGTGAACGTCGGCAGGGAGTTTTTCAACCCAGGGATTGATGGTCGGCTCGAACGCGTAGCAGTGTGGGCAGCCGTACCAGAACATTTCGACGACTTCGATCTTGCCGGGTTCGGAAACAGGGACGGCGCTGCTCAGCTCGACATATTGCTTGCCGGCTTCGATCGGCTCCGCCGCATGAGCGGTCAGACCGAACAGGCTGGTGAAAACCAGAGCGGCGCTGAGAATCAGATTACGCATGCTTAACTCCTGGGCATGAAAAGTCACCTCGATGGCCGCAGTTCGACCGGGCGAGGTGATACGAGTTCGCAAGTGTAACGCCTGTCGGCACAAAAAAGGGCAGCCGTTCGCTACCCTTTTTAGCCCGTCGATGCGGGGAAACATTAACAAACATTTCACTGGCCAAAGCGCCCCGAACGCGCGTTGTGCCCGATCAGTGCAGCCCCTGAATATACGCCGACAGGGCTTCGATATCCTTGTTGCTCAACTTGGAGGCAATCGTGCGCATGACCATGGTGTCGCCGTCATTGGTACGCTCGCCTTCGCGAAACGCCGTCAGCTGTTTCTTCACGTAATCTGCGTGCTGCCCGCCAAGGTGCGGAAAACCCGCGGCAGCGTTACCTGCGCCGTTGGGTGAATGGCATCCAGTGCATGCCGGCATGCCGAGGTCCAGCTTGCCGCCCCGGAACAACGCCTCGCCGCGCGCCACCAAGTTCGGGTCAGCGGCGCCCACGCTGCCTTTCTGGCTGGCGAACCAGGCAGCGATATCGGCCAGATCCTGATCATTGAAGTTGTTGAGCAAGCCGGTCATTTCGAGGACGACACGCTTGCCATCCTTGATTTCGTGCAGTTGCTTGAGCAGATAACGCGGGCCTTGGCCTGCCAGTTTGGGAAAGTTGGGAGCCATGCTGTTGCCATCGGGCCCATGACAAGCCCCGCAGACCGCCGTTTTTGCCTGGCCTGCGGCCGGGTCGCCTACCACCGCATCGGCGGCGAGCGTCGCGCCAGCAATGCCAAAGGTCAGAAGCAGGCTAACCAGTAGTTTGTTCATCGGTTGATCCAATGCGCTTTATTGTTCGTGTAAGGTTAGTCCGACTTCTACGAACTTCATCCTGCGAGTGGACAAAGCACACACAAAATCTGCGGCATTATATACTTGCGTCCATCAAACGGAAACGACACCCCGTTGCCGCGCCTCTGCCGCAACGCTCCCACCGGATATCCCATGCAACTGAAAAACCCGATCCTCGGTTTGTGCCAACAAGCCAAGTTCATGCTCAGCGCCGCCAAAGTCGATCAATGCCCGGACGACGAAGGCTTTGAAGTGGCTTTCGCCGGTCGCTCCAACGCCGGTAAATCAAGCGCGCTGAACACGCTGACCCATGCCAGTCTGGCGCGCACTTCCAAGACGCCGGGCCGTACCCAGCTCCTGAACTTCTTCAGTCTGGACGATGATCGTCGGCTGGTGGATCTGCCAGGTTATGGCTACGCGAAAGTGCCCATCCCGCTCAAGCAGCACTGGCAGCGTCACCTTGAGGCGTATCTGGGCAGCCGCGAAAGTCTGAAGGGTCTGATTCTGATGATGGACATTCGCCATCCGATGACCGATTTCGACCTGCTGATGCTCGACTGGGCCATCGCCAGCGGCATGCCGATGCATATTCTGCTGACCAAAGCGGACAAGCTGACCTTCGGCGCCGCGAAGAATACGCTGCTCAAAGTGCAGTCCGAAATTCGAAAGGGGTGGGGCGACACGGTCACCATCCAGCTGTTCTCGGCACCCAAGCGCCTGGGCCTGGAAGAGGCGTATACCGTGCTCGCTGACTGGATGGAACTGGAAGACAAAGCGCCTGCGGCTTGAATCGCAGGCAAAAAAAACCCCGGACTTCATATGGGGAGGGGAAGTTCGGGGTCTAAGTCCAGACCTCTAGGGAAGGGGTCCGGATATCTGCCAACACTTAACACAACATAGGAGCATGAATGGCTACGTCAGCCATTCGCAAACTCTGACCGGGTTTTGTCCGCGGAAGTTCAAAACCTGAGGAAATTTAATGTTGGCGCCAGGCAGGACTTGTCTGTTGCGGCCCGTTCCAGAGCGCTCAACCGGAGACTCGCGGCAGCGCGCTCACTCGTTAAGCCCCAGACGACACGTGTGCGTGACGTCTGAAGACCTGTTGTCAAACAAGCTCGCTCACAAAGCCGCATTCTTCGATCATTTAATGATCAATGCGCCTCGTCCCAGTTGTTCCCCACACCCACTTCCACCAACAGCGGAACGTCCAGCTCGGCTGCACCGCTCATGTGCACGCGGATGTCCTTGCTGATCTGCTCCACCAGGTCCTCGCGCACCTCGAGCACCAGTTCGTCGTGAACCTGCAGGATGACGCGCGCATCCAGGCCTGACGAATCCAGCCAGCCGTTCACCGCCACCATGGCGCGCTTGATGATATCGGCGGCAGTGCCTTGCATCGGCGCGTTGATCGCCATGCGTTCAGCGCCTTTGCGCAGCGCCTGGTTCTTCGCGTTGATGTCCGGCAGGTAGAGACGGCGACCGAAAATGGTCTCCACAAAGCCTTGTTCCGCCGCCTGCGTGCGGGTGCGCTCCATGTACTCCAGCACGCCCGGATACCGCGCGAAGTAGCGGTCGACGTAGGCTTGCGACTGCTTGCGGTCGACACCGATCTGCTTGGCAAGACCGAATGCGCTCATGCCATAAATCAGACCAAAGTTGATCGCCTTGGCGCTGCGGCGCATGTCATGGGTGACGTCCGCCAACTCGACACCGAACACCTCGCCAGCGGTCGCCCGGTGCACGTCCAGATCGTTGCGGAACGCGTGCAGCAGCCCTTCGTCCTTGGCCAGGTGCGCCATGATCCGCAGTTCAATCTGCGAATAGTCCGCCGCCAGCAACTTGTAGCCCTGCGGGGCGACGAAGGCCTGACGGATACGGCGACCTTCGGCGGTCCGGATCGGGATGTTCTGCAGGTTCGGATCGCTGGAGGACAAGCGCCCGGTGACCGCGACCGCTTGGTGATACGACGTGTGAATCCGCCCGGTGCGCGGATTGATCTGCTCCGGCAACCGGTCGGTGTAAGTGCTCTTAAGCTTGCTCATCGAGCGGTACTGCATCAGCACTTTAGGCAGCGGGAAGTCCTGTTCGGCCAGCTCCGCCAGTACGGCTTCGGCCGTGGAGGGCTGGCCGGTGGCTGTTTTGCTAATGATCGGCATGCCGAGCTTTTCGTAGAGGATCACGCCCAGCTGCTTCGGCGAACCGAGATTGAACTCCTCGCCGGCAATCGCAAACGCCTCGCGCTCGAGCTCGGTCATTTTGTTGCCCAGCTCCACACTCTGGATGCCCAGAAGCTTGGCATCCACGAACGCGCCCTGGCGCTCGATGCGCGCCAGCACAGGCATCAACGGCATTTCAATGTCGTTGAGCACCGGCGCAAGGGAGGGTGTCTTGCTCAGTTTTTCCTGAAGCGTTTCATGCAAGCGCAGGGTCAGATCGACTTCTTCAGCGGCGTACATGCCTGCCTGCTCAAGCGCGATCTGATCGAACGAAAGCTGCTTGGCACCTTTGCCCGCGATTTCCTGGAAATTCACCGGGGTGTGATCCAGATACTTGGCCACCAGACTGTCGCGATCATGCCGCGTGGCGGTGGAGTCCAGGACATACGACTCCAGCATCGTGTCGAACTTGACGCCCTGCACCTGGATACCCTGCTGCTGATCGCCGTCGATCGCGCAATTGGCGAGCAGGTTGATCGCGAACTTTGCGTGCTGACCGACCTTGACCTTGCCGGCATCCTCCAGCATCGGCTTCACGGCCTTGAGCACTGCGTCGCGATCCAGCTGTTGCGGCACGCCCATGTAGGAATGGGTCAGCGGGATGTAGCAGGCCTCGTGGGTTTTTATCGCAAACGACAAGCCCACCACTTGCGCCCGCTGGGCGTCGATACCGTTGCTTTGCACCACGAATGCAAACAGTTTGGCCGCTTCAAGTTTCTTCAGCCAGGCGTCGAACTGCGTCTGCTCAAGGATCAATTCATACTTGGCTTCAATGACCGGCGCGGGCTCGGCGGCCGCGGTCGGAATCTCGGCGCCGTCCTGCTTGGCTTCGCGTTGCAGATCGTTGATCCAGCTCTTGAACTCAAGCTCGGTGTACAACGCCAGCAACGCTTCGCGGTCAGGCTCGCCGCAATGCAGAGCGTCCAGCTCGATATCCAGTGGAACGTCCACTTTGATCGTCGCCAACTGGTAGGAAAGAAATGCCATTTCCCTGTGCTCTTCAAGCTTGGCTGGCAGGGATTTCGCGCCACGAATGGCCAGTGTCGGCACCTTGTCGAGGTTCTCATAGAGCTCTTTGAGACCGCCGTTGATACCGACCAGCAGTCCGGCCGCGGTCTTTTCGCCCACGCCGGGAACGCCGGGGATATTGTCGACTTTGTCGCCCATCAGTGCGAGATAATCGATGATGTGCTCCGGACCGACCCCAAACTTTTCCTTAACGCCGGCCACGTCGAGAACGCTGCCGGTCATGGTGTTGACCAGCGTGATGTGACCATCCACCAGTTGAGCCATGTCTTTGTCACCCGTGGAGATGACGACCGGGCGATCGGCGGCTGCACTGCTGCGCGCAAGCGTGCCGATCACATCGTCGGCTTCAACGCCTTCAACGCAAAGCAGCGGATACCCCAGGCCTTTGACGCAGTTGTGCAGGAAATCGATTTGCACGCGCATGTCATCGGGCATGCTCGGCCGATTGGCTTTGTACTCGGCGAACATTTCATCGCGAAACGTCCCGCCCTTCGCATCGAAGACCACGGCAAAGGGGCTTTCGGGATATTGCTTGCGCAGGCTCTTGAGCATGTTGAGCACGCCCTTGACCGCACCGGTGGGCAGGCCCTTGGACGTAGTGAGCGGCGGCAGCGCGTGGAAGGCGCGGTACAGATAAGAAGAACCGTCCACCAGGACGAGGGGCGCGAGACTCATGTGCAGGATCAACCTTTTCGGCGGGGTCGGCGCTAGAATGCGAAGACCGTTGACGACAAAGGGACAAGGTTATCATGCGCGCGCCAAATCGCCTGTCACTGGTCTTGTTGTTAGCCGCCTGCCCCGCGCTGGCCATGGCTGTCGACGACGAAGCGCCTTCGGCGGAGCCCGACGTCACCATCAGCAAGGACGGCGAGAATTTCATTCAGGAGTACAAAGCCAACGGCTTCGTGTATGCGGTTAAAATCACGCCCAAACATGGCAAGCCGTATTATCTGGTGCGCGCTGATGGCACAAGCGGGCAATTCATTCGTTCGGATCAACCGGACATGCTGATCCCTCAGTGGGTACTATTCAGCTGGTAACGCCTTACATTCACTCTCTTGCTGGCAGTCTTCTATGTCCGTTTTTACTCCCCTGGCTCGGCCCGAGCTGGAAGCTTTTCTCGCCCCGTACGGGCTTGGCGCACTGCGTGATTTCCAGGGCATTGCCGCCGGAAGTGAAAACACCAACTTTTTCGTGAGCCTTGAGCGTGGGGAGTTCGTACTGACGCTGGTCGAGCGTGGCCCCGTTCAGGAGATGCCGTTTTTCATCGAGCTGCTGGATGTGCTGCACGACGCCAACCTGCCCGTCCCTTACGCGCTGCGCACCACCGATGGTCAGGCCCTGCGCGAGCTCAAAGGCAAGCCGGCACTACTGCAACCGCGCCTGGCGGGCAAGCACCCGACCGAGCCCAATACCCAGCATTGCGTGCAGATCGGTGAATTGTTGGCGCACATGCACCTGGCGACCCGCGAAAGAATCATCGAGCGCAAGACGGATCGCGGTCTGGACTGGATGCTGGAAGAGGGCAGCAATTTCATTTCGCATCTTGATGAGGCGCAAGGCGCGCTGCTCACCACGGCTGTGGAGGAAATCCGCCGCCTGAAGGGGAAGATCATGGCGCTGCCGCGGGCCAATCTTCACGCTGACCTGTTCCGCGACAATACCTTGTTCGAAGGCACGCACCTGACCGGCGTGATCGACTTCTACAACGCATGCTCAGGTCCGATGCTCTACGACGTGGCGATTGCCGTGAATGACTGGTGTTCGTTTGCGGACGGCAGCATTGACGCCCCGCGCGCACGCGCCTTGCTCGGCGCGTATGCCGCGCTGAGGCCGTTCACCGCAGCGGAAGCCGAGCTGTGGTCGACCATGCTTCGTGTCGGGTGCGTGCGATTCTGGCTCTCACGCCTGATTGCTGCCGAGACCTTCGCCGGCCAGGACGTGTTGATCCACGACCCGTCCGAATTCCGCGTGCGACTGGAGCAGCGCCAGGAGACCCACATTCCGCTGCCGTTTGCGTTGTAATCTACAAAAGGCCATCGCAGGGAAGCGCGCCTAGAGATTTGCTCAGCCCACAAAAGCGCGTGCAAGCCAGAGGCGCGCTGGCCTGCAATGGCGTCAGCCCAAACGTTACAGACCCTCCAGACACCCCGCCAGATCATCCGCGAGTTTGCTCAGCAATTGCTCATAGCCCTGCGCAGTGGCTGGTGTGTACCCACCCAGCGCGTCCAGCTCCGCCAGTTTGACCGGCAGACCGGCACTCAGCGTGTCGGCCAGACGCGGACGCAAGGGTGGCTCGCTGAATACACAGGTCTTGCCGAACTCGCTCAGGCGCGCGCGCATCGCAGCGACATGCTGGGCGCCCGGCTGCACCTCGCTGCTGACCGCAAAGACACCGGCGTGCTTGATGCCATAGGCTTCTTCGAAGTAGTCGAACGCCTCATGAAAGACGAAGAATTTCTTGTCGGCGATGCCCGCCACGCGTTGCTTGATCTTCGCGTCCACAGCGTCCATCCGCGCGTCGAACGCCTTAAGATTGCTGTCATAGCGCGCAGCGTTGGCCGGATCCCCCTGGCTCAGATCCGACGCCATTTTGGCCGCGATCACCCGGGCGTTTGCCGATGAAAGCCACAAATGCGCATCTACGCTGCCGGGGCGGTGGTCGTGATCGTGCTCGTCTTCGTCGCCATCATCGTGGTGCTCATCGCTGGCTGTGAAGTGACGCAGATGCATGCCCGGCAAGGACTGAACGGCCACAGACGCTTTGGTCCGGTTAGCGAGCACGCGGGGGAGAAACGTCTCCATGTCGGGGCCGATCCAGTAAAGCAGATCGACCTCCTGCACGCGCCGTACGTCGGATGGACGCAGCGCGTAATTATGCGGCGACGCCCCCGGCGGCAGCAGCACTTCGGGCACGGCGATGCCATCCTGCACGGCCGCTGCAATCAGCTGTAGCGGCTTGATGCTGGTCAGCACACGAACGTCGGCCTGGGCTGTAGCGATGGAGGAAAAACCGGTGATGAATACGACAAAAAGTAAAAAAAGTCGGGACACGATGACCACTCATTGGGGCAGGAACAGGTAACATAATAACGTCTCTCACAATAGCCGTCGCCGCCCATGTCTAAAACACCGCTGGCCAGTCGCCCTCACGATCACTCTCACTGCGTGCACAGCGCGCTTGCTGAAGCCGATGCGCTCTGCGCCGGTAAAGGCCTGCGTTTGACCGCTCTGCGTCGTCGCGTTCTGGAGCTAGTATGGCAAAGCCACAAGCCGCTCGGCGCCTACGACATCCTCGCGGTGCTCAGTGAAGAAGACGGTCGTCGCGCCGCGCCGCCCACGGTTTACCGTGCGCTGGACTTCCTGCTGGAGAACGGGTTGGTGCATCGCATCGCGTCGCTCAACGCATTCGCCGGCTGCAATCACCCTACGCACGCGCATCAGGGCCAGTTCCTGATCTGTCGCGAGTGCCACGCCGCCATCGAGTTGCAACACGCCGCCATCAGCGCATCCATCGTGGCAGCGGCCAATGAAGTCGGCTTTGCGGTGGAAACCCAGACGGTCGAAGTCGTCGGAGTGTGTGCTGGCTGCAAGGCTGCTTGATGAGCGACGCACTGATCCGCTTGAAGGACGTCAGCGTCACGCGTGCCGGCCAGAGCGTGCTGGAAAACATTCAGCTGAGCGTCAGCCCCGGCGAAATCGTGACGCTGATCGGGCCCAACGGCGCAGGCAAGACCACACTGGTGCGCGCGGTGCTCGGCTTGCTCAAACCTGACACCGGCGAGGTCTGGCGCAAGCCAAAATTGCGCATCGGTTATATGCCGCAAAAGCTGCACATCGACGCGACGTTGCCGCTGTCGGTGCTGCGTTTCCTGCGGCTGGTGCCAGGCGTGGACCGCGAGACCGCATTGTCGGCACTGGCGGAAGTCGGAGCTGAAAAAGTCATCGACAGCCCGCTCCAGGGTATTTCCGGAGGCGAGATGCAGCGCGTACTGCTTGCGCGAGCGCTGCTGCGTGAACCTGAATTGCTGGTACTCGATGAACCGGTGCAAGGCGTCGACGTGGCCGGGCAAGCGGAGCTGTATGCACTTATTACACAGCTTCGGGATCGCCACCGGTGCGGTGTGCTGATGGTCTCCCATGATCTGCATCTGGTGATGAGCACCACCGACCAAGTGGTCTGCCTGAATCGGCACGTCTGTTGTTCCGGCCATCCGGAGCAGGTCAGCAATGATCCGGCGTTCGTCGAGCTGTTCGGTCAGAACGCACCGAGCCTGGCGATTTATCACCATCATCACGATCATGCCCACGACCTGCACGGCGAGGTCTGCCAACCCGCAGCGGCGCATGACCACGATCATTCCCACCCTCACGACCACAGTCACGGAGATAGCTGCAAGCATGGCTGATTTTCTACTCTATGCCTTGCTCGCAGGCCTTGCTCTGGCGGTA
Organism: Pseudomonas sp. efr-133-TYG-103a; assembly: GCF_030209235.1. Lineage (NCBI taxonomy): Bacteria > Pseudomonadati > Pseudomonadota > Gammaproteobacteria > Pseudomonadales > Pseudomonadaceae > Pseudomonas > Pseudomonas sp. efr-133-TYG-103a. The sequence goes on from NZ_JARVSK010000004.1 coordinate 48,417, forward strand.
GTGGCTGGCCCGTTGGGCTCCTTTGTGGTCTGGCGGCGAATGGCCTACTTTGGTGACACGCTGTCTCACGCTGCATTGCTGGGTGTGGCACTGGGCTTTCTGCTGGATATCAGCCCGGCGATTGCCGTCACCGTCGGCTGTTTGCTCTTGGCCATCGTGCTGGTCACGCTGCAACAGCGTCAGCCACTGGCGTCGGACACCCTGCTCGGAATTCTTGCGCCAAGCACCCTGTCGCTGGGGCTTGTGGTCCTGAGCTTCATGCGCGATGTCCGGATCGATCTGATGGGCTATCTGTTTGGTGATCTGCTGGCGATCAGCCCAACCGACCTGTCATGGATTCTCGGCGGCAGCGCGGCGGTGCTGATCCTGGTCTGCGCGCTGTGGCGTCCGCTGTTGGCGATCACCGTTCATGAGGAGCTGGCGACCGTCGAAGGCTTGCCAGTCGCGACCTTGCGCATGGCGTTGATGCTGCTGATTGCCGTGGTAATCGCCGTTGCGATGAAAATCGTGGGGGTTTTGCTGATTACCTCGCTGTTGATCATTCCAGCGGCTGCGGCACAACGTCACGCCCGTTCTCCCGAGCAAATGGCACTGGGTGCCAGCATCATCGGGGTGATTGCAGTCTGCGGCGGGCTGGCGTTGTCCTGGTTCAAGGACACGCCGGCGGGCCCGTCTATTGTGGTGTCTGCAGCGGCGCTTTTTTTGCTCAGTTTCGTTTTGCCCAAGCGGTAGAACCTTGTGCAGCAGTCACAGTCATATTCGGCAATAAATGCATGGCGGCAATGTGCAATGACCGTTCGCATCGCCCCCTGATAGTGATCAGTTATTTTCGGTGCAAGGCACTTATGTGTAGACTTGCTCGTTTTTTGCGCAAATAGAGAATCGCAGGAATGAAGCCGTTCGCATCCCGTTATCTGCTGCTTGCTGCATTTTCCGTCCTGTTGGTCGCCTGCCAGAGCAAGCCCGTCGAGCCTCCCGCTCCCGCCGCGGCGCCGGATGCGTATCAGCAGCTGGAACAGAACATCGCAAGCAGCGAGCTGGCGACCGCTGAAGATCAGCTGGCCGCACTGCAAGCCAAATCTCCCGATGATCCGCGCCTTGAGCAGTATCAGCGTCAACTCGCCGAGGCCTACCTGAGCCGCAGCCAGATCGTCCTGCAGAAGGGTGACGTCAACGCCGCGGCAACGGCGCTGAGTCGCGCTCGCGCGCTGATGCCCAAGGCACCTGCTTTGACCAGCGGTGTGAACGGCGCCATCGCCCACGCCCGTAAAGCCGAGCTGGACAAAGCCGAAGCCGAATTGAAAGCGGCTGAAGCCAGGCGCACAGCCAAGGTCATCGATCCGACCGTGGAAAGCACCACCATCGAGTTGAACATCCGCGACTCCAGACAACTCCGTCGTCAGCTGAACGATATCGCCGCCGACGTGGCCGCGTTCAACTGCGAAGTGATCGTGCAGGTACCGCGAACGGACGATTATCCTTGGTTGGCCACGTTGCTGACCAAGCGCGTGACGAAGATCAATCCAGACTTCGAATTGCAGATTCAGCGTGAAATCGAGAAGACTGAGCCAGCTCAGATGATTCTGAAACCTGCCCCGCTCTGATTATTTTTTGATCAAACAAAAGGCGTTGCCCTCACAGGCAACGCCTTTTTTTCGATAACTGCAACGCATTTTGAAGCACGCTTGCCCGGTCTTGGACAGCACATCCGACTCAAATGTGTCGGATGTGTCGTTCATTCGCGGGCAATCGCGCTTCTACTTCTCAGCGCTCATCCAGACGAGGTAAGGCTTGCGAGGCTGCTATCAAGCCGGAATCGCCTTGGCTTTAGGCTCCCGCGCCCAGACCCGGTGCTGCTTGATGGCGTCGAAGAAAGTCGCGAACGACTTGCTGTCCGACACCGCGAGCAGGCCGGCATCGGCCTCAAGCCGCAGCAAGTCGATCAACTCTTTCGCGTCGCCCGCGTAAGCGATTGCCTTGAGATGCTTGTAGGCCTCAAGCACGTAGTGCAATGCCACGCCGTCGCCCATCAGGGCTTTCACCGATGCTGCGCCGCCGGGAATGAAAACCGCGTCGAAAGCAATCGATGGCAGGCCTTCAGCAGAAGCGTCCACTGCCAGCGTCCCGCCGCCAGCGGTTTTCACCGGCGCAGAGGTTGGCCCGAGCACCTTGGCGTGCGCAGCCTCGGCTTCAAGGGCTGCCTTCATGGCCGCGACGGCTTTGTCGTCTACACCATCAGCCACCAGAATCGCCACTTTGCGCGAGGCGATATCGCCTGGCAGCAAATTGACCTGGCTAAGCAACGGAGACTTGTCCACCGTCGGCTTGCCGGATTTCTGCGGCGTGACGGTCGGAGCCGTCGGTGCCGGCAGACCCAGGTTTACAGCGACGCGCTGTGCCAAGGTCAGATCGATATTGGCGAGAATCTCGTTCACTTGTCGCGCACGGATGTGCTCACGATCGACCTTGCCCAGCTCAAAACTGTAGGCCGCGATGATGTGCTCTTTCTCATGCTCGCTCATGCTGTTGAAAAACAGCGTGGCTTGCGAGAAATGGTCCGCGAAGGAAGGGCTGCGCTCACGCACCTTGTGCGCTTCGACGCGCTCCTGATACGTCTCGAAGCCGCCATCCTCTGGGCCAGCCGGGGTTTCTTTCGGCCAGCCGCCGTCGATGGAGTTCGGCTCGTAGGACGCGCGACCCTTGTCGATGGTCGTGCGGTGCTGCGCATCGCGCTGGCCGTTGTGATTCGGCGAAACCGGGCGGTTGATCGGGATTTCGTGGAAGTTCGGTCCGCCCAGTCGGCTGATTTGCGTGTCGGTGTAGGAAAACAGCCGACCTTGCAGCAGCGGATCGTTGGAGAAGTCGATGCCTGGCACTACGTGGCCTGGGCAGAACGCGACCTGCTCGGTCTCGGCAAAATAGTTGTCAGGGTTGCGATTGAGCACCATCTTGCCCAACGGCGTGACCGGCACCATTTCCTCCGGGATGATCTTGGTGGGATCGAGCAAATCGAAGTCGAACTTGTGCTCGTCTTCTTCAGCGACGATCTGAACGCCCAGCTCCCATTCCGGGTAGTCGCCCATCTCGATGGATTCCCACAGATCGCGGCGGTGGTAATCGGTGTCTTTACCGGCCAGCTTCTGGGCTTCGTCCCACAGAAGCGAACAGGTGCCGTATTTAGGCTTCCAGTGGAATTTGACGAACGAGGACTTGCCCTCGGTATTGATCATGCGGAACGTGTGGATACCAAAGCCCTGCATGCTGCGCAGGCTTTTTGGAATGGCGCGGTCCGACATGGTCCACAGCACCATGTGCGCAGATTCCGGCACCAGCGAAACGAAGTCCCAGAACGTGTCGTGGGCCGATCCGCCGGTAGGAATCTCGTTGTGCGGCTCAGGTTTTACGGCGTGCACGAAATCCGGAAACTTGATGGCATCCTGAATGAAGAACACCGGCATGTTGTTGCCAACCAGATCGTAGTTGCCTTCTTCGGTGTAGAACTTCACCGCAAAGCCGCGCACATCGCGGACGGTATCGCCCGAGCCACGCGGGCCTTGAACGGTGGAAAAACGCACGAACACGGGTGTCTTTTTCCCCGGATCGCGCAGGAATTCTGCCTTGCTGAGGGCGGAATGGTTCTCGTAGCTCTGGAAATAACCATGGGCCGCAGTGCCGCGTGCGTGAACGATCCGCTCAGGAATACGCTCGTGGTCAAAATGCGTGATCTTCTCGCGCATGATGAAATCTTCGAGCAGCGAAGGGCCGCGGCTGCCAACCTTGAGTGTGTTCTGGTTATCGGAGACTTTGACACCCTGATTGGTGCGCAGAGCCTGACCAGTAGCGTCGGAGCGGAACTGCTCCAGACTGTCGAGCTTGGTGTTGGTGTTGCCCCGATCCAAAGTGTCGGTGCCGGCAAGTTCGCTTTTCGGTGTTGCGCTGACGGGTGTGGGTTTATTTGTAGCCATCGGACAAAAACTCCTCGGTTCAGGCGGCTCTTTTCTCGTTCTTCCGTGGGCGAAAGGCGGTGCGAGCTCAGTAAGCAGGAATTTCCCTTACAGCCCTCAGGGAAATTTCGGCGCTTATGTAGTGACTGAGGATGAAAACCGCCGTTCCGTGTTTTTTTCGACCTTTGGTCTACCGTTGCTTGAATTCTGCGTTATGACCGTTGAGCAGGTCGCGCGCGAAATAAATGCTAAGAATGATGGGCCCAACCCCGGCCCGACAGGCTAAAATGCGCGCCCGGTTTACCCAGCCGAGGCCGAAATGGCATCGCCCAGCAGCGTTTTCGAGCTTTCTCGCACGCTGAATTTCTACCGCGCCCCCACAAGGTTCGCTAAGTGATCGAGTTTCAAAACGTCCATAAAACCTATCGCGTCGGCGACAGGGAAATTCCCGCACTGCACCCCACCAGCCTGCGGGTCGAGAACGGCCAGGTGTTTGGCCTGATCGGCCACTCCGGCGCTGGCAAAAGCACGATGCTGCGTCTGATCAATCGCCTCGAAGCGCCGAGCGGCGGCAAGATTCTGGTCGATGACGTCGATGTCACCGCTCTGGACGCCGACGGCTTGCGCGGTTTCCGCAGGCAGGTCGGGATGATCTTTCAGCACTTCAACCTGCTGTCGTCCAAAACCGTCGCCGACAACGTTGCCATGCCGCTGACTCTGGCCGGGGATATGTCCCGCGCGCAGATCGACCAGCGAGTGGCCGAGCTGCTGGCGCGGGTCGGTCTGTCCGACCACGCGAAGAAATACCCGTCACAGCTGTCTGGCGGTCAGAAACAGCGCGTCGGCATCGCCCGTGCACTGGCGACCAAACCGAAGATTCTGTTGTGCGACGAGGCCACCAGCGCCCTCGACCCACAAACCACGGCATCGGTGCTGCAATTGCTGGCGGAGATCAATCGCGAGCTGAAGCTCACCATCGTGCTGATCACCCACGAGATGGACGTGATTCGTCGGGTGTGCGATCAGGTCGCGGTGATGGACGCGGGGGTGATCGTGGAGCAGGGCGCAGTGGCCGACGTGTTCCTGCACCCCAAACACCCGACCACGCGCCGTTTCGTACAGGAAGACGAGCAGGTCGATGAAAACGAGCAGAGCAGCGACTTCGCCCATGTCGAAGGTCGCATCGTGCGTCTGACCTTCCAGGGCGATGCGACCTACGCGCCGCTGTTGGGCACGGTCGCCCGGGAAACCGGTGTGGACTACAGCATTCTGGCCGGACGCATCGACCGCATCAAAGACACGCCTTACGGGCAACTGACTTTGGCCATCACAGGTGGCGACATGGAGGCCGCGTTCGCGCGCTTCACCGCAGCTGACGTTCATATGGAGGTCCTGCGCTGATGGATACCCTCACCACCCTGTTTTCCAACGTCGACTGGTATGAAATATGGGTCGCGATTGGCGACACTTTGATCATGCTCGGCGTCTCGCTGGCGTTCACCGTGCTGCTGGGCCTGCCACTGGGCGTGCTGATGTTCCTGACATCGCCACGTCAGTTGCTTGAGAACAAACCGGTCTACGCCACTGTAGGCCTGATCGTGAACATGCTCCGGGCGCTGCCTTTCATCATTCTGCTGATCGTGATGATGCCGCTGACCGAAATCATCACCGGCACTTCGCTGGGGATCCTCGGCACGCTGCCTCCGCTGATCGCCGGCGCCACGCCGTTCTTTGCCCGTCTGGTGGAAACTGCGCTGCGCGAGGTGGATCGCGGCATCATCGAGGCCGTTCAGGCGATGGGCGCGACCACGCGGCAGATCATTCTCAAGGCGCTGCTGCCGGAAGCGCGGCCGGGCATTCTGGCGGCGATCACTGTCACCGCCATCGCGCTGGTGTCGTTCACGGCAATGGCCGGCGCAGTGGGTGCGGGCGGTCTGGGTGACCTGGCGATTCGCTACGGTTACCAGCGCTTCCAGAACGATGTGATGTTCGTGACGGTCGTATTGCTGCTGGTGCTGGTGCAGATCCTGCAAACCGTGGGCGACAGACTGGTCGCGCACTTCTCGCATCGTTAATTGAATGAGCCGGTCGCTGACCGGCAGGTGTTCGCCCAAGAGCGGGCATTTCAGGAGTAGAAACACATGAAAAAGCTGTTGGCCATCTTCGCTGCAGTGGCTGCATTTTCCGCCCACGCCGATGAAACCCTGACCGTCGCGGCAAGCGCTGTGCCTCACGCCGAAATCCTCGAGTTCGTGAAGCCGACCCTGGCCAAAGAGGGCGTGACGCTGAATGTGAAGGTCTTCAACGACTACGTTCAACCCAACGTACAGGTCGATCAGAAGCGCATGGACGCCAACTTTTTCCAGCACCAGCCGTATCTGGATGAGTTCAACAAAGGCAAGGGCACGCACCTGGTGAGCGTCGCAAAGGTTCACGTGGAACCGTTCGGGGCGTACTCGGACAAGATCAAGAACCTGGCCGACCTGCCTGACGGCGCGACCGTCGCGCTGCCGAACGATGCGACCAACGAAGGGCGTGCATTTCTGCTGCTGGTCAAAGCCGGTCTGATCACTCTGAAGGATCCGTCCAGCATCACCGCCAAACCAAGCGATGTGCTACAGAATCCAAAGGCACTGAAATTCCGCGAGCTGGAAGCTGCCACGCTGCCACGCGTGCTGACCCAGGTTGACCTGGCGCTGATCAACACCAACTACGCGCTGACCGCCAAGCTCGATCCGACCAAGGACGCGCTGATCATTGAAGGTCAGGAGTCGCCCTACGCAAACATCCTGGTGACCCGCGAAGACAACAAGGATTCGCCTGCCATCCAGAAACTGGTCGCTGCGTTGCACAGTCCGGAGACCAAGCAGTTCATCGAGACCAAGTACAAAGGCGCCGTGGTGCCGGCGTTCTGATCGGACCGATCTTTCGTCGCAAACAGCCGACTTCGACCTCGGCCAGTGCGCGATCCATGTAGGAGCGCGCTTGCCCGCGAAGGCATTCTGACAGGCGACATCGATGTCACCGAGATGCCGCCTTCGTGAGCAAGCTCACTCCCACAGGTCTGAGGTTCGCGCCGGAACCTTCCGCAAGGCCGATCCCACTTCCGACAATGAAACTGACACGTCTCTCAGCCACTCTGCGATCCATGTAGGAGTGAGCTCGCTCGCGAAGGCATTCTGACAGTCGACATCAATGTCACCGGGATGCCGCATTCGTGAGCAAGCTCACTCCCACAGGTCGGAGGTTCGCGCCGGAACCTTCCGCAACCTGATTTCACCTCCGACACTGAAACTGACACGTCTCTAAGCCAATCCGCGACCCACGTAGGAGCGCGCTTGCCCGCGAAGGCATTCTGACAGGCGACATCGATGTCTGAGGGTGCCGCCTTCGTGAGCAAGCCTCAACACATCACGATCCGCCCTATCGTTGGCTTTATTGCTTCTTGAGCAGGACCGGCAATTGAGCCACCAGTTTTTGGTTGTTCAGCGGTGCACGGATGAAGCCGCGTTGCATACCGTCGGGGCCGAGGAGGGCTAGGTTGCCGCTGTGATCGACCGTGTAGTTGGGTTTGCTGGTGTCGGCGGGAATGAACGGAATGCTCACCGCATTGGCGAGCTTCTGAATGTTTTCAACCGGTGTGGTCAGGCCAACGAACTGTTTGTCGAAGTAGCCCAGGTACGTCTTCAATTGTTGAGGCGTGTCACGATTGGGGTCGACGCTGACCAGCACCACACGCAGTTTGGCAGCCGCCTCTTCAGGCAATTCGCTTTTTATCTGCCGCAACTGCGCAAGCGTGGTCGGGCAGATGTCCGGGCAGAAGGTATAGCCAAAGAACAGCAGGGTCCATTTATCCTTGAGGGAGCCGAGTGACACCGGCTGGCCGTCCTGATTCGTCATTTGCAGATCCGGGACCTCCCGGCTTTGGGGTAACAGAATGATGCCCGCATCGATGAGCGCGGTCTGATCGCCCTGGTCTTTACCGGACAACACACGATTGACGGTCAGGCCCAGCACCACAGCGACGATGGCAACAAGGATGAAGACGGTTTTCTGGGTTCGGGTCATGGATTCGGCATCAAGTAATGATCACGAGCAGCGCGACGAGCATCCCTCAGCGGCGGTGAATCGGAGCCGACCGGAATAGCGATCGTTGCGCGCAACAGCGGCCACGGTACATCAGCAGGGCCCGTCGCCGAAAGTGATCCGCACCTCAGCGCTCAAACCTGCACACTGAATCAGCGATGCGGGCCGAGGTGCAACAGCACATGCGCGTATTGCCACCAGTTCGATGCCTGGCGGGGGGCGAGGGCAACCAGCGGCCTGACGCGGTAATTGATCAGCGTCAGGGTCAGTATCAAGGCGGCACCTCCGGCGTTATGGGCGACGGCCAACGCAAGCGGCAGATGCAGCACGACATTGCCGATGCCCAGCGCAATCTGCAGGCCCAGGACAGACACCAGAAGCGCCGCCATGCTTCTGAGCCCCAGTCGGTAAAGCGCGAAGGCCAGCGCCGACAATGAGAACGTCACCAGCAACGCGCCGATTCGGTGGGTCAGGTGTATGGCGGTGCGCGCATCGCTGTCGAGCTTGCCGCCCAGATAGTTGGGACCGATGTGTTGGGTCAGGTGAAAGCCGTTCGCGAAATCAGTATCCGGCCACCAGCGGCCCTGACAGGTGGGCAGATCGAGACACGCCATCGCCGCATAATTGGAGCTGACCCAGCCACCCAGCGCGATCTGCAATCCCACCAGCACCAGACCTGCCACGGCCATGCGCCGCAGACGCTGGCCCTCGGGCGTGGTAGTCAGCGCCATCGGTGCAAAGCGCCCGCTCAGCCGCAGGGTGAGCAAGAACAACAGGCTCAGCGTCGACATGCCGCCCAGCAGATGCGCTGTCACCACTTGCGGCCACAGCTTGAGCGTCACCGTCCACATGCCGAAGGCGGCCTGAGTGACCACCAATGCGAGGAGTAACAGCGGCAATCCCACGGGCTGCCCGATGATGTGACGTCGATGCCAGGCCTGAACGCCCAGCATCATGATCAGCAGCGTGAGGCCTCCGGCGAAGTAGCGATGCACCATCTCGTTGTGGCCCTTGGCGGCCTCCACCGGTGTGTCGGGAAATCTGACTTCTGCATGGGCCAACTGAGCTTCGGTGTTGGGCACGCTGATGAAGCCGTAACACCCCGGCCAATCGGGGCAGCCCAGACCTGCATGGGTGAGCCGGGTGTAGGCACCGAGCAACACGACCACCAGCGCGACTACCGTGGCGAGCAGTGCGAGACGAAATCCTGGCCGGGTCATGGCGCCTGCTCCTTAGCCGATGTTCGACAGTTTCAGCAGTTGACGAAGGTCGATGAGCACATCCTTGCCTTTGACTTGCGCGCCATAGCGCAACACCAGATTGCCATGGGGATCGACGATCCACAGTTGCGGCAGCTCGACACCCGGTGCCATGCGCCGATACCGCTTCACGTCCAGCGGGTAGCGCTGGAGCTGCGGGTATTCGCGCGCAAGCGTTGCCTCAAACTGCGCCGTAAGCGGTTGCGCCGCGCTCAACGCATGGCTGGCACGCGACGCGTCTCGGCCCAGGCCGATCTGGATTTGCCGCGCCAGGTACACCAACTGCTGGCAATCGGCGTCGCACTGTTGCGGCGCAGTCACCAGCATCTGCCAGCGCTTCTCGTCCGACTGCACGCCGAGCTCGACGCGGCTTTCGCCATTGCCGATGAGTTCGCCATGAAAACTGCGGCTCTCCGGAACCCAGAACTTGAACGTGTACATGCAGGTGGCGAGCACCATCGGCCCGACCGCCACGAGCAGCACGAGGATCAACTGCAATCGACCCCGGCGACGTCTGATCGATGAGCCAGCGTCAGACGTGCTGGCTGGATTCATGGTGGTCCCCATGCGGCGTCTCCTTGTTCTTTTTGTGTCTGGCTGTTGCCGTCTGGTTGAAGCCCAGATAGAGATAAAGACCGAACAAAGCCGTGGCCATCGCGAACCACTGCACGGCGTAGCCCACATGTTTTTCCGGCCCCATGGCGACCACAGGCCAGTCGGTGCGATAGGCCACAGGTCCCGCTTCGAGACGCAGCTCATGGGCATAGCCGTCCCGATGCAACTCAGACCAGACCGCCGCAGGATCAAGGGCCGTGATCAGCTTTGGCCAGCGCTCGCTCCTGGCGTCCGGATGCAGCTGGAAGGTCGCTCCCGGCGCCACATACACCCACGCGTCGAGGATGTAACGCTGAGCCGGCGTGTCGAACTGCGCGGGCAGCCGCCGATCCGGCCAGGGCAACCACCCTCGATTGACCATCAGCCACAGACCACTCGGCTGATCATGGAACGGCTGAATCAGCTCTACCCCGGCCTTGCCATCGCGCGTGCTGTTGTCGAGCAAGACGGTGTGTTCGGCATCGAATGTGCCGCGAAGCTGCACATGCCGATACGCCGGATCCGCCACCCCGGGCAGCAGATCGACAGCAACCGGAGGTGACGCCCGGCGCTCGGCGTAGCTGGCGAGCATCTGGCGTTTCTCTTCACCTCGGCCCAACTGCCAGAAACCCAGCCAGACCAGCAGCGGCAACAGCGCAAAAACGACCAGCGTCGGCAGCACCCCAGGGCGAAAGCGTTTCATCACGCCTCCGGTTTCCATGGGTGAGCCGCACCTATACTCCGTTGCATAGCGTTTGCTCCTGGAGTCGCACCATGCTCAAAGCCGCGATTGTTCTGATGCTCGTTGCCACAGTGGTCAGTCTGTTCAGCGGCCTGTTCTTTCTGGTCAAGGACGACGCTTCATCGACCCGCCTGGTGAAAGCCCTGACTGTGCGCGTGTGCTGCGCAGCGATCACGCTGGCGCCGATTGCCTACGGGTATTTCAGCGGGCAACTGGTCTATCACACGCCGTGGTGAGCGCGTTCACGCCTGCGGTTTTCGCGTCAGCTCAGTCACCCGGCATTCACAGCACGTAGACGAAAACGAATAACCCCACCCACACCACGTCGACAAAATGCCAATACCAACTGGCGGCCTCGAATCCGAACTGGTGCTCAGCATCGAAATGCCCGCGCAGAATGCGCATCAACATCACGAACAGAATGATCGTGCCGATGGTGACGTGTGCGCCGTGGAAGCCGGTGAGCATGAAGAACGTTGCGCCGTAGATGCCTGAATCCAGCGTCAGGCCGAGCTCTGTGTAGGCTTCGTGATATTCCATCGCTTGCAGCGCAAGAAACGCGACGCCCAACAGGATGGTTGCCGCCAGCCACAGCCTCAGCGCGCCACGATGGCCTTTTTTGAGCGCGTGATGGGCGATGGTCACGGTCACACTGGAGCTGACCAGCAGAACGGTATTGATCAGCGGCAGATGCCAGGGATCGATGACTTCCTTGGGAGGCGCGAACATCGCCGGGTCGGGGGTATGCAGCAGCGGCCAGGCGTACTGGAAGTTCGGCCAGAGCATGTGTGCGATGCCTTTTGCCCCTTCACCGCCCAACGCGGGGCCTGCAATCACACGCACATAAAACAGCGCGCCGAAGAAGGCCACGAAGAACATCACTTCCGAGAAAATGAACCACCCCATTCCCCAGCGGAACGAGCGATCCATCTGAGCGCTATAAAGCCCGGACCGACTCTCTTTGATGACGGTGCTGAACCAGCCGAACATCATGTATGCCACGATCAGCCCGCCGATGGCGAAAATGACAGGGCCATGGGAGTCACGTGCGGCCTTCATGTCGATGAACCAGGTGCCCAGCCCATACATCGTGGTGAACATGCCGATGGTGGCGATGATCGGCCATTTGCTCTGCGCGGGGACGTAATAATGCTCGTGGGTTGCCATCGTCTGTCTCTCCTGGCCTGAGGCCTAGCCGCCATTGCCCGCCGCCGTTTTAAGAACCGGCGGCATGCGAGCGGTGATATCGAACAGCGTGTAAGCGAGCGTCAGATGCTTCACGTCCGCGGGCAGATCGCGGTCGACAATGAAACGCACCGGCATTTCGATCCTCTCGCCCGGCTGCAGCATCTGCTGGGTGAAGCAGAAACATTCGGTCTTGTGGAAATACACGGCGGCGGTGCTGGGCGAAATGCTCGGCACTGCCTGCGCGGTCATCGGCCTGTCGCTGGGGTTCTGGGCCACGAACAGCATTTCGCTGACCGCACCGGGATGCACGTTCATCTCCTCGGCCTTGGGGAAGAACCCCCAGACCATGTCGGCGGAATTGGTCGACACAAACTGCACGCGCACCTGTCGGCTCTCATCGATTTGCTGCGCCTGGGTGTAGCGTTCGCCAGTCTTGCCATTGATACCCAGTGTCTTGCACATCACGTCATACAGCGGCACCAGCGCGAAACCGAACGCGAACATCGCGACCGCCAGCAGCAGCAGGCGGGTCACCAGTCGCTTGTTCGGCTGCAAGGCATGGCTCATGTCATTTCACTTCCGGTGGCGTGACGAAAGTGTGATAGGGCGCCGGCGACGGCACGGTCCACTCCAGGCCGTCGGCTCCGTCCCAGGGTTTGGCCGGAGCAGGCGGACCACCGCGAATGGTCTTGATCACGATGAACAGGAAGAAAATCTGCGTGGCGCCAAAGGTAAATGCACCGATCGAGGACACCATGTTGAAGTCGGCGAATTGCAGGTTGTAGTCCGGCACCCGACGCGGCATCCCGGCCAACCCGACAAAATGCATCGGGAAAAAAGCCATGTTCATGCCGACGAACGACAACCAGAAATGCAGCTTGCCCAGGGTTTCGTCGTACATGTGGCCCGTCCATTTCGGCAGCCAGTAGTAGGCCGAAGCGAAGATGCCGAAGATCGCGCCGGGCACCAGAACGTAGTGGAAGTGAGCCACCACGAAGTAAGTGTCCTGGTACTGAAAATCCGCCGGCGCAATGGCCAGCATGAGCCCGGAGAAGCCGCCGATGGTGAACAGGATCACGAACGCCACGGCAAACAGCATGGGCGTCTCGAACGTCAGCTCGCCCTGCCACATGGTGCTGACCCAGTTGAACACCTTCACCCCGGTCGGTACGGCAATGAGCATGGTGGCGTACATGAAGAACAGCTCGCCCACCAGCGGAATGCCCACCACAAACATATGGTGCGCCCAGACGATGAACGACAGGAAGGCGATGCTCGCCGTGGCGTAGACCATCGAGGTGTAACCGAACAGCGGCTTGCGCGAGAACGCCGGAATGATCGAACTGACCGCGCCGAACGCGGGCAGGATCATGATGTACACCTCGGGATGGCCGAAAAACCAGAATACGTGCTGGAACAGCACTGGATCACCACCGCCCGCTGCGTTGAAAAAGCTGGTGTGGAAATGGATGTCCATCAGCATCATCGTCACGCAGCCGGCCAGCACCGGCATCACCGCGATGAGCAGAAACGCCGTGATCAGCCAGGTCCAGACGAACAGCGGCATTTTCATCAGGGTCATGCCTGGCGCGCGCAGGTTGAGAATGGTGGCAATGACGTTGATCGCGCCCATGATCGAGCTGATGCCCATCAAGTGGATGGCGAGGATGAAATACGTCACGCTTTGCGGTGCGTAAGTGGTTGAAAGCGGCGCATAGAACGTCCAGCCAAAATTCGGTCCGCCGCCTGGCGTGAAGAGCGTGGAAACCAGCAACAGGAACGCCGCCGGCAGCAGCCAGAAACTGAAATTGTTCATGCGTGGCAGCGCCATGTCCGGCGCGCCGACCATCAACGGAATCATCCAGTTGGCAAGCCCGACGAAGGCGGGCATGACCGCCCCGAAGACCATCACCAGCCCATGCATCGTGGTCATCTGATTAAAGAATGCAGGTTCGACGATCTGTAAACCGGGCTGAAACAGCTCGGCACGAATCACCATCGCGAATGACCCGCCGAGCAGGAACATCGAGAAGCTAAACCACAAGTAAAGTGTGCCGATGTCCTTATGGTTGGTGGTCAGCACCCAACGCATCAGCCCCTTTGCCGGACCGTGGACATGGCCTTCGTGGCCATGGTCGTCAATCACTGCACTCATGTCCTGTCTCCTGCGAAGCCCTCGCACCTGGCTATGGCGAACGTGCTGTAGGAGCGCGCTTGCCCGCGATTGCGGTGTATCTGCGATAGATGTGTCGCCTGACACCACGCCATCGCGGGCAAGCGCGCTCCTACAATGATTTCGGTGAGCCTGTTCATTTCGCGGCCGCCTGCTTCAGCGCCAGCACGTCTTTAGGCGTGACCATATCGCCCGTGTTGTTACCCCACGCATTGCGCTCGTAGGTCACAACTGCGGCGATGTCCACTTCCGAGAGCTGCTTGCCGAAGGCCGCCATTGCTGTGCCCGGGCGGCCGTTGAAAACGGTCTTGAGATGTTCTTCTTTAGGACCGAGGGCAGTTTTGGAGCCTTTGAGCGCCGGGAACATCGGCGGCAGCCCTTGCCCTTCCGCCTGATGACAGGCTACGCAGGTTGTGTGATAGACCTTGTCGCCCTGAGCCATGAGGTCCGCCAGGGTCCAGTCCTTGCTGGTCAGCTCTTTGAGCTTCGCGACTTCTTCCTTGCGGCCGGCCAGCCATGTGTCGTAGTCGGCCTGGCTCTTGGCCTCCACCACGATGGGCATGAAACCGTGATCCTTGCCGCACAGCTCCGAGCACTGGCCGCGATAGATGCCGGGCTTTTCAATGCGGGTCCAGGCCTCGTTGACGAAACCGGGAATGGCATCGCGCTTGACCGCGAACGCCGGCACCCACCAGGAATGGATAACGTCGGCAGCGGTGACCAGAAACCGGATTTTCACGCCCACGGGCACCACCAAGGGCTGGTCGACCTCAAGCAGGTAGTGCTCGCCCTTCGCTTCCTGGTTGTGAATCTGATCGGCAGGCGTTGCCAGGTTGCTGAAAAACTCGACGTCCTGACCCAGATATTTGTAATGCCATTTCCACTGATAACCGGTGATCTGGATATCCAGTCCGGACTCAGTGTTGTCGTACATCTGAATAAGAGTTTTGGTGGCAGGGATCGCCATGACCACAAGAATCAGCAGCGGCACGATGGTCCAGAGAATCTCGATCCTGGTGCTCTCGTGAAACTTGGCGGCCACTTGGCCGGTCGAGCGGCGATGAACGATCATCGACCAGAACATCGCGCCAAACACGACGATGCCGATCACCACACAGATCCAGAAAATGGTCATGTGCAGGTCGAAGACCTTATGGCTCACCTCAGTCGCTCCAGGCGCCATATTCGTGGTCCAGGCAGCGTGTGCCTGGCCGAATACCGACCACAACAGGAGCCCCATCCAGACGTGTGGATGTCGCACCATTGCGTTTTCCCCTCTTGTTCTTCTTATCGTTGCCAGCAGTCACATGCGGGCGAGGGAGCGGTCGACAAGTTGCAAGGGGACCGGGGCCAGGCCAGCTTCACAATTCCGAGTTCATCGGACAGCCATTCACTGACCCGAGTATAGACACGGCGCAATCGGGCGCACGGGGTGGAGAATTCGCGAATTCAAGCTATACGTGTGCGGGTTTACTGGGGGAAATCACGCCAAAAGCGCCGAAACCGACGTTTTAATAGCCAATGCACATAACTGTGAAACTGTTATGACAATTACGTCTTAGCGTGTTTGATAAGCAAGCTAACGTATGACTTCCCTATAATGACGGCCTGGTTTTTTGCCCCATGGAGTATTCATGAACACCGCCGCATTGCGCGAGCAGATCACACGAGCACAGGAACACGAGACCCAAACCGGTCAGTTATTGCGCCAGCTGGAAATGCAACTTCCTCATCTGCACCCTGCCATTCATCTTCCTGACGTCGACGCCCGAGGCGTACTGGCGCGCTTTGTCGTCGCCTACATCGAACAAGTGCCCGACCTGCTCGACGCTGCCCATGAAGTGGCGCTGCAGGCCGGCATCGAGAACCAGATCAAACCGGTGCTGAAGATCGCCGAACAATTCTTCAGCGCGCCGCCGGCCATCATGGCCGGTCACGAAGGCCTGGACGGCCTGCTGGATGAAGCCTATCTGGCGCATCGTCTGGTGGAAGAGGTCAACGACCTGTACATCGTGCACTTCGGACAACCTCTGATCCCGGTGAACACTACCGTTGCCAGCGTCATTGCTCACCAGTTGATCGGGGAGGAATTTGCCAATCAACTGGACGAAGTGGTGCACCACGCCATCGATGAAATGCTCGATGAAGACAGCTTTTCGCTGGAGTCGGTCGAAGCCTATCGCGAACGCCTCGTCAGCCCGGACACCGAAGCGGCCTGGAAACGCTGGCCGAGTCTGTCGCGCCAATTGGGCGTTGGCCTTGAAATGGAATGCGCCAAGGATTGATGAGCCAGGTCGCAGCGCAAAGTTGATGCTGCCTAATGGTCCCCCATGGAAGCGAGGTTGCTGCCTCGCTCCCATAGAAGAGGGTGAAGACCCGGATCACCCTGACATCAATGCAGCGCCGCGCCACCAATCGACGTGCGAATCCGCCCTTCTACTCGCCGCTTGAGCAGGCGCTGCTCAAGCAGCAGTCGCGACCCCTGAGCCGCATTGGCGCGCCCCCATTCCTCGAGCAGCTCCAGACACGAATGATCGATGTAGCTGAGATTGCCCAGCGGCACGTGCAACATGGTGCCAGCTGGCACTGACGCCAGCGCCTGCGTCAGAGCAGGGACCTTGAGGAACGTGGCCGCACCGGTCAGACGCAATTCCATCTCGTCCTCGGCCGGGAGGTCCACCAGATTGATCTTCAGGCGCGATGCATTCAGCGCCAGCTTCACCAGCGTCAGACCGAAACCGATCAACACGCCGGTCAGCAGGTCCGTGAAGATGATGGCGGCCGCCGTCGCACCGTAGATGAACATCGGCATACGCCCGTAGCGCCCCAGACCGCGCAACGCTTTGAGGTCTACCAGCTTCACACCGGTGAAGACCAGCACACCGGCGAGGCTCGCGACGGGAATGCTTTGCAGCACGCTGGACAACAGCAGTACGAAGGCCAGCAACCACAGGCCGTGGAACATCGCAGACAGACGGGTCTTCGCACCGGCCTGGACGTTCGCGGAGCTGCGCACAATAACGCCCGTCATTGGCAAAGCGCCCACCAGACCGCACAGCATGTTGCCAACGCCTTGCGCGCTCAGTTCTTTGTCGAAGTCCGAGCGCTGGCCGTCGTGCATGCGGTCCACAGCAGCCGCCGACAAGAGCGTTTCGGCGCTGGCGATGAATGCCACTGCAATCGCTGCAATGAGAATTGCCGGATCCGCCAGGTTCAGCAGATCGGCAGGACGCAGCCAGTCGATCGCTTCGGCAAGGTTGGCCGGCACTTCCACGCGCTTGACCTGCAAGCTCATCGCAAGGCTGACCGCCGTCGCGATCCCGACGCCCAGCAAGGCGCCCGGCACGAAACGCAGCGCGTGGGGCCGGCGCTTTTCCCACAGCCACATCACGGCAATCGTGCCCAAGCCCAGCAAACCAGCCTGCATACCGCTTCCCGGCCCGATGGCGCCGAACAGCGTCTGCGGGAAGGCAATCAGGTTATCCAGCCCCGAGGGTTTCGGGCCACTGTCGAACATCACGTGGGCCTGGGAGAGCACGATCAACACGCCGATACCCGCCAGCATTCCGTACACCACAGCGGGTGCGGTGACGCGAAACCAGCATCCGAGCTTCAGCCGACCCGCCAGCAGTTGCAGCACGCCCGCCAGCACAAGGATTGGGCCCAACATCGCCATGCCGTGCTCGCGAACGAGTTCGAACACCAGCACCGCAAGACCCGCGGCCGGACCACTGACCTGCAAGGGCGAGCCGGCGAGCCAACCCACCACCAGACCACCGATGATCCCGGTGATCAAGCCTTTGGCTGGCGGCATGCCCGACGCAATCGCAATACCCATGCACAGTGGCAGCGCCACCAGAAACACCACCACGGAAGCCAGCAGCTCCCGTGGTAACAAAGCTTTCAGATCTGTAGAAGCCATGACGACTCTCCGGTAAATCTTCAGACGTGACAACGCCCGACGGCACGCGCAAAGCGCGGCCGCTACGAGCTTGAATGAGGTTCGAACCGTCAGCTGTGAAGTGGATTCACGGGCTCTTGGGTGTGATCAGCGAGTGATCGTCAATAGCGCTTTCGAGGTGTCGCCATCGGGATCGAGTGTTCGCCATCGAGGGGCAGGAATGTTCCTTTTTCGGCATCGTAGGCCCGGATTTCACTGGTTTCGATGTCGTATACCCAGCCATGGATGAACAACTGGCCACTGGCGATTTTCGACGCGACAGAAGGGTGTGTCTGCAGGTGACGCAGCTGGGCGATGACGTTCTCTTCGGTCAGCACGTGCATGGTTTCGTGCTCGCCTGTGCAACTGCAGTTGTCCTGCACCACGGTCTTGGCGACCTCGGCATGACGCAGCCAGGCTTTTACCGTCGGCATGCGTTCCAGGGTGTCTGGATTGAGAACCGCACGCATCGCGCCACAATCGGAGTGGCCGCAGATGATGATGTGGTGCACGCCCAGCGCCAGCACGGCATATTCGATGGCGGTCGACACGCCGCCGTTCATGGGGCCGTAAGGCGGCACGACGTTGCCCACGTTACGTGTGACGAACAGGTCGCCCGGCGAGCTTTGAGTAATGAGTTCGGGCACGATGCGCGAGTCGGCGCAGGTGATGAACATCGCTTTGGGGTGCTGTGCAGTAGCGAGTTTCTTGAAGAGCTCTTCCTGTTCAGGGAAGACGTCGTGGCGGAAGTGCTTGAAGCCATCAACGATGTGCTGCAGCGCTGCATCGGCGGAATCTGTAGTCGAGGTGCCTGCCGAGGCAGCCGACTGCGGTTTATCCTGGTTACTCATGTCTGATCCTCACTGTCGGATTGAAGTGGATATTCCAGTGTTCCCGGGGGATGACCCACTTTTTTCTGGCATTACGGACAATTCCCTTTGCACGCGACCAGCCGGTCACTTGCAGTTACCCTAACGGTCCAAACTTAATTGAAACTGAATGCATCGCTCTAGACCGCGGGTTCTGCTTAAGAAAATCTTAATCGATGCGAGCCAGGCGCCTATCGCCCAGCTGCAATACAGTTAAGACGCCAGCCGGGTCACAGCAACGACATCTGTCCTCCCGGCGGGCAGAAGGCTTCGCAGTCGAGTCGGAAACTCTCGCGGCGGTTCAGTCCCAGCTTCTTTACCGCGATACTGTAACGCTGCGCCAGCAACTCTGCGAACACGCCTTCGCCGCGCATGCGCGAGCCAAATCGGCTGTCGTAGACCTGACCGCCACGGCTCTGCCGGACCAGACTCATCACGTGTTCAGCCCGCTGAGGATAATGCGCCTGCAGCCACTCCTCGAACAGCGGCGCGACCTCCAGCGGTAACCTCAACATGACGTAGCTGGCGCTCAGGGCTCCAGCCTGTCTGGCCTCGGCCATGAGTTTTTCGAGTTCCATATCGTTGATCATCGGAATGATCGGCGCCAGCAGTACGCCGACCGGAATGCCCGCGTCGCGCAGCACCCGGATCGCCCGCAAGCGGGCCTTGGGCGCAGCGGCGCGCGGTTCGAGGATGCGTTTCAGCTCGTCGTCCAGCGATGTCAGGCTGATGAACACCGAGACCAGGTTCAACTTCGCCAGCTCCGCCAGCAGATCCAGGTCGCGAAGGATCAGCGAACCTTTGGTGATGATGGTTACCGGGTGCCGGAAGCGCAGCAGAACTTCCAGCGTGGCGCGAGTGATCTTGTATTCACGCTCGATGGGCTGATAGGGATCCGTGTTCGCGCCCAAGGTGATCGGCGCAACGCTGTAGCCCGGTTTCGACAGCTGCTGCTCCAGCAAAGCCGCAGCGTTCGTCTTGGCGATCAGCTTGGTCTCGAAGTCCAGCCCCGGCGACATGTCCCAATAAGCATGGCTGGGTCGGGCGTAGCAATAAATGCAGCCATGTTCGCAGCCTCTATACGGATTGATCGACCGGTCGAAGGGAATATCGGGCGAGGAATTGCGCGCAATGATGCTTTTGGCGGTTTCAAGCGTGACGGTGGTGCCTTGGGTGACCGGCACTTCCTGATACCAACCGTCGTCCTCGACGACCGAGCGATTTGGCGCAAAGCGGTTATGCGGATTCGTTGCGGTACCGCGGCCGCGTGGGGGCAATGAGATGGACATGCGAGCCTCTCGATAACTGTCTATTTATACAGTATCCCGAAACAACGCTCGCCTCCATGTGCATGGCAGAAATAATCCGCAGCGCCGATCAACGGCCCAACAAAGCTTTGACGCGTGTATTACACGATGTTGACCTCGCGCAGCACAGACTCGCCGCATCCAAACCTGCCGCCCTGCACGGTGTCTCCGATGCGAAAACGCTTGCTCGTCTCTCCTGTTCTGCCGAAGGTCATTGCATTACTGTTCGGCGTCTCGCTGGCCAGTCTCGCATCGGCCGCGGACTCCGCCTCCCTTCCGACGCCACGTCCCGATCAATGGGCTCAGCCGATCGACCCGCATTACAACCTCTACCGGATCACGCCCACGCTGTACCGCAGCCGTCAGCCTGACGTGGCCGCGCAGCCGTTGCTGGAAAAACTGGGCATACACACTGTGGTGAACTTCATCAAAGACAGTGACAGCGCATGGCTGACCGACCCCTCCGTGCGGCAAGTGCAGATCCCGCTGCAAACCGTGCACGTCGACGATGCCGACATGCTGCAAAGCCTGCGCGCGATACAGACGGCGCAGCAGAGCGGACCAGTGCTTATCCACTGCAAACACGGCCTGGATCGCACCGGACTGGTGGCCGCCATGTATCGAATCGTGATTCAGGGCTGGACCAAACAAGCCGCGCTGGATGAGATGGAACACGGCGGTTATGGCGACGCTGATAACCTGAAACACGGCATCGACTACATCAACCGGGTTGACGTGGGCGCACTGAAAGCAGCCCTCGACAGCGGCGCGTGCAGCACCAGCGCATTTGCCAGCTGCGCAATAAAGGGCTGGTTTCAGAAGACCGATGGGGTCGGGGTGCAAACGCTTCTGTGGTGGCTGTGACCGGCGAATTCATTACTGGCGGTGTCGGTAAGATTCTTATTTTGCAACAGTCCTGACCTGCCACGAGATGGCGCAAACGCTAAACATCACTACTACTTAGAACCGTGCCGATGATCGGCCGTTATTACTCATGATTTGAACCCTCTCTCGCTCGAAAAGGATTTCGACAGTGAACCTACGTTACTTATTCCTCCCGCTGGCGGCGGTCTTCGCCGTTGCCACGCAGACTGCACAAGCACTACCTATGGACTCGAAAGACAAACCGTTCAACGAGTACAGTTGGGTCACGACCCACAACGCATATGAAAAGATCAATCAGAACCTCAAGGAGATACCCACGCAGTTAAACGATGGCGTGAGAGGCTTCATGCTTGATCTTTACGTCGACGCTTTTGATTCACGCGCTGCATATCGAGTCAGAATTTGTCATAAAACGTTAGCCTGTTACGGACCGTTTTCAGCTCAGCTGAAAAATGAGTTTCTACCGTTTCTGAAAGCCAATCCAAGTGAAGTCGTGACGTTATTCCTGGAGTCATACGTTCAACGCGAGCACGTTCAAGAAGTGTTCGACACGCTTCCTGAGTTGGCAGACGTTTCCTTCGATCCGTCCAACTTTTCGGCTGAACGTTGGCCGACACTCAATGAAATGGCAGCCACGAATAATCGCCTCATCATGTTGGCCGACAATCGCCAGATTGCTGGCGATTACTGGGTCAACGGCAAAAAAATCACCGTGCTGTTCGATCAGGACTGGATTGTGCAGAACAGGTGGGACACGTTGGGCAACATCGCCAGCAGTATTGAAAGCGCCCATGACTGGTCCTGTCCGACACGCTGGAATGCGCTGCCGTTGAACACGCCGAAGGTGGCGGCCTCAACAGGTAAGCAATGGGAGCCTTTGTTCCTGATGAATCAATTCCACCCCGGCACTTCCACGATCTTCGACTCGGCCAGTTATGACAACAACCTCACCTACCTCAAGCGTCGTGAAGACAACTGCGGTGTCACACCCAACTATGTCGGTATCAATAATTACCGGAGTGGCGAAGTTAATCGCTACACCCAGGCGCTCAGCAATGGCGGGATTTATTTGCATGAAGGCCCGAGCGCGGCCAGATCTCAAGACCTGGTCTGCGTGATACCCGTTCGTGCCGGCGTGGTAAACCTTGATGCCAATGGCTGCGAAAATGATGAGGCACGGTCGATTTCCTTGTCGGGCGTGGCCAAAGGTACCCGCATCCAGCTATTTGATAACGGCAACGGCAGCACCCAAGACGATCACATCACCATCGACGTGCAACGCGACATCGGATTGCGAGAGCGCGTGGTCGTCCCGGACTTCGAGTCGGACGCCAGCAACATCCACTTCAAGGCTGTCTACATCCGCAACAACGGTCTCAACGGCAAAGTATCGCGCGTCGTCATTGGCCATACGCCTCAGGATTTCTCAGATGCCTCAATAGCGTTTTACGAAGGCAACAATGCCGGGCAAAACCTGGACTGCGTCGTTCCGTTTAACACCAGCCACACAGTAAAAATGCAGCGCAATCCATACGGTTGTTCGAATGACGAGATCCGGTCGGCGAAAATCATCAAAGCCAAGGCTGGAACATCGTTTACGCTCACTGGCGACCCGAGTGGCGATTTCAATGAGGGCAGAACCAATGTGCAGGTTCTGCGCGACATCACCACTCCAGTGATCATCCCCGGGTTTAACAGCTCTTACTCGAATGCAGACGTCAAAGTCACGAATTACACCAAGCAAATCGAAGGCAAAATTTCTTTCGGCTACATCAACGGCGCGAAATAACTGAAACCCAGACGAAAACGGGATACCTGTCGGTATCCCGTTTGCGTTTACTGGCGTCGCTTCAGCTCGGATCAATCGGCTTTTTCAGCTTCGGATTAGGGAAGAACTGCACGCCCTGCACCTTGGGGTCTGCCGGTTTGACCGGCGCCTTATTGACGCGCGTGCCCAGCTCCTTGGGAATCGACTGCCCCTGAGCGTTGAGCGTGTCCGAATACCCGCAGTGCACGCATTCACGATGAGGCACGTCGTCTTCGTTCCACATCATCAACTTGTCAGGCTCGCTGCACGCCGGGCAGACAGCCCCGGCGATGAAGCGCTTTTTGGTAATCACTGGCGGTGTATCGGTCATGCTGCCGCTTCCTCACTCAAGCCGGAATGGCGCAAGAGTGCGTCAATCGAAGGCTCGCGTCCGCGGAAGTCGACGAACAGCACCATCGGCGCCTGTGAGCCGCCACGGGCCAGGATCGCTTCGCGGAAGGCGCGGCCGGTCTCGGCATTGAGCACGCCGTCCTCTTCGAATTTCGAGAAAGCGTCGGCCGACAGCACTTCTGCCCACTTGTAGCTGTAGTAACCCGCCGCGTAACCACCCGCAAAGATGTGCGCGAAGCTGTTGGGGAAGCGGTTGTAGGCGGGCGGACGCATCACCGACACCTCGTCACGCACGCCTTCGAGCACTTGCAGCGTGCTGCGGCCATCGCCGTGCGTTGCGTGCAGTTCGAAATCGAACAGCGAGAACTCAAGCTGACGCACCATCATCAGGCCGGACTGGAAGTTCTTCGCGGCGAGCATCTTTTCCAGCAGATCCTGAGGCAGCGGCTCGCCAGTCTCATAGTGGCCGGAAATCAGCGCCAGGCCTTCAGGCTCCCAGCACCAGTTTTCCATGAACTGGCTTGGCAGCTCGACCGCGTCCCACGCCACGCCGTTGATGCCAGAAGCGCCCGCGTGCTCCACGCGCGTCAGCAAGTGGTGCAGGCCATGGCCGAACTCGTGGAACAGGGTGGTCACTTCATCGTGAGTCAGCAGCGCAGGCTTGCCGGGGGCAGCCGGGGTGAAATTGCACACCAGATTGGCAACCGGACTTTGCAAAGCGCCGGCAGAGGTGCGACGACGGTCTCGGGCGCCGTCCATCCAGGCACCGCCTCGCTTGTTGGCGCGGGCATAAAGGTCGAAGAAGAAGCGACCGACGTGCTGCCCGTTTTCCTTGATTTCAAAAAGGCGGACGTCGGGATGCCAGGTATCGAAGCCTTTCTGCTCCGCAATTTCGATGCCGTACAGTTTCTGCACGATAGCGAACAGGCCAGTGAGCACTTTGTCGATCGGGAAGTAGGCGCGCAGGGCTTCCTGTGAAACGCTGTAACGCTGCTCGCGCAGCTTCTCACCATAGAAACCGCTGTCCCAGCTTTGCAGATCCGGGCAACCCTGTTCGGCGGCATAGGCTTGGAGCTGTTGCAGATCCTGAGCGGCGAACGGCTTGCTGCGCTTGGCCAGATCGCGCAAGAAGCTGAGCACTTGATCGCTGGACTCCGCCATTTTCGTCGCCAGGCTCAATTCCGAAAAACTGGCGAAACCCAACAGCCTGGCCAGTTCCTGCCGCAAGTCGAGGATTTGCTCCATGACCGGGCCATTGTCGTTCTTGCCAGCGTTGGGGCCCTGATCAGAGGCGCGGGTGCAATACGCCGCGTAGACTTCTTCACGCAGGGCGCGGTCTTCGGCGTACGTCATGACGGCGTAGTAGCTCGGAAACTCCAGCGTGATCAGGTAGCCGTCCAGGTCCTTGGCTTTGGCAGCCGCAGCCATTTGTGCCTTGGCAGAATCGGTCAGACCGGCGAGGGCAGCCTCGTCCGTGACATGCTTGGTCCAGGCTTGAGTCGCATCGAGCAACTGGTTGGAAAACTGGCTGCCCAGCTCCGACAGCTTGCTCTGCACTTCGGCGTAACGCTTCTGTTGTTCAGGCGGCAGGTCGATGCCGGACAAGCGGAAGTCACGCAGCGAGTGTTCCAGAATGGTTTTTTGCGCGACATCGTAAGTCGCTGCTTCCGGGCTATTGGCCAGCGCTTCAAACGCCTGGAACAGCTCGCGGTTCTGGCCCATTTCGGTCGAATAGGCGCTCAGCGCGGGCAGGCACGACTCATAGGCTTCGCGCAGCTCGGCACTGTTGCACACGGCATTCAGGTGGCTGACCGGACTCCAGGCAGCGCCCAGACGATCGTTCAGCTCGTCCATCGCCAGCACCAGGCCGGCCCATGTAGGCTGCGAACCTTGCTTGGCAAGGATGTCGGCAATCGCTGCGCGGTTGTCGGCGAGAATCTGGTCAATGGCTGGTTTTACGTGCTCGGCGCGGATCGCCGAGAAAGGTGGCAGGTCGTACGATTGCAAAAGAGGGTTGTTCGCGCTCACGGTTTGGCACCTTGGCTGGAAGAAACACCCAAGCATCTTAATTACAATCGGCGCTGACCGCAGCTATCTAACGGGGATAGCCCTGCTATCAATGCCAGAGAAGGAGCCTATCGTGGCCATTCGCACATTCCAGAATCACACGCCAGCCCTTGGAGAGCGGGCGTTCGTCGACCAT
Source organism: Pseudomonas sp. efr-133-TYG-103a (assembly GCF_030209235.1). NCBI lineage: Bacteria > Pseudomonadati > Pseudomonadota > Gammaproteobacteria > Pseudomonadales > Pseudomonadaceae > Pseudomonas > Pseudomonas sp. efr-133-TYG-103a. The sequence continues at coordinate 73,765 of NZ_JARVSK010000004.1, forward strand.
TCGGCCGTTGTCATCGGCGACGTCGAAATCGGGACGGACAGCTCGGTGTGGCCGCTGACGGTGATCCGCGGCGACATGCACCGCATCCGCATCGGCGCGCGCACCAGCGTTCAGGACGGCAGTGTGCTGCATATCACGCACGCCGGGCCGTTCAACCCTGATGGCTTCCCGCTGTTGATCGGTGACGAAGTCACCATCGGCCACAAAGTGATGTTGCATGGCTGCACCATCGGCAGTCGCATACTGATCGGAATGGGCAGCACGATCATGGACGGCGCGGTGGTCGAGGATGAAGTCATCATCGGGGCCGGCAGTCTGGTGCCGCCGGGCAAACGCCTTGAGAGCGGCTTCCTGTATGTCGGCCGCCCGGTGAAACAGGTTCGTGCGCTGACCGAAAAGGAAATGGCGTTCTTCCCATACAGCGCGACCAATTACGTGAAGCTCAAGGACCAGCATCTGGCCGAAGGGTTCGACAAGCCCTGATTGGCTGGACGGCTAAACATTCTTTACATGCTTCGAGAGACAACATGCATTACCAGAACATTCTGTTCGATCTGGACGGCACTCTGACCGATCCACGGGAAGGCATCACCCGTTCGATCCAGTTCGCCTTGAGCAAGCTGGGCATCGACGAACCCGACATCACCCGGCTTGAGCACTTCATCGGTCCGCCGCTGTTGCAGCAATTCATGCGCACCTATGAGTTCGACGAAGCCAAGGCATGGGAAGCGGTGGGCTTTTATCGCGAGCGCTTCAAGGTGACCGGCCTGTACGAGAATCTGGTGTTCGACGGTGTGTTCGAGCTGCTCGACCTGCTCTCGGATCAAGGCCGCACGCTGTTCATCGCGACCTCCAAACCATGGGTATTCGCCCATGAGATCGCCCGGCATTTCGACTTTGCCCGGCATTTCAAGCTGATTTACGGCAGTGAGCTGGACGGCACCCGCACCGACAAGGTCGAGCTGATCCGGCATCTGCTGGAAGAGGAAAAGCTGGACCCGAAACAGACGCTGATGATCGGCGACCGCAAACACGATTTGATCGGTGGCAAGCGCAACGGACTGGATGTCGCGGCGGTGGGTTATGGATTCGGCAGTCGCGAGGAGCTGGAAGCCGAGGCGCCGACCTATCACTTTGATTCAATCCAAGCGCTGCATCAGGCGTTTCTCAAGTCCTGAGAGCGCCCTGAACCGTGCAGGAGCGCGTTTGCCCGGAAAGGTATTCCGTTTGTGAGGATTCAGCCCAGAGCAAGCGCGCGCCTACCGTTGATCACGTCAGCCTGCTGGCTTCGCCAATCGCAGCAACGCCGCCTTGCGCGCTTCCTTGGGCAACGCACCCAGCTTTTCGACGGCTGCGTAAAACATCGTCCAGTCTCCATTCACCTGCCTGAACAACGCTTCAAACGACGGAACCCACTGGTCGTACAGACCGATGGGCAGCAAACGTGCGTTGTTCATCGGTGCGTAGACCCAACTGTCAAAGCGCTTGTCGCCACGCCACTGGCTGTCACGCATTTGTCGATAATCCTTGCGCAGCTGCTCGAACTCCGCCGCCTTGCGCTGGCGCATGACCTCTGCACTCAAAGGCTCGGCGTACAGGGCTTTCAGACGATCTCGGGTCGCCAGAACGAGCGCGGTCAGCTGATCGCGTCGCCGGGTCTCTGACGTGACGCCCTCGGCGGGCAATCCGCGCGCCGCCCGCCATTGCCGGGTTCCCTCCTGTTCCACGAAGGTGGCGTAGGACTCATTGAATTCACTGTCGTTCTTCACGTAAAAACGTTGATGCGCCAGTTCATGGAATATCAGCGTGGCCAGGCGCTCGTCGCCCCAGTTCATCATTGAACTGATGATCGGGTCGTCGAACCAGCCGAGGGTGGAGTACGCCTCGACGCCGCTGACGTAGACATCTTTGCCGTCGACTTTTTGCAGCGCCGCCTCGCCGCGCGCCGCGCCTTGGGTGTAGTAGCCGCGATAGGCGACGCACCCGGCAATCGGGAAGCAATGTGTGACCGGGTCCAGTGAAAACTCGCCCGTGGCGAAGACATTCCACACCACATATGGGCGATGGATGTCCGCGTACAGGCGATAGCTTTTGTTGTCGGGCAAATGCAGATGCTCGCTGGCAAATGCCCGCGCCTGTTGCGACTTGAGCAAATGGTCGCGCAGCGTCGGGTCGCTGTCAGGATCAGCGATGACCTGCGTCACCGGCTGACGTGCTCTGAGCAAGGCCATCTGGCCGCTGGCCAATTGCGAGTAATAGGAAAGACTGGAGCAGCCGCTGAGGAGTAAAATCGCCAGCATCGGCAGGGCACGCTGGAGCTTCGGGGTTTCAGATCGATTCATGCAGCGCCCTTGGCGTCCAGGTCGAAGATCGAAGAAAACAGCGTTATGCCGGACAGCCGGCCTTTGACGCAACCACCATTATCATCTGCCCACTGCGGAGTCTGTCATGCGCTTGCCCTTGTCGTTCATCGCCCTGAGTCTGCTGGCCGGTTGCGCAGGCCCCTTGCCTGCAGTTGATCCACAGCAGGCGTGGGTCGATCTGCACACGTTCACCGGCAAGACGCTGATGGCCGACAAACTGGACGGCAAGCGCACCGAAGACGGGCGTTATTTTCAGGTCACGCCAGGCAAGCACAAGCTGGAAGTGCGCTACGACTATGAATACGCGCCCGGCGGAATGGGGCTGTCGATGGACATTTACAACGAGCTGACCTGCTACGTCACGATCAATTACGACCACTTCGAAGCCGGCCACCGATACCGTCTGGATGTTCGACACATCGCCAATAGCATCGACGCCCAATTGCGTGACGAACAGCGCAAGGTGCTGGCGGAAGAGGGTGAGATTTTTTGTATTCCCTGAGGCTTGTCGACACGCCACCGCAATCTGCGGTGCGATGATCTGAGGCAGCTAGCGTGCTCGCGAAGCCTCATTTCCAACCATTGCATCTCCACAGCATGCACCGGCCTGTTCCCGGCGGAAGCCGCTCCTACAGACGCTGTGAGCTTTTCGTAGGACTGGCTTCAGCCGGGAAGGCGTCGGGTGTGACGCGTTGATCAACGCGGCGTTTTAGACAGTTGGCTCATGCGCATGGGGAACGCGTCCGGTACACACTCACCGATCATTCTTCTGATAGATGATCTTCCTGGTGCCGTTTTCGCAGGTGCCCACGACCATGTTCTGGTCCTGCACTTCTTCGTTGCTGACGATTTCCAGTGTGTAGGAGCTGACATTCTGCGCCTGGATCTTGGCCTCGATTTCGGCTTTGAGCTCTTCACAAGGTTTGGGGGCGGCCCACAGGCTGCTGCTCAATGCACCCAGAATCAGGGTTAGGGCGATACGTTTCATGTTCGTGTCCTCCGACGCCGAGCAATACGCATCGGCCCTTCATGTGACCGTCCAGGCCTGAGCGGGTTCTCAAGGCCATAAACGAAGATGGCCCGCATTTGCGGGCCATCGGGACAATCATTGCTCGGATCAGCTCACTAGGGTGGCGTCCAGCGTGATCTTGGCATTGAGCACTTTCGAAACCGGGCAGCCTTCTTTGGCTTTAGCGGTCAATTCATCGAATTGCGCCTGAGTAGCGCCAGGCACCTTGGCCTTGAGGATCAAATGTACGGCGGTGATCGAGAAGCCTTCGCCTTCCTGAGCGAGAGTGACCTCAGCCTGGGTGTCGATGCTGTCAGCTTTCAGATTAGCGCCGCCCAGGATCATCGACAGGGCCATCGAGAAGCAGCCAGCGTGCGCTGCGCCGATCAGTTCTTCCGGGTTCGTGCCTTTACCGCCTTCGAAGCGGGCCTTGAAGCCATAAGGCGCTTCGCGCAGAACGCCGGTTTCAGTGGAGATGCTGCCGATGCCAGACTTCAGATCACCTTCCCAGTGTGCGGATGCTTTCTTGACGATGCTCATGGTGTCTCCTCATGAAAAAGTGCGATTTCGCTCGCACGCGGACCAAAGGTCTGAGGAGTGTAGGCGCGAGTTAGTTCAACGGTTATGACTTGTGTGCTTTTTTACTCCCGTGGTGGCCGCTATTTCCGACCAAATTAGTAGGAAATTTCCTTTTACCCATTGCAACCTCAAATTACGGCCTTATCCTAGGACCTTAACGCAAATATTTAGGCTTAACGAAGGCACTGTTCTGGCGTCATGCTGATCCAGGCTGCCTGACCAAGCCCCAAGAGGATCGACAGCGGCCTATGAAACGACTAGCTGATGTGAAGATTTCCACCCTGGATCTGGTGCCCGTTCGCGAAGACACAGGCCCGGCAGTCTCTCTGCGCAACTCGCTGGATCTCGCGCAACACGTGGAGAAATGGGGTTACAACCGATTCTGGGTGGCTGAGCACCACAACATGGACGGCATCGCCAGCTCCGCAACGTCGGTGCTGCTGGCTTATCTGGCAGGCGGCACCTCGACCATTCGTGTCGGCTCCGGCGGCGTGATGCTGCCCAACCACGCGCCACTGGTGATTGCCGAGCAGTTCGGTACGCTCGCCAGTCTCTATCCCGGCCGCATCGATCTGGGTCTGGGCCGGGCGCCCGGTTCCGATCAGATGACCGCTCGTGCCCTGCGCCGCGAGCGTTCTGGCAGTGCCGACGACTTTCCGGACGATGTCACCGAGCTGATGAACTACCTCGGTCCGCGCCAGCCTCATCAGCGGGTCATTGCCGTGCCGGGCACCAACACCAATGTGCCGGTCTGGCTGCTGGGTTCGAGTCTGTTCAGCGCTCAACTGGCTGGCCAGCGCGGATTGCCCTACGCCTTCGCCTCGCACTTTGCACCGCGTTACATGCACGAGGCTATCCGCGTGTACCGCAACCACTTCCAGCCATCCGCCGTGCTCGATAAGCCTTATGTGATGCTGGGCGTTCCGCTCGCCGCCGCTGACACCGACGAACAGGCTGAATATCTGGTGACCTCGGTCTATCAGCGCATTCTCAACCTGATGCGCGGACAGAGCCTGATGCAGAAGCCGCCGGTGCAGAGCATGAACGGTCTGTGGTTGCCTCACGAGCGCGAGGCGGTGATGGATTTCCTGGGACTGGCGATGGTGGGCGGCCCGGAAAAGATCCGCGCCAAGCTCGACGTGCTGCTGGAACAGACTGACGCCGACGAACTGATTTTTACCTGCGACATGTACGAGCATGCCGATCGGCTGCGTTCGTACGAGATCCTGGCGCAGGTCGCTCGGGGCTGAATTTCATGGTCCTGCCGTTTGGCAGGCTCGAGCTTGCTCGCGCCTACGATGACCGGAGCACGCGAGCTGCCAGGTTCATCGTCCGGGCATAAAAAAACCGACGCCACGTGCGTCGGTTTTCATTTTGCGTAACGGGCTTTATCAGCCGCGTTTGTAGACGATTTCCTTGGTGCCGCCTTCGCAGGTGCCGACGACTTTTCCATCTGCCGAGCTGCCTTTGTCAACGGCTTCAAGGGTGTAAGACGCGACGCCTTTGGCTTTGATCTTCGCGTCGATGTCCGCCTTCACGTCATCGCACGACTTCCCGGCCGCCATGGCAGTGCCCGCAATACTCAACAACCCTACCGCCAAAAGAAACTTCTTCATGGGTCACACTCCCTCGTCAGGCGCTTTCAAGCGAAAAGGGCCGCTGTCATCAAGCGGCCTGGCTACCTACCTCGCACCGCGAACGTTTCGATGAACGCTCGATTGCGCGGTATGTATAGCGAAGGTTGTGGCACTCGGCCAGTCGAAAAGTTCAGCGTTTTCAGCTGTTGTCGATGCGGAAGCCAACTTTGACGGTCACCTGGAAGTGCGCCACTTTGCCGTCCTGAATGTGCCCTCGGGTTTCGAGCACCTCAAACCATTCCATGAACTTGACGGTTTTGGCCGCCTGGGCAATTGCATTTTGAATCGCATCGTCGGTGCTGGTGGTCGATGACCCCACCAGTTCGAGAATTTTGTAAGTGTGGTGATCAGTCATGGCAGTTCTCCTCAAGTGGTCTTCAATGGGAGCGTAGCAGCGAATTTGCTCCCTACGTCTGGTATGAAAACCGGCTGAAAAGTTCAGAAAAAACGGCACTTGCAAACCCGGAGTGCACTTTCTGAAAACCCTGTAGTCGGAAACAACACACGCCACTCATCACTGCAGGAGAGTCAAATCATGGCATTCACGTCATCCCGTAAAGCGTCTTTGCAAAGCATGGAAGCCGAGATCGAAAGTCTGCTCAAGTCGCTGGAGAGCCTGAAATCGGATGCTTCGGACGAGTCGCGCAAAACCCTGAAAACGCTGAAAGCCAATGCTGAAAGCGCGCTGAGCCATTCGCGCAGCCTGCTGAGCGACGTCTACGAAGACGCCAAGGTGAAAACCCGCGAAGCCAGCGTTGCCACCCGTGACTACGCTCAGGAACACCCTTGGACTACCGCTGGCGTTGCCGTTGGCGCGGTCGGTCTGCTGGCCGCTTATCTGTTGTGCAAACGCGGCAACTGATTACACCCGTCCCGATTGTTCAAGCTCCTGTTTGAGCCACTGAGCAAGCTGCTGCGCGCGTCCGTCCACAGCGCGCTTGGGCACCCATAGCGCCAGTTGCGCCGGGGTTTCGCTGAAACCCCATGGCGCAGCGAGGCGTCCTGCCTTCAGATCGTCAGCCACCAGCGGTTCCGGCGCGATTGCTATTCCCAGGCCAGCCACGGCCGCTTCCAGCAAGTAATACAGATGCTCGAAACCTTGACCGAAATGCAGGGCGTCGGGATCGATACCGTTGCTCAACGCCCAGCTGGGCCAGGCCTGCAGTCGCGAAGTCGTCTGCAACAGCGGCTCGTCGAGCAGCGCGCGGGCGGGAGATGCCTGCAACGCGTCGAAGCGGGAGAACCTGGGGCTCAATACCGGACCGATACGCTCGCTCGCCAATTCGTAGACCTGCATGTCCGCAGGCCATGGCGGCTCGGCGAATATCAGCAATGCGTCCAGGCCCGGTCGCCGAGGATCCAGGTCGCCTTCTCCAGCAGACAAGTGCAGTCGCAGATCGGGCAAATCAGCGTTCAACCGGCCCAGTCGCGGGATAAACCACCGCGCCAGGAGACTGCCGGAGCAGCCGAGCACAAACGGGGCGTCCGCGTTGCCGCGGCTTATTTCAACGCAGACGCTGCGCAGCCGGTCGAAAGCCTCGCTACTGGCGTCGCGCAATCGAGTGCCGGCATCTGTGAGTTTCAAGCCACGACCGTCTTTAGTGAACAGCGCCACGCCAAGGTGTTCTTCCAGCACTTTCAACTGCCGGCTCACGGCCCCATGGGTGACGTGAAGCTGCTCGGCAGCCTGACTGACGCTATTCAAACGCGCAGTGGCTTCAAAAGCCCGCAAGGCATTGAGAGGAGGCAGGTCGCGGCTCATGATATCTGTGAGTTTTCCTGACAGGACGTGCCGATCTTATCGGTTTTCATCAGTCTTGGCGCTGGTTAAAGTGTGATCACTGCCTCAACGGCTCACCCTATTTGTCCTCCGGAGGTCCACCATGACCCAGACTCACGACGGCAATACTCAATATCGCAACGGCCCCGACGCTCGCGGCATGTTTGGCGCGTTCGGCGGGCGCTACGTTGCCGAAACCCTGATGCCCTTGATCCTCGATCTGAACCGCGAGTACGAGGCCGCGAAAGAAGACCCGGCGTTTCTGAAGGAGCTGGCCTATTTCCAGCGTGATTATGTGGGCCGTCCGAGCCCGCTTTACTTCGCCGAGCGCCTGACCGAACACTGCGGCGGCGCCAAGATTTACCTCAAGCGCGAAGAGCTGAACCACACCGGCGCGCACAAGATCAACAACTGCATCGGCCAGATCCTGCTGGCGCGACGCATGGGCAAAAAACGCATCATCGCCGAGACCGGCGCAGGCATGCATGGCGTGGCAACGGCCACAGTTGCAGCACGTTTCGGCCTGGAATGCGTGATCTACATGGGCACCACTGACATCGAGCGTCAGCAGGCGAACGTGTTCCGCATGAAACTGCTCGGCGCAACTGTGATCCCTGTCGTTGCAGGCACCGGCACGCTGAAAGACGCAATGAACGAAGCGCTGCGTGACTGGGTGACGAACGTCGACAGCACGTTCTATCTGATCGGTACCGTTGCCGGCCCGCACCCCTACCCGGCAATGGTTCGCGACTTCCAGGCTGTGATCGGCAAGGAAACCCGCGTGCAACTGCAGGAACAGGAAGGCCGTCTGCCAGACAGCCTGGTCGCCTGCATCGGCGGCGGTTCCAACGCGATGGGCCTGTTCCACCCGTTTCTGGATGACACCACGGTTCGCATCATCGGTGTCGAAGCGGCGGGTCACGGCATCGAGACCGGCAAGCACGCTGCCAGTCTCAACGGCGGTGTGCCAGGCGTTCTGCACGGCAACCGCACGTTCCTGCTGCAGGACGACGATGGCCAGATCATCGACGCCCACTCCATCTCAGCCGGTCTGGATTACCCGGGCATCGGGCCGGAACACGCCTGGTTGCACGATATCGGCCGCGTTGAATACACCTCCGTCACCGACGATGAAGCGTTGGCCGCATTCCATCAATGCTGCCGTCTGGAAGGCATCATCCCGGCGCTCGAGAGTGCCCATGCTCTGGCCGAAGTCTTCAAGCGCGCGCCATCGCTGCCCAAGGATCACCTGATGGTGGTCAACCTCTCGGGTCGAGGCGACAAGGACATGCAAACCGTCATGCACCATCTGGATCTGTCCCAGCAGGAGAAACACTGATGAGCCGCCTGCAAACCCGTTTTGCCGAGCTGAAAGAACAAGACCGTGCCGCCCTGGTGACATTCATCACCGCAGGCGACCCGGCGTATGACACATCGCTGGCAATCCTCAAGGGTTTGCCCAAAGCCGGTGCGGACGTCATCGAGCTGGGCATGCCGTTCACCGATCCGATGGCCGACGGCCCGGCGATTCAGCTTGCCAACATCCGCGCGCTGGACGCCCGGCAGAACCTGGCGAAAACCCTGCAAATGGTCCGTGAGTTCCGCGCAGAAGACAGCAGCACGCCATTGGTGCTGATGGGTTACTACAACCCGATTCACAACTATGGCGTCGAGCGTTTCATTGCCGAGGCGCGTGAATCCGGCGTCGACGGCCTGATCGTCGTGGACCTGCCGCCCGAGCACAACAACGAGCTGTGCGACCCTGCGCAGGATGCAGGCCTTGACTTCATCCGCCTGACCACGCCGACCACCGATGATGTTCGATTGCCGACGGTTCTGAACGGCAGTTCCGGCTTCGTTTACTACGTATCGGTCGCCGGTGTCACCGGCGCTGGCTCAGCCACGGTCGATCACGTCAAAGAAGCCGTCGCACGTCTGCGTCGTCATTCCGACCTGCCGATCAGTGTCGGTTTCGGTATCCGCACGCCCGAACAGGCTGCGGCCATCGCGCGCATTGCCGACGGCGTGGTGGTGGGCTCGGCATTGATCGATCAGATCGCCAAAGCCGAGTCGCCAGATCAGGCAGTCGGCGGCGTGCTCGAGCTCTGCTCGCAATTGTCGCAGGGCGTACGTCAAGCCCGCGTATCCTGAAGGTAAAGTTCCTGATACAGAGGAATCTCGACCTTCATCAGCGGACTAAGCCGTACAGCAAAGGGGTTCAGAACCGGGTTCTGAACCCCTTTTTGCTGACTCGACATCGTTCAGGAGCGCGGTACATGAAAGTCTCGAATCGTTTGATCGCCGGATTGGGCGTACTGATGCTCGGCGCCAGCGCGCTGGTGCAGGCGGCGCCACCGGATCAACGTGGCGGCCATGAAGACAATGGCCCGGGCCAGCATCAGGACCGCGGTCCGCAAGGTGGTCCACAAGACAATCGCGGTAACGGGCACGGCAATGATCACCGCAACGACCAGCATGTGGAGAACCACGGCGGCGGGCGCCCACCGGAAGATTTCGGCGAAGTGCGCCGTACCATTCAGGAGCATCGTGAGGTGATCGGTCGCGGCCAGCCGCTGCCGCCGAACGTCCATATCGTGAAAGGCCATCCGCTGCCACGCGGCTACGGCCGTCGTCTGGATCAGCGCTCGCTGCAATACCTGCCGCGATACGACGGCTACGAATGGCGCCGCCTGGGCCCCGATATCGTGCTGGTCGCCATTGGCAGCGGCATTGTGTACGAGATTCTGGAAGGTGTCTTGAACTGATCCCGACGCAACACACCCACAGGATATGTGGCGTCGATTCATCTGTTGGCGCCGCACAACTCTGTAGGAGTGAGCTCGCTCGCGAAGACTGAGTTCCAGTCGATGCAACTTTGGCGGGGTACTCGACTATGCGTGAGCTTAGCCCCGCAAAGATAGCGCCATTGCCGCTACTTCTTGAACATCCCGACATTCAACTCCCGCACCCCGCCCATCCAGATCGCATGCTCGGTATGATCGGCCAGGTCATCGCCGGTCACCGGATGGGTGAAGATCACCAAGCCTTGACGGTTCAGCGCCAGATACAGCATCACATCGGCAAACTGCGCATGATCGAACGCCAGCTGGCAGCTCCAGTCGGGGTGTGGCCCGACCGGCCGCTCGTGAACCCGTCCCATGCGAATCCCGAATCTGGCAGCGACGCTTTCGCACAACGCCCGCGCTCGCTCGAGGGTCTGGGCATCAAAATAAACGTGGGCGTGATAGCCCTCGACAGGTGACATGGCCGGTCCTCCCCTGGCATGGAACAGCCCTGAGGCTGCTAGTCTCAATGAAAGACTAGAGTTATCCACAGACCCGGATCAATTGCCATGAAGAATGCAGAAACGCCGGTGATGAAAGTCGCGCTGTTTGGCGCCATGAGCAGCTTTGGCAGTGCGTTGATGGCCGAACTGCTGAGGCGTCAGCATGAGGTCATCGCCGTCGTCGACGATCTCAACTCTCTGGCACCACGACCCGGGCTGCGCACCAAGGTGGGTAACCTGTTCAGCGCCGATCGAGTGTGTGAAAGCATCGCCGGGTGCTCCGCAGTCATCGTCCTGCTCGACGCCAAGGTGCTTCCCGTCGGCCCCGAACATGACCACGCCCAAAAAGACCTGAGCCCTGTCGAACAACTCATCGCCACGCAGACGGTCCTGGCCTGCCTGCAGCGTGTGCAAATCCAGCGCCTGATTCTGTTAGCCGATATCCAACTGATGCTCGACCAGACGCTGCCGGATCATCAGAACCCGAACCTTGACCAGTCCCAGGCCTCAGCCCTGATCGTCGACTCGCTGCAAAAAAGCGGGGCGCAATGGACGCTGGTCAGCGCACCCCAAGGCGTCGCGGGCCTGAGCATCGAACATTTCAGCCAGACCGGAGGCACGGTCGAACCGGGTCTGGCCATCCCGCTGGAAGTGTTGTCGCGAGTGGCAGCCGGCATTGCAGATGAGCTGCAGCTCAATCTACATGTTCGTCAGTATGTGAATTTTGTGGTTTGACCGCTTGGTGAAACAGCCAGGCGCCTCTGAGATTCCTGACGCAGATCAAACAGCTATCGATGGCAACGGCTTGCCCACCAGTAAATCTCCGCTCAACGCCTGTTCGCTTTTTAACCAGTCGACGAACCGCTGAACGATCTGTACCCGACGTTTGCGTTGCGGGAGGACGATGTAATAGCCGTAGGCAGAAATGGCCGTGGCGTCGATAGGGCGGCACAGCAAGCCTTGTTCGAGCAGATCATCCACCAGATGCCGCCAGCCGATCGCCACGCCCTGGCCACCAATCGCCGCCTGGATCAGCAGCGTGTAATTGTCGAAACGCAGTTGCCCCGGCGCGGGCATCTGCGCGATGTTCAGCGCGCGGAACACGCCTCCCCAATCAAACCAGTGGTTGCCACCTTCGCCACGCAGGTGCAGGAGCGCAAACTCCTTCAGCGCCTCGACAGGCAAGGGGAGGGTGCGGTCCGTCAGCAGTTTCGGGCTGCAGACCGGAAAGACCTCCTCGCTGAATAGCCAATGACTTTCTCCCTGTTTAAAGCGCCCGTCGCCAAACAGCACCGCCACGTCGATGTCAGCACGCAGCATGCTGTGGCTGCGTTCGCTGGTCACAAGGCTGACGTCGACGTCGGGGTTTTCCTTGTGGAAACGGTGCAATCTAGGCATCAGCCAATAGGCGGCGAAGGCGAAATCCGTCGCCACTTGCAGAACCTCATGCTGATGCTGCTCGGTGATTGCGTTCAGACCCGCGTCCATCGATTGCAGCCCGGCCTGCACGTGGTTGAAGAGAATCTGCCCGGCGTCCGTGAGCTCGATTCCACGATAGATCCGGTCAAACAGGCGCGTGGCGAGTTGCTCTTCTAACCTTTTGATTTGCTGGCTGATCGCCGGCTGGGTGGTCCCAAGCTCGATGGCTGCGGCTGTGAAGCTGCGCAATCGCGCGGCAGCTTCGAAGCCGCGAAGCAGATCGAGGGACATATCACCAAACGCTTCAAACATAAGGGTGGCTTATCCTAGGCATTATGTTTCATGGGCTTTACCGCTGATCCCATGGGTCCCATTCTCTGGAACAGCAATTTCGCATAAATATTCACTATGGAATGCCGCGAAGACATGAAGCGCAAGAACATTCTTTTCATCATGGCCGATCAAATGGCCGCGCCGATGTTGCCGATTTACGCCTCATCTCCAATCAAGATGCCGAATCTGAGTCGCCTCGCCGCTGACGGCGTGGTGTTTGACGCCGCTTATTGCAACAGCCCGTTGTGCGCACCTTCGCGCTTTACCCTCGTCAGCGGACAGCTTCCGAGCAAGATAGGCGCTTACGACAACGCCGCCGAATTTCCTGGCGACATCCCGACTTACGCGCACTATCTGCGCCGCATGGGCTACCGCACGGCACTGTCGGGCAAGATGCATTTCTGCGGTCCCGATCAGCTGCACGGTTATGAAGAGCGCCTGACCAGCGATATCTACCCGGCCGACTATGGTTGGGCGGTGAACTGGGATGAGCCGGACGTACGTCCAAGCTGGTATCACAACATGTCATCGGTGCTGCAGGCTGGCCCGTGCGTGCGCACCAATCAGCTGGATTTCGATGAAGAAGTGGTGTTCAAGGCCCAGCAATACCTGTTCGACCACGTGCGCGAAGACGGCGACCAGCCGTTCTGCCTGACCGTGTCGATGACCCACCCGCACGACCCTTACACGATTCCCAAGGAATACTGGAATCTGTACAGCGACGACGACATCCCGCTGCCATCGGCGGCGCCCGCGCAGGCAGATCAAGACCCGCACTCCCAGCGCCTGCTCAAGGTCTATGACCTGTGGGACAAGCCGCTGCCGGAGAACAAGATCCGCGATGCGCGCCGTGCCTATTTCGGGGCGTGCAGCTATATCGATGACAACATCGGCAAGCTGCTGAAGACGCTCGAAGACACCGGCCTTGCCGACGACACCATCATCGTGTTCTCGGGCGATCATGGCGATATGCTTGGGGAGCGCGGTCTCTGGTACAAAATGCACTGGTTCGAGATGTCGGCTCGCGTACCATTGCTGGTGTACGCTCCGGGTCAGTTCAAGGCCGGGCGGGTGAAAGCCGCCGTGTCCACTGCTGACCTGTTGCCGACGTTCGTTGCATTGGCCGAAGGTGAACTCGATGCCGGTCTGCCGCTGGACGGGCGCTCGCTGCTGCCGCATCTGCAGGGCGCGCAGGGCCACGACGAGGTGTTCGGTGAGTACATGGCCGAAGGCACTCATAGCCCGCTGATGATGATTCGTCGCGGGGCTTACAAATTCATTTATTCGGAACAGGACCCATGTCTGCTGTATGACGTGTACAACGATCCGAAGGAACAGGAAGAACTGAGCCATTCAGAGGCTCATCGCGACCTGTTCAACGCGTTCCTGGCCGAAGCAAAGGCCAAGTGGGACATTCCGGCGATACACCATCAGGTGCTCGCCAGCCAGCGTCGCCGGCGTTTCGTCGCGCAATCGCTGGCCCTCGGCAAGCTGAAGAGTTGGGATCACCAGCCGCTGGTAGACGCCAGTCAGCAATACATGCGCAACCATATCGATCTAGACGATCTGGAGCGCAAGGCCCGTTATCCACAACCTTGAACCCTGCCAACACCTAGAAAACCAAAAAGGGGCACACCATGAATAAGTTGTTCGCTACGCTGGCGGTTGGGGTCATGAGCTTGAGCAGCGTCGTTGCATACGCCGCTGACGCAAGTTGCAGCACGGTGAAGATGGCCGATCCGGGTTGGAGCGACATCGCCGCGACCAATGCCACGGCAGGTTTCCTGCTCGATGGCATGGGTTACAAGACCAAGGTGGATACGCTGGCAGTACCGATTGCCTATGGTGGTCTCAAAGACGGGCAGATGGACGTGTTCCTGGGCAACTGGATGCCCGCGCAGCAGGGTTTCTACGACAAGTTCATCGCCACGGGCGATGTCACCCAGTACGCCAAGAACCTGGAAGGCACTGAGTTCACGCTGGCCGTGCCGGACTATGTCTACGATGCCGGCGTGCATGATTTTGCCGACCTGAACAAATTCGCCGACAAGTTCCACAAGAAGATCTACGGCATCGGTTCGGGGGCTCCGGCCAACGCATCGATTCAGGAAATCATCAAGAAGAACGAGTTCGAGCTGGGCGACTGGAAGCTGGTGGAATCCAGCGAGCAGGCGATGCTGGCCGAAGTGCAGCGCAACGTGAAGAAGAAGGAGTTCGTGGTTTTCCTGGGCTGGACGCCGCATCCGATGAACGTCCAGATCAAGGGCATGCACTACCTCAAGGGCGGCGAGAAATACTTCGGTGACACCGGCAGCGTCTTCACCGTGACCCGCAAGGGCTACGCCGAAGCCTGCCCGAACGTCGCCAAGCTGTTCTCCAATCTGACGTTCACGCAGGATATGGAAAACACCATCATGAAAAACGTGGTGGACAACAAGATCAGCAATACCGAAGCCGTGAAAGCCTGGATCAAGGCAAACCCGGCTGTGCTTGAGAAGTGGTTGAGCGGCGTTAAAACCATCGACGACAAAGATGCACTGGCAGCGGTCAAGGCCAAGCTTTAAGCGTTCTTCGGACCTTGAGATCGATTCGATCTCAAGGTTGCTGATCGATACATGAGAGCGAATTCAATCGCGAATCGGTAAGGCACAAATACCGATCCCTGGCGGATGTGCCGACCAATCGCGAACGAATTCCCGATGCTGATCAGGCCTCGGCCATCAAGCGCCGTAACTCGGCCAGCACCGGGGCCGATTCAGGGCGCACGCCGCGCCACAGGAAAAACGCTTCGGCAGCCTGTTCCACCAGCATTCCCAAGCCATCTACCGCTCGTCCGGCGCCGTGCTCGGTCGCCCAGCGGCAGAACGCGGTCGGCTCCTTGGCGTACATCATGTCGTAGCAAAAGGTTTGGCCTGGCTGAATCAGGCTCGGCGCGATCGGTGGCACCGCCCCTGAAAGACTGGCGGACGTTGCGTTGATGATGATGTCCACCGGCTCTTCAAGCCAGTCGTAACCTGCAGGCAGTACCGGCCCGAGCTCGGCAAATTCCTGCGCCAGCTGCTCAGCTTTTTCCACCGTGCGATTCGCGACGACAAGCACGTAAGGCCCTTCGGCCAGCAGCGGTTCCAGCGCCCCACGTACAGCCCCACCAGCCCCCAGCAGCAGCACGCGCTTATCCTTGAGCGTCACGCCGTGGTTGACCTTCAAGTCACGCACAAGCCCTGCGCCGTCGGTGTTATCACCCAACAAGCTGCCATCCGCCTGCCTTGCCAGGGTATTTACCGCACCGGCGCGACGGCCGCGCTCGGTCAGTTGGTCCGCCAGGCGATAGGCTTCTTCCTTGAACGGCACGGTGACGTTGGCGCCACGGCCCGTGGCGAAAAACTGTCTGGCGAACTCGGTGAAGCCCTCAAGCGGAGCCAGGGCTGTCTGGTAATCCAGTGCCTGACCGGTCTGCTCGGCAAACAGGCGATGAATCAGCGGCGACTTGCTGTGCGCAATCGGGTTGCCGAAGACGACGTAGTGGTCCATGCGTATTCCAGAACTGGAGTCAGCCTCCAGAGATCGGTGGTCTGTGCAGCCCTGCTCGCGAACAAGCTCGCGAACCGGGCGATGAGTTTCAAGCCGACGGCGGCAGCAGGCCCAGCCAGTCGCGGTCCTGCAGGAAGTACTCGGTCAGGCGCGCTTCCTCGCTGTTCGGCGCTGCTTTCCAGTCGTAGCCCCAACGAACGTGAGGCGGTAGCGACATCAGGATCGACTCGGTGCGGCCGCCCGACTGTAGGCCGAACAACGTGCCGCGGTCGTAGACCAGATTGAATTCCACGTACCGGCCACGACGGAATTCCTGAAACTCCCTTTGCTGCGGCGTGTAAGGCGTCCCTTTGCGGCGCTGCACGATGGGCAGGTAAGCCTCCACGAAGGCATCGCCGATTGCCCGCAGAAACGCAAAGCTGGTGTCGAAGTCCCACTCGTTCAAATCGTCGAAAAACAGACCGCCGATTCCGCGCGGCTCATTGCGATGCTTGATGTGGAAATAACGGTCGCACCAGGCTTTGTAGCGCGGGTAAACGTCGGCACCGAACGGCGCACACGCCTGCTCCGCGATCCGGTGCCAATGCACGCAGTCTTCTTCGACGCCGTAGTAGGGCGTGAGGTCGAAGCCACCGCCGAACCACCAGACCGGCTCTTCACCCTCTTTTTCAGCGATAAAGAAACGCACGTTGGCGTGGGAGGTCGGAACATGTGGGTTGTGCGGATGCATGACCAGTGAAACGCCAAGGGCTTCGAAGCCACGTCCGGCAAGCTCGGGACGGTGCGCGCTGGCCGAGGGAGGCAGACCAGCCCCGAACACATGGGAGAAGTTGACTCCGCCTTTCTCGATGACGTTGCCGTTTTCGATCACGCGCGTGCGGCCACCGCCACCTGCAGGGCGCTCCCAGGCGTCTTCCACAAAACGGCCGCTGCCGTCTTCCTGTTCCAGAGCGGCGCAGATCCGGTCTTGCAGATTGAGCAGGTAGGCTTTGACAGCATCGGTGCGAAAGGACATGGCAGTACCTTGAAGGTGAAACGGGGTTTTGAGCGGGCGCGTTCGTTGCTGGGTTGCAACGAGCGGCCGCTAAACAAAACGCGACTGCGAAAATTGGCGCGTAGTCTATCACTGGCTAGCCGGGTGCCGCAGTTGACGAACATCAAGCGAAGGAGTCCGATAGAGCCCTTTCGCATTTTCTTGTTTCGATCCATGACGGAGAAAGCAAATGGCAAAGCGTATCCAGTTCCGCAGCTACGGCGGCCCTGAAGTTCTTGAGTACGTCGATTTCGAACCGGCCGCGCCGGGGCCCAACGAAGTGCTCGTGCGCAACAAAGCGATTGGCGTTAACTTCATCGAAACCTACTTCCGCAGCGGCTTGTATCCGGCGCCAGCCTTTCCTTCAGCGCTGGGCAATGAGGGTGCAGGCGTGGTCGAGGCTGTCGGCAGCGACGTCACCCACGTCAAGGTCGGCGACCGCGTGGTATACGGCACCGGGCCGCTGGGCAGTTATGCGGAGCTTCACCTGATACCGGCGGCGAACCTTGCGCTGCTGCCTGACGAAATCAGTTTCGAGCAGGGCGCGGCGGTCATGCTCAAAGGTCTCACGGTGCAATATCTGTTTCGCCAGACCTACGAAATTCGTCCTGAAGAAACCATCCTTTTCCATGCCGCCGCCGGTGGCGTGGGCTCCATTGCCTGCCAATGGGCCAATGCTGCGGGCGTCAAGCTGATCGGCACGGTCAGCTCGCCGGAAAAGGCCGCGCACGCCAAGGCGCTTGGGGCATGGGAAGTGATCGACTACAGCAAGGAAGATGTCGTCAGCCGCGTACTGGAACTGACCGACGGCAAAAAAGTGCCGGTGGTGTACGACGGCGTCGGTAAAGACACCTGGGAAACGTCACTGAACTGTCTGGAACTGCGCGGCCTGCTGGTCAGCTTCGGCAACGCATCGGGTGCCGTGTCTGGCGTGAATCTGGGCATTCTGGCGCAGAAAGGCTCGCTCTACGTGACGCGTCCCACGCTGGGCTCTTACGCCAACAGCCCGGAAACCCTGCAGGCCATGGCCGACGAGGTGTTCGGCATGGTGTCGAGCGGCAAGGTCAAAGTCGATGACATCCGTAGATTCGATCTGAAAGATGCGGCTCAAGCGCATACCGAACTGGCGGGACGTCGCACGACGGGTTCGATCATTCTGGTGCCTTGAAGCTCGTTCCCGTATGAAGCGGGCTTGCTCGCGAGAACGCCGGTATATCCGACACAAAGTGTCAGTCGGTGCCTCGACACTCGCGAACAAGCTCGCCTGCAAACGGATAAGAGTCAAAGCGTCAACTCACCCCGCCCGCACAACCTCAGCCGTCACCAGATCTCGGATCACGCTGGGGTTGCGACGCCCACCGAGCGCGCCGCCGAGCACCATGTCCACCTGCTGATGAAAGTACTGCTCGACGCGAAGGCGTGAACGTGCGGCGGGTCGGCCGGCAGGGTTGGCCGAGGTGGAAACCAGAGGGCCGGTCAACGCGCACAGCTCGCGCACCTGCGGATGATCGCTCACGCGCAGCGCGACGGTGTCGTGTTTGCCGGTGATCCATTCGGGCAGAAGACCCTGATGCGGGACCAGCCAGGTGTTTGGGCCGGGCCACGTACTGGCCATCCGGTCGATCCACAGCTCGGGGAAATCTTCGAACAGAAAGTCGAACTGGCGAATGTTGTCAGCAATGAGGATGAGCCCTTTATCCACAGGACGCGCCTTGATCGCCAGCAGACGGTAAACCGCCTCGGCGTCCCAAGGATCGCACCCCAGCCCCCAGACCGCTTCGGTTGGATAGGCAATGACCGCCCCGGCCCGAACTTCTCGTGCGGCTTGTTGCACTCGCCAACTGCTGACCATCGTTCACTCTCCGAAATAACGCTGGCCGGCAGTTTAACCTCAGCGCGCCCGGGCAAACCATCGTCCCGCTTCACACGACACGCTGCTGTCCAGTTCAAGTTCCGTCAGCGCGGCCAGCACTTTGGGCAGTGGCCAGCCGCTGTTTATCGCCAGCGCCTCGCCCGTCTGCGGTGCAGCGTGCAACAACGCCAGCAAAGGATGCGACGGCGCAGACCTGGTTTTTTGCGTCGGCTGCGGCGATGTGGCATCTGAGGGACCGATGTTCTTCCAGCCTTGCAAGGCCTCGAGGATGTGATCGATCGTCTCCACCAGCACGGCGCCTTCGCGAATCAACTGATGACATCCCCGGGCGCCGGGATGATGAATCGAACCCGGAATCGCATACACCTCACGTCCTTGCTCGGCGGCAAGTCGCGCCGTGATCAGGGATCCGCTGGCAACGCTCGCCTCAACGACCAGCACGCCGAGGGAAAGTCCGCTGATGATCCGATTGCGTCGGGGAAAGTTGCTCGCATGGGGACCGGCATCCAGCGGCAGCTCGGAAATCACCGCGCCACCTTGCGCCAGCATCGCCGCTGCAAGTTGACGATGGCGCTGTGGATAAAGTTTTTCAATACCCGTCCCGAGAACGCCGATCGTGGCCCCATTGACGTCGAGTGCTCCTTGGTGAGCGGCACCGTCGATGCCCAAAGCCAACCCGCTGGTGATGACAAATCCGGCGCCCGCCAGACTCCGGGCGAACGCGGCAGCGGTATCGAGTCCTGGACGTGAAGCGCGCCGACTTCCCACCATTCCGAGCTGGGGACGATCAAGCAGTGATCGATTTCCGGCGACGAACAACAAGGGCGGCGGGTCCGCAATTTCTGCGAGCAGGGCGGGGTAGTCGGGGTCGTCCCACATCAGTAAATGCTGGCCCGGCCGCTCTAACCAGGCCAATGCGGCGCTGGCGCCGTCGCGTACTTCGGGACTGCGTCGGGCCTCGGCGCTGGCCGCGGGAAGACGCAAAGATCGCCACGCGGAAGCCGGCGCGCTCAATGCGGCAGACGCACTGCCGAATGCCTGGATGAGGGACTGGAAACGTTTGGGGCCGATCTCCGGCAAGCGATGGAGTCGCAAACGCGCCTCCAGCTCGGCAGGGGACTGACCGGCTTTTTCGAACAGCGGCATGAGATCTTCCTTGATCAGCGGCCCGCTCAATCGAGCGGGTCAACCTGTGGATAACTCTGTTGACAACAATTTGATAAGTGAAGCATGCCGGTGGAGAAAAGTGTTTTACAGCTGATACATAGCATTACGGATTGCTGACTTTATCCATCACCGCCAAAGATCTGGACGCATGCAGCACCATTGCATAGCTGAGCCTGTCGTAGGTGCGGAACACCATCAGCAAGCCTGAGCGCTCATCCGGGATCTTCACAGGCTCACCGGTGATGCGATCGCGAACGGTCTCGCCGGTCTTGAGGATTGCCAGGACATTGCCTTCTTCAAGGCCGTCCAGACGGCCACGGTCAAGGGTGACCACGTCAAACTCACCGATCTGCGTCACGCCCCGCGGGACGTCGATGATCATGCCGTTCACCGGCTGCCCAGGCTCGCTGGGGACAAACGTCGAATTGATGCCGCGCTCTTCGCTGACGAACAGCCGGTCACCCAGGCGCACTTCCTGGGTCGAGCGCTGCATTTGCAACGTCGCGACATCGCCTTCGCTGGCAATCACGTCGCCGCTGCCGATGTCATCGGCATTGATGCCCAGCAATGTGCCGGTGTCCGGATCTACATAGCTCTTGCCTTTGCGGAAAATCCCGTAGGACACATGGCCCGGTTCGAAATACCCGCGCGCATAGATCCGGTCACCGGCGCCGCTGAGTACTCGCTCGCCGTTGCCGGCCACAATGTATGGCGCGGTGTCGAATTGCTCGGGCGTGTCCACGATTCGGTTATTGAGCAGAAACGCGTTGATTGCGCCCAGAGGAATGGTGGGGATCGCTTCGGCAATCGGCGTGCTGCGCACACGCGGTGACAATTTGATGGTGCCGCGGGATTCGCCGCGGTTCACGACAATTCTCGGCTGACCGTCGACGTAAATCAGATTCAGGGTGTCGCCGGGGTAGATCAGATCCGGGTCATGGACCTGAGGATTGGCGCGCCAGATCTGCGGCCATTTCCAGGGCTGGCTGAGAAATTTGCCGGAAATGTCCCAGAGTGTGTCACCGGCGACAACGGTGTAACTCTGCGGATGACCTTCCCTGAGTTGTACTTGCGCCTGGGCAAAGCCTGTCGCGGCCAACAGCAGCAGGGCGAGTAGTGATTTCCTCATGCGGTGAATCCCTTTATCATATTGGCTTCGCGTGAAACATAGAGTCTTGCGAGACTTCGGTTTTACAAGGGCTGCCCGCTCGTGACGTCCCTAGCCTAGCAGCCGATTTTGACTTTACCCTACAAGTGCAGCTCAAACGTATATGGCCATTTTAAACATTCTCGAATTTCCCGATTCGCGCCTGCGCACCATCGCCAAGCCGGTGGCCGCTGTGGACGACGGCATTCGCCAGTTGGTCGACGACATGTTTGAAACCATGTACGAAGCGCCTGGCATCGGCCTGGCGGCGACGCAGGTTAACGTACACAAGCGTGTCGTGGTCATGGATCTCTCCGAAGACCGCAGCGAGCCCCGGGTCTTCATCAACCCTGAGCTCGAGCCACTGACTGACGAGATGGATCAGTATCAGGAAGGCTGCCTGTCGGTTCCCGGATTCTATGAAAACGTCGACCGTCCGCAGAAGGTCAAGGTCAAGGCGCTGGACCGTGAGGGTCAACCTTACGAACTGATCGCCGAAGGCTTGCTCGCGGTGTGCATTCAGCACGAGTGCGATCACCTGAACGGCAAGCTGTTCGTCGACTATCTGTCGAACCTGAAGCGTGACCGGATCAAGAAGAAGCTGGAAAAACAGCACAAGCAGAACGCCTGATCCGACCATATCTCATTACCGTGCAGGAGCGCGCTGACCGCGATCGCGACATGTCCGTGACACCTTCGTCGACTGACACAACGCAATCGCCGGCCAGCACGCTCCTGCAGTCATTTTCAGAACGAGAAGCCCATGACTGAGCCACTGCGCATCGTCTTCGCCGGCACCCCGGAATTCGCGGCCGAACACCTCAAAGCCCTGCTCGACAGCCCTTACGAGGTGATCGCGGTTTATACCCAGCCTGACCGTCCGGCAGGTCGCGGCCAGAAGTTGATGCCCAGCCCGGTCAAGCAACTCGCTCTGCAACACGACATTCCCGTGTTTCAACCGCCGACCTTGCGAGCAGCCGAAGCACAGGCCGAACTCGCAGCGCTCGAGCCTGATCTGATGATCGTGGTCGCTTACGGGCTGATTCTGCCGCAAGTGGTGCTCGACATCCCGCGGCTGGGCTGCATCAACAGCCATGCCTCATTGCTGCCTCGCTGGCGCGGGGCAGCGCCTATCCAGCGTGCGGTGCAAGCCGGTGATGCGGAAAGCGGCGTGACCGTGATGCGCATGGAAGCGGGCCTGGACACTGGCCCGATGCTGCTCAAAAGCACAACGGCGATCACCGCCGATGACACAGGCGGCACCTTGCATGATCGCCTGGCGGAACTGGGCCCGGTTGCCGTGCTGAAGGCCATCGCCGGCCTGGCAGATGGCTCGCTGGTCGGTGAAGCACAGGACGACTCCCAAGCAACTTATGCGCACAAGCTCAATAAAGACGAAGCGCGTATCGATTGGTCGCGGCCCGCCGACGAGCTCGAGCGTCTGGTGCGCGCCTTCAATCCATGGCCGGTCTGTCACAGCACGCTCAACGGCGAAGCCTTGAAAGTGCTGGCCGCTCAGGCGAGCGAAGGCGAGGGCGAACCGGGCACGATCCTCAGCGCCAGCAAAGACGGTCTGATCGTGGCCTGCGGACAAGGGGCATTGCGCCTCACGCGCCTGCAATTGCCAGGCGGCAAACCGCTGGGCTTCGCTGACCTGTTCAACAGCCGTCGTGAGAAGTTCGCGACGGGGACGGTGCTCGGCGCATCGGCGGACTGCCAATGAATCCGCGCCTGGCCGCAGCCAAGGCGTTGGCAGCCGTGCTCAGCGGCAAGGCTTCGTTGAACAGCTCTTTGCCCGCTCAACTGGACAAGGTCGAAGACCGTGATCGCGGCCTGACTCAAGACCTCGCGTTCGGCACTGCACGCTGGGAGCCTCGATTGTCCGCATTGGCGGCCAAGCTGCTGCAGAAGCCGTTCAAGGCTGCCGATACCGACGTTCAAGCGTTGCTGCTGGTGGGTCTTTATCAGTTGTTCTACTCGCGCATTCCCGCCCATGCGGCGATCGGCGAAACCGTGGGCTGCGCCGACAAGTTGAAGAAGCCATGGGCCAAAGCGCTGCTCAATGCGGTCCTGCGCCGCGCGCAGCGTGAAGGTGAAGCGCTGCTGCTCGAGCTGGAACACGATCCTGTCGTGCGCACCGCGCATCCACGCTGGCTGCAAAAAGCATTGAAAGCCGCATGGCCGGAACATTGGGAAGCCATCTGCGCGGCCAACAACGCGCATCCGCCGATGATTCTTCGGGTCAACCGTCGTCACAAGACGCGTAACCAGTACCTTCAGCTGTTGCAGGACGCAGGCATCGGCGGCGTTGCCAGCACGTTCAGCCAAGACGGCATCGTGCTGACCGAGCCTGGTGATGTCCGCGCGCTTCCCGGCTTTGCAGAGGGCTGGATCAGCGTCCAGGACGAGGCGGCGCAACTGGCTGCGGATCTGCTGGAGCTGGCGCCAGGTCAGCGCGTGCTCGACGCCTGCTGCGCACCGGGCGGCAAGACGTGCCACTTGCTGGAAGTCCAACCGGGTCTGGCGGGTGTCGTCGCTGTGGATCTGGAGGCCAAGCGCATGGTGCGGGTCAGAGAGAACCTTGATCGCCTGGGCCTGAGCGCAGAACTCATCGCCGCCGATGCCCGCGCCACCGATCAATGGTGGGACGGCAAGCCGTTCCAGCGCATCCTGCTCGACGCGCCCTGTTCGGCGACCGGCGTCATTCGTCGTCACCCGGACATCAAGCTGACACGGCAAGCAGACGACATTCCGGCACTGGCGACACTGCAGGGCGAACTGCTCGACGCGCTGTGGCCGACGCTTCAAGTGGGCGGCATGCTGCTTTACGCGACCTGCTCGACACTGCCGACCGAAAACACGGAAGTCATCGATGCGTTTCTCGCCCGCACCCCCGGCGCTCGGGAACTGGACATCGCCGGTCAGCAAGGTAATCCGCCGCCGGGGCTGAAGCAGCCTCGCGGGCGTCAACTGCTGGCGCAGGAAGGCGGGCATGACGGGTTCTATTACGCGAAGTTGATCAAGATCGCGGCAGCGTCATAATCCCTGTCTGCCGCGTGCGCGGCAGCTGCAATGACGGGTTTTCGACCAAGGCTGTCGAACCCGGTTTCACTCATTACTGCCACTTGGCGGCAGATCGCGGGACGAGCCACGTTCCTGTACAGAGGATGTGGCGCAGCGGCATCAATTCAAGGAGAGATTGATTGAAGATCATCATTCTCGGTGCAGGACAGGTGGGCGGCACGCTGGCGGAGCATCTGGCCAGCGAGGCCAATGACATCACTGTCGTGGACACCGATCAGGATCGCTTGCGTGCACTGGGTGATCGCCTGGATATTCGCACCATTCATGGACGAGGCTCATTTCCCACCGTTCTGCGCCAGGCCGGTGCGGACGACGCTGACATGCTGGTTGCCGTGACCAGCAGCGATGAAACCAACATGGTCGCCTGCCAGGTGGCCCACACGCTCTTCCACACGCCCACCAAAATCGCACGCGTGCGTGAGTCGGCCTACCTGACGCGATCCGGTCTTTTCAACAACGACGCCATCCCTGTGGACGTGTTGATCAGCCCCGAGCAAGTTGTCACCAATTACATCAAACGCCTGATCGAGTACCCAAGCGCTTTGCAGGTGATCGACTTCGCCGAGGGTAAAGTGCAGCTGGTCGCGGTGAAAGCGTATTACGGCGGGACGCTGGTCGGTCAGCAACTGCGCCAACTGCGCGCCCATATGCCCGACGTGGATACTCGGGTGGCGGCGATCTTCCGGCGTGATCGTCCGATCATTCCGCAAGGCGATACAGTCATCGAAGCCGACGACGAAGTTTTCTTCATTGCGGCCAAAGCCGATATCCGGGCAGTGATGGGCGAAATGCGTCGACTGGAGCAAAGCTACAAACGCATTGTCATCGCGGGCGGCGGGCAGATCGGTGAGCGTCTGGCCGAGGCCATCGAAAACCGCTACCAGGTGAAGATCATCGAGATGAACCCGGCGCGCTGTCGCTACCTGTCGGACACCCTCGACAATACGGTGATCCTGCAGGGCAGCTCTTCCGACCGCGACTTGCTGATGGAAGAGAACATCGACAACGCGGACCTGTTTCTCGCGCTGACCAACGATGACGAAGCCAACATCATGTCCTCGTTGCTGGCCAAGCGACTGGGCGCGAAAAAAGTGATGACCATCATTAATAACCCCGCCTACGTGGATCTGGTGCAGGGCGGGGAGATCGACATCGCCGTTAGCCCCCAGCTGGCCACCATTGGCACGTTGCTGGCGCACGTGCGCCGCGGCGACATCGTCAGCGTGCATTCACTGCGCCGCGGCGCAGCGGAGGCCATCGAGATCGTGGCGCATGGCGACGCGAAGTCGAGCAAGGTGATCGGCAAGGCCATCATGCACATCAACCTGCCGCCGGGCACCACCATCGGCGCAATCACGCGAGATGAGCAGGTGATCATCGCTCATGACAGCACCGTGATCGAATCCGGCGATCATGTGGTCATGTTCCTTGTGGATAAAAAATACATCCGCGACGTGGAGCGACTGTTTCAGGTGGGATTGAGCTTTTTTTAACGAGGAGAACGAAGTGCTCGAATCGCTGGAAAAGATGCTCGCCAAGGGCATGGACAACGCGCTGCTGCGCTTCGGCCTGGGCAAGGGCTATCTGGACCTGGGCGACAGCGCCAAGGCGATCGAACACCTTCAGCGCTGCGTCGAATTCGACCCGACATATTCGGCAGCGTGGAAGCTGCTCGGCAAGGCGTGGTTGGCGGCGCAAGACACGGCTCAGGCGCGACGGGCGTGGGAGCAAGGCATCCAGGCCGCAATCGGCCATGGGGATAAACAGGCCGAGAAAGAAATGACAGTGTTTCTGAAGAAGCTGCAAAAGCAGGATAAGTGATTGTACCTACGCTCTGCGTGGGTACGCAGCCCGGGCGCTCCGCGCCCATGTGACGCAGAGCGTCACGGGAGGTGTTCCCACGCGGAGCGTGGGAACAATCAAAGGGTGAATCAATACCAGCGCTTCTCGCCCTCGGGCCGCTTCTTGAAGCGCTTCATGGTCCACATGTACTGGCTCGGATACGCCCGCACATATTTCTCCACCACCTTGCTCATCGCCGCGGCCGAGGTTTCGGTGTCGGTGCTGTACATGTCTTCAGGCGCAGCCTCCAGCACCACTTTATAGCCCGAGCCATCGTCCAGGCGCATGGCATGCAGGAAGACGCCGACGGCCTTGCCGCCTGCCAGCATGTTGGGGACGAATTTGCTCGTCAGTGCCATGGTCCCGCAAAACGGCACGAATACACCGGCAGATTCAGCAGGCTCAGGATCAGCAGGAATCCCGACCGAGCCGCCTTTGCGCACTTCCTTGATGACACTGAGGATGCCTTCCTTGGTCGACGCCGCGACGCGATTGCCCAGCTGCACGCGCTGCTTACGCAACAATTCATCGACGGCTTTGAGCTTGGGCGGACGATAGAAAATGATCGGCTTGCACTGGCTGCAATAGAAGTGGTTCAGCACTTCCCAGTTCCCCAAGTGGCTGGTGATACCCACAACGCCTTTGCCGGACGCCAGTGCGTCCTTCAGCACCTGCAGGCCTTCGACTTCGCGCACCAGATTGATCGATTTCTGAGCAGGCCAGATCCAGGCGCAGGCGCTTTCAGTCAGCGTCTTGCCGATGTCCATCAAGCTACGGCCGACCAAAGCCTCGAGCTCGGTGGAGCTCAACTCGGGAAAGCATTTGGAAAGATTAATCCGCGCGACCTCGCGAGAACGGTTGGGCAGTTTCCACATCAGCCAGCCAATGCCGGTGCCAACCCATTGCACGGCGCGCCACGGCAGCAGCGCAAACAGTCGCAACGCCCCAACCATCATGGCGCCTTTGAACTTATCCACAGATCACTCCTGAATCGATGAGGCAGGCATTGTAACCGTCAGTTGCCCTCATGAGGGGAGTTGCAGCCCTATTGCAAGACCGCGCTTGTCCGCCCTCAATTACCCACCGGCAACCTCAATGGTGCCAATCCACCGCAATCACGGGCACCCGCGCCCTACAGACACGCGTCAACCCCTAAGCTCGGTATGAAGAATCGGGCTGACAGCCCATGACACGGAATACGACTACAGGACCAGCGGAATTCTCTGATTGTCTCCGTGCACCATCGATCCCCAGACTCTCGCTGACTCCCAAATGCTGATGCAAGGAAGCATGCAAACGGGAATACAAAAGACATCGGCAAATAACTAATCAAGCCTGAAATCTCAAAAACACATGCAGGGAGCAAGCAATCGTGGCAATGGAAGGTCATTTTTTTATGAAGGACGCGCTGTTCGGTGATTTGACTTTTCCGGAGCTTGGTACATTTCAGGCATTCTCTGGAAAAGGTATGTACAGGAACCGCGGTGGATGTCGCGCCATTCCAAACGGAGGTCCAATACCGCCAGGTAAATACTGGATCGTCGACCGAGCCGAAGGCAGCGTTTCATCAAGAATACAAACTGGTTTGAAAGACATGTACAACCGCGTCATGAGGGATGCCAAATTTACTCACGACGAGTGGTTCGCGTTATATCGAGCCGATGAAAAGATTGATGACTGGACGTGGATTGACGGAATCCGACGGGGATACTTTCGGCTGCACCCTGGCAGAATTTCAGAGGGCTGCATAACCCTACCCAATGATGGCGACTACGCGACGATGCGAAACACGCTGCTCCAAACCCCAAAGACGCCAATTCCCGGTACGAACAGTCTGATGACTTACGGAGCGATAGAGGTCATTTCTCATGATCGAAGCTGTCGTTAAATCAGCGGGGAAATTCCTGCTACTGTCAGGGTTGTTCGCAGCACTCGCGATGTTTTCGCATCAATTTTCCGATTGCTTGGTTGATCGTTATATTTCACTCGAAGACGCGATGATCATCTCAACGTTTTTTAATGGTGATCAAATATCAGAGGCTTTCGAAGTGACACGCGACTACTTGGCGTTTTTGATCAACCTGTCGTTTAGCATCATTATCTACAGCGTGATAAAGGCAATGCATGCGAAGTTTATACACCGCAATACCCCCCAGGAAAACCGTCCTCGGCTGGCTAATGTCCTTGTCTACGCAACAATGCTTCGGATGATCAAAGCACTGTTTGTGTTGGGTATATTCTGGGCATTGCTTAAGTTTCTGCCCTACGAACATCTCATAGATGAGCGTGGTGCACTGCCCATGCAAACGGTACTTACCGTAGGCTTGACGAATGCGTTCTCGACCGTGGCCATCTATCTAGGGGTGAAGCGCCTTTGGGGAAAGAGATTTCCTTGATTGCGCCCCAGAAACCGGTCAACCGAAAAACCGGTTTCAAGCGTCAGATACACAGCCCAGAAGAAGTCTGTTCATTACCCCGCCAGATCGGCGTATCGGTCGCAATCCACCGTGTGGTCCATGACCATGCCGGTGGCCTGCATGTAGGCGTAGCAGATGGTGGGGCCGACGAAGGTGAAGCCGGCCTTTTTGAGGGCTTTGCTCATCGCTTCGGCTTCCGGTGTGATAGCAGGCACGTCACTGCGGTCCTTGAAATGGTTGATCCGGGGCTGGCCGCCGACGAAGGACCAGACGAACGCCACCGGATCCTCGAGCCGTAACCAGGCCTGGGCATTTTTGCGCGCACCGTTGAGTTTCAGGCGGTTACGCACGATGCCAGGCTCTTGCATTAGCGTTTCGATCTCGGCATCGGTCATGGCGGCGATGCGCTTAACGTCGAAGTCGAACATCACCTCACGGTATCGCTCCCGCTTCCTCAGGATCGTGATCCACGACAGGCCGGCCTGGAACCCTTCGAGCAATAGAAACTCGAACAGCATCTGCGCGTCGCGCAGTGGCACGCCCCACTCCTGATCGTGATAGTCCATGTAAAGCGGATCTTCGTTGCACCAAAAGCAGCGTGGCATAGGGCTCCCAAGGGTGGAGGCGCTGCTGAATCGGGTATACTCCCGCTCTTTAAATCGCAGCCCCCCAGTACAGGTGAATTTCGTGAGCCAGCCTACGCCAGCCGTGCGTACCTTCCAAGACTTGATCCTCGCCCTCCAGCAATACTGGGCTGAGCAAGGTTGTGTGGTACTTCAGCCCTACGATATGGAAGTGGGCGCCGGCACTTTCCACACTGCCACGTTTCTGCGCGCCGTCGGCCCGGAAACCTGGAACGCAGCCTACGTACAACCGAGCCGTCGTCCTACCGATGGCCGTTACGGCGAAAACCCCAACCGTCTGCAGCATTACTACCAGTTTCAAGTCGTCCTCAAGCCGAACCCGGACAACTTTCAAGAGCTGTATCTCGGCTCGTTGAAGCACGTGGGTCTGGATCCGCTGGTGCACGATGTGCGCTTCGTCGAGGACAACTGGGAATCGCCGACCCTTGGCGCCTGGGGCCTGGGTTGGGAGATCTGGCTCAACGGCATGGAAGTCTCGCAGTTCACCTACTTCCAGCAAGTGGGCGGCATCGAGTGCTATCCGGTGACCGGCGAAATCACCTACGGCCTCGAGCGTCTGGCGATGTATCTGCAGGGCGTGGAATCGGTCTATGACCTGGTCTGGACAGACGGCCCGTTCGGCAAAGTCACCTACGGCGATGTGTTCCACCAGAACGAGGTGGAGCAATCGACCTACAACTTCGAGCACGCCAATGTCGACAAACTGTTCGAGCTATTCGATTTCTATGAAAGCGAAGCGGTACGCCTGATCGAAGCCGAGCTGCCATTGCCGAGCTACGAAATGGTCCTCAAGGCCTCGCACACCTTCAACCTGCTCGATGCCCGCCGCGCGATCTCCGTGACGGCGCGTCAGCAATACATCCTGCGCGTACGCACCCTGGCCCGTTCCGTGGCTCAGGCGTACCTGATGGCCCGGGCCCGACTTGGCTTCCCGATGGCCGCACCCGATATTCGCGATGAAGTGTTGGCTAAGCTGGAGGCTGCACAATGAGTGCTCAAGATTTCCTGGTTGAACTGGGCACCGAAGAACTGCCACCCAAGGCCCTGAATACCTTGGCCGAAGCATTCCTGGCCGGTATCGAGAAGGGCCTGCAGGCCGCTGGCCTGACTTACAGCGCCAAGCAGGTTTACGCAGCACCGCGTCGTCTGGCCGTGTTGATCACCGAGCTTGCGACCCAACAGCCCGATCGCAGCGTCAACCTGGACGGCCCGCCGCGTCAGGCTGCATTCGACGCCGACGGCAATCCGACCCAAGCGGCACTGGGCTTTGCCAAGAAGTGCGGCGTCGACCTGAGCGAAATCGACCAGAGCGGCCCGAAACTGCGCTACAGCCAGAGCATCGCTGGCAAGCCGACCGCCAGTCTGTTGCCGACCATCGTCGAAGACTCGTTGAACGATCTGCCGATTCCCAAGCGCATGCGCTGGGGTGCGCGCAAGGAAGAGTTCGTGCGTCCGACCCAGTGGCTGGTAATGCTGTTCGGCGAACAGGTCATCGACTGCACGATCCTCGCTCAGACAGCGGGTCGTGAATCGCGCGGTCACCGCTTCCATCATCCGGAAAGCGTGCGCATCACTTCTCCTGCAAGCTACGTCAGCGACCTGCGTGCCGCCCACGTGCTCGCGGATTTCAACGAGCGTCGTCAGCTGATCAGCAAGCGCATCGACGAGTTGGCGACTCAGCACGAAGGCACCGCAATCGTGCCGCCGGCATTGCTCGACGAAGTGACCGCGCTGGTCGAGTGGCCCGTGCCGCTGGTGTGCTCGTTCGAGGAGCGTTTCCTTGAAGTGCCGCAAGAAGCCCTGATCACCACCATGCAGGACAACCAGAAGTATTTCTGCCTGCTGGACGCCGAAGGCAAGCTGTTGCCGCGCTTCATCACGGTCGCCAACATCGAGAGCAAGGATCCCTCGCAGATCGTCCTGGGCAACGAGAAAGTCGTTCGTCCTCGTCTGACCGATGCCGAGTTCTTCTTCAAGCAGGACAAGAAGCAGAAACTGGAGACCTTCAACCAGCGTCTGCAGAACGTCGTGTTCCAGGCGCAACTGGGCACCGTGTTCGACAAAGCCGAGCGGGTTTCCCGACTGGCCGCGTTCATCGCACCCCGCATTGGCGGCGACGCTCAGCGTGCCGGCCGTGCGGGCCTGCTGTCCAAATGCGACCTGGCGACCGAAATGGTCGGCGAGTTCCCGGAAATGCAAGGCGTGGCGGGTTACTACTACGCGCTGGCAGACGGCGAGCCACAGGACGTCGCACTCGCGCTGAACGAGCAATACATGCCGCGCGGTGCAGGCGCTGAACTGCCATCCACATTGACGGGCGCGGCGGTAGCCATCGCTGACAAGCTCGACACGCTGGTCGGTATCTTCGGCATCGGCATGCTTCCAACCGGCAGCAAAGACCCGTATGCCCTGCGTCGTGCAGCGTTGGGCATTCTGCGTATTCTGATCGAGAAGAAGCTGGACCTGGATCTGATCAAGACCGTGCAATTCGCCGTCACCCAGTTCGGTGCAAAGGTGAAATCAGCCGGTCTGGCCGAGCAAGTCCTGGAATTCATCTTCGACCGCCTGCGTGCGCGTTACGAAGACGAAGGCGTCGACGTGTCGGTGTACCTCTCGGTGCGTGCCCTGCAGCCAGGTTCGGCGCTGGATTTCGATCAGCGCGTGCAAGCCGTTCAGGCGTTCCGCAAGTTGCCTGAGGCCGCTGCACTGGCCGCGGTGAACAAGCGTGTGTCGAACCTGCTGAGCAAGGCCGAAGGCAACATTGCCCAGACCGTCGAGCCAAAGTATTTCGACAACGCCAACGAGTTCTCACTGTATTCGGCGATTCAGCAGGCTGACCAGGCCGTGGCGCCGATGTCCGCAGGCCGTCAGTACAACGAAGCGCTGGCACGCCTGGCTGCATTGCGCGAGCCTGTCGATGCGTTCTTTGAGGCTGTAATGGTCAACGCGGAAGATGCAAGCGTGAGAGCCAACCGTTATGCGTTGCTGGCACGTCTGCGTAATCTGTTCCTCGGCGTCGCTGACATTTCCCTTCTGGGTTGAGCCGCTGAGGCAGGAGAACAGATTTGAAACTGGTGATTCTCGATCGGGACGGGGTGATCAACGAAGACTCCGACGCTTACATCAAGTCGGTGCAGGAGTGGATTCCGATTCCCGGCTCGATCGACGCAATCGCGCAATTGAGCAAAGCCGGCTGGACGGTGGCAGTGGCCACCAACCAGTCCGGCATCGCTCGCGGTTACTACGACCTGGCCACTCTCGATGCCATGCACGCGCGTTTGCGCGAACTGGTGGCGGAGCAGGGCGGCGAGGTCGGTCTGATCGTCTTCTGTCCACATGGCCCTGACCAGGGGTGCGATTGCCGCAAACCTCGGCCGGGCATGTTGAAGACCATCGCCGATCATTACGGCGTCGCATTACGCAGCCTCTGGTTCGTCGGTGACAGCAAGGGTGACCTGGAGGCGGCGGCGGCCGTCGACTCTCAGCCCGTTCTGGTCATAACGGGCAAAGGTCAGAAGACGCGAGGCGGTCCGCTGCCTGCGGGAACGTTGATTTTTGACGATCTGGCGGCAGTTGCCGCAGAACTTATCCACAAAAGCGCCACGTCCACCGACTGATCGTCGGTCTACGGTGCGCTACATCCGGGCAACGCCCGTAACGGTAAAAGCAGCTATGTCGATAGTGCAGGCCATCAGGATTTTCTTCTTTTACCTGCTGCTGGGCACCAGCGCCCTGCTGTGGTGTTCGTTGAGCTTCTTCGTCGCGCCTTTCCTGCCTTTCCGCATTCGTTATCGCTTCATCAATGTCTATTGGTGTCGCTGCGCGGTATGGCTTACCAAGGTGCTGCTCAACATCCGAGTCAATGTCACCGGCCAGGAAAACGTCCCCAAGACGCCCTGCATCATTGTTTCGAACCATCAGAGCACGTGGGAAACGTTTTTCCTTTCGGCGCATTTCCAGCCTTTGAGCCAGGTGCTCAAACGCGAATTGTTGTACGTGCCGTTCTTTGGGTGGGCCATGGCGATGCTGCGTCCGATCGCCATCGATCGCAACAACCCAAAAGCCGCGCTTAAAGTGGTCGCCAAAAAGGGCGATGAATTGCTGAAAGATGGCGTCTGGGTGCTGATTTTTCCTGAGGGAACACGCGTTCCCTATGGCCAGATCGGCAAATTCTCACGCAGCGGATCTGCAATGGCGGTCAACGCAGAGCTCCCGGTGCTGCCAGTGGCACACAACGCGGGTAGATACTGGCCAAAAGAGGGCTGGGCCAAGAAGCCGGGCACCATCGAAGTCGTTATCGGCGAGCCGATGTACGCCGAAGGCACCGGTCCACGCGCAATCGCTGCGCTTAATGACCGAGTAGCCGTATGGAACGAAGAAACGCAGAAGGCATTGGGCTCACCCGTGACACCGGCAGCCGTACCGGAAAAATCACCCGTGTGAATTGTGGATAACCTGTGCACCAAATGTGTGAGATTTTTGAGAATCCGCGCTAAGTCATTATTTCTATTACTTATTTCTGACAGCGACAAACGGACCTTAAACGTGCATAAGTTTTTTTGAGCTGACGTTTGATTCGCTGAAAACATCGGTCTTGAGCCTTCTTGGTCAAGACCGATTTTTTATGCGTGAGCGCTTGCCTGGCGAACGCTGCACAGCGTCGCAATTCCGATCAGCACCAATCCTCCGCAGGCTGCGGCGACAAACCCCATCGATGGCGACACGTTGTCGATCGCGAAACCTACCAGCGGCATGGACAACGTCTGTCCCATTCGGTTGGCCGAGTCTTGCAGCCCCATCACCTGACCTCGCACGCTGGGAGGCGCCAGCTCAGCGACCGCTTCAGAGCTCGCAGCGAGGGTTGGCGTACACAGCAGGTTAGTCGGCAGCAGCGCCAGCAATAGCCACCACCAGACATGGTCGAAGAACGCCACAGGCAGCAGCAACACGCTCATGGTCACGGCCAGTCGCGTCAATGACCAGGAGCGGTGAACGATACCGTGGACGAAGCCACCGGCGATCGAGGCGATTGAGGTGGCGGCGATGACATAGCCGGTGAACGCAATTTCCCCGTTTTCGCGCAGCACCGCAATCAAGGCCAGCTCTGTGCCGAACAGCACGAACAGCGCCCCGGAGCTCACCAGCAAGACACCGATCAACCGGGCACTCATCCACTCCCGCCATTTCAACTTGACCGATTCTTCAGCTGCAACCGCTTCATGGGGATTGCGTATCGGCCAATTCAACAGATAAAGCGCGACGTAGGACAACGCTCGCCATACGCCGATACCCACCAGCATCGAGGTCGCTGAGTATTGCGTGATCAACAGAATGCCCACGGCGGGCGTAATCACGAATGAGAGCTCCATGAGCATCGTGTTGAGCGAGTACGCGGGCCGGCGGTAATCTTCCGGCACCAGGCTGGCGATGAACTGCCGGGACAGCGACCCGGTCGGCACGGTGAACATGCCGGCAGCGAATGCCAGTGCCACGAACAGCGTGAAATCCACCAGAGGCAGCATGACCCACGCAGCAGTGGACACCGTTCCGCAAACCGCAACCACAGGACGAAGACCGTGACGGTCCATCATGCGGCCCAACAACGGCGAGCCCACTGCGAATCCTAATGCAGTGGCGGTGCCGACCAGCCCCGCATCGAAGTAACTGCGGCCCATTTCATTGAGCACCTGAAGGCTCAGGGTGAGAGTCATGATCGTAAGCGGCAAGCCTGCGACGAACATGAACAGCGTTGCAGACATCACACGAGGGATGCCCAGCACTTTCTGATATCTGCGAAACGACATCGGTTACAGCTCCTTGAACCCGTTTCTGTCCTGTGGGTAAACACATCGCCAGACCGACCGCCTGGCTTATTCCTTCGGTTGCAGCAGCAACGCGACCAGCGCACTCCAGCCAGTCTGATGAGACGCTCCCAGACCCCGGCCATTTTCTCCATGGAAGTACTCGTGAAACAGCACCAGGTCCCGGCTGTCCGGGTCCAGTTCTAGCTGTGGATAACCGGCCATTGACGGACGGTTTCCCTGCTCATCACGAAGAAAGAGCCTACAAATGCGTAGGGTCAGTCCGTCGGCCACTTCTCCCAGCGAGGCCAGATAACCTGAGCCAGTGGGGTATTCCACAGAGAAATTCGTATCGTAATAGCGATGAAACTCACGCAATGACTCGATCAGCATGTAGTTCAGCGGCATCCAGACCGGGCCGCGCCAATTGGAGTTCCCGCCAAACAGTCGGGAGTCGGACTCCGCGGGTTCGTAGTCGGCGCACAGGGTGTTGCCGTTAATGTGCATGCTGAACGGCTGATCGGCATAATGCCGCGAGAGCGAACGCACGCCGAAGGTCGAGAGAAACTCGGTCTCATCGAGCATGCGCCTGACCAGATCCTTGGTCCGCTGACCACGCAGCAGGGCGAGCAGTAACCGGTTGCCCTTGCCGGGTTCTGTCCACCGAGAGACCAGTGCGGCGAGATCCGGTCGATGTTGCAGGAACCCCAGCAGTCGCTCGCGCAGCCCGTTCAACCCCTCATGTTCCCGCTGTTCGAGCACGCGAACAGCGAATAACGGGATGAGCCCGACAAAAGAGCGCAGTCGCACTGACTCACGCAGTCCGTCTGGGCGATGCAGTACGTCATAAAAGAAGCCGTCCTGATCGTCCCAAAGGCCTGCGACGTCTTGATCGTCAACCTGATTGATCGCGCCCGCGATGTACAGGAAGTGCTCGAAAAACTTCACCGAGATATCCACATACGCTTCATTATGCTGCGCCAGCTCCAGCGCGATCCTCATCAGATCCAGCGCGTACGCGGCGACCCACGCGGTGCCGTCTGCCTGATCGAGCTGATAGCCCGGGGCGAGGGCGGCAGAACGATCAAACAGTCCGATGTTGTCGAGCCCGAGGAAGCCGCCCTGAAATATATTGTGGCCTTCCGTGTCCTTGCGATTCACCCACCAGGAAAAATTCAGCAGCAGCTTGTGGAAAACCCTTTCCAGGAAAGCCAGGTCGCCTTGGCCCCGCTGGGCTTTTTCCATCTGATAGACCCGCCAGCAGGCCCATGCGTGCACCGGCGGGTTGGCATCGTCGAAGCGCCACTCATAAGCGGGCAGTTGCCCGTTTGGGTGCATGAAGCGATCTTTGACCAATAGCAGCAACTGTTCCTTGGCGAAATCTGGATCGATCAGCGCAAAGGCAACCGCCTGAAATGCCAGATCCCATGACGCATACCACGGGTATTCCCATTTGTCCGGCATCGACACGATGTCGAAGTTGCACAGATGCCGCCATTGGCTGTTACGGACATCGGCGCGCTGAGCGGGGACAGGATCGTGAGTTGCATCACCTTCAAGCCAGGCTTTGACGTCGAAGTGATACAGCTGCTTGGACCACAGCAATCCGGCCAGCGCCTGACGTTGAACGTTGCGGGCGTCATCATCTTGAAGACCGTGTTGCAGCGCGCCGAAATACTCGTCTGCTTCAGCGCGACGTTGTTCAAACAATGCCTTGGCGTTGACGTGGGGCGAGCCGACGGGGGCGAAGCGAAGATACACCGCCTGCGATTCTCCCCCGGCCAGATTCAGGACGAAGTGCGCCGCAGCCTTGGTCCCAGCATCACGCCGGACGGCCTGGGGATCGGCTCCCACGAGGTGTTCGTTTATGCCGTCCTTGAACGGGCCATCGGCGGGCTTGCCGAAAAGTCTGGGCATGTTGGTGGCGTTCTCACAGAACAACCACTCACACGCCTCGCGCCCCCAGGCCGTGACTTCTTTTTCCGCCTCACGAGGATGGCGCGCAATGATTCGGGTTTCGTCCAGTGTAAGGGTAGGGCGCTCACATGCTTCGGGATTCCAACTCCATACATCGCGCGCCCAGATCTGCGGTAAGACGTGGAGGCTTGCAGCGCAGTCGGACCGATTGACCACCGTCACGCGCATGAAAATATCGTCAGCGGTGTGCTTGGCGTACTCGATGCTGATATCGAAATAGTGATTGTCATTGAATACGCCGGTATCGAGCACTTCATACTCTGGATCGTTCAACCCCCTGCGGGCGTTTTCCTCCACGAGGTCGGCGTAGGGAAATGCCGCGTGCGGGTATTTGTAGAGCATCCTCATATAAGCATGGCTGGGCAGGCAGTCGACGTGAAAATACAGCTCCTTCACATCTTCCCCATGATTCCCCTCGGCATTGTTGAGTCCGAACAGTCGCTCTTTGAGGATCGCGTCGCGGCCGTTCCATAGCCCCAGCGCGATGCACCAGTGTTGCGATTTATCCGAGAAACCGGCTAGCCCGTCTTCGCCCCATCGATAGGCCCGGCTGCGCGCATGATCGTGTGGGAAGTAATCCCAGGCATTGCCGTCCGGACTGTAGTCCTCGCGAACGGTGCCCCACTGACGATCACTGAGATAGGGCCCCCATTCACGCCACTGCGCTGCATCCGGTCCTTCAAGGCGCATGCCTTCAACCGTGTCTCTCAAGTTCTGACGTCTCGAATCGTCGGGCATGTCGACTTCCACACTTAGCGGACGGGGACGACGCTGATATTTCAAAATCTATCGATCAGCGACGTCGGTCAAATTATTGGCTGGCAAGTTCTTCACCTGCCGATTACCGATGGCAATTAGACGGGCCATACCTCGGGTGTATCGTTTCAAGGTCGAAACACGGTTTCGATGTGGCGCGTTGTCAGGACGAGCAGCATCACAGCGGTCAATGGATCAAAACGTCACTGCCCTGATCGCGGGAGGCAGTTTGAGTATGTTGGGTCCGGACCTCCAGACGAAACAATAACTTCAATCTGATCCAGATGCTTGCGGCAACAGCGTGATGGGTTTTCACGGTAATCCAGTGGCCAGCGGCACCCATACTGTTGAACCGCCTTGCCGCGCCATTCATTGAACAACCTGCGATGTCGGATGGCAGGTTTTTGCAGCGTATTTCGCATCACGGCTCAACGGGTTGACGGCGTTTCGGGTGGGAGCAGGGAAGGGCACCGCATGAAGGCTCATTGACGAAAAGCTGTGCCAAAACCCAACAGGATATTGCAGGGAAGGAAGCAGGCATGAAGAGGTTCCAGGTGCTGGACAGTTTCCGCGGGCTGTGTGCGCTGAGCGTCGCGATCTACCATGTGCACATTTCACAAAGCTTCGGCGAGTGGGCATTCTTTCGCAATGCTCATTATCTGGTCAGCTTCTTCTTTGTACTCAGCGGCTTCGTCATGTGTCACACATACGGTCGACGGCTGCAAGCGAACGGGCAGTTTCGGCAATTTTTCATAACGCGAACCATGCGGCTCTATCCCTTGCATGTCTTTGTGCTTGGGCTCGCTATCGGCCTCGAGTGCGTCAAACTGGCAGCCGAACATTCAGGGCTTTCGTTCAATCAGGGCAGCTTTACAGGGCAGCGGGCGCCGCAGGAGATCATTCCAAACCTATTGCTCTTGCAATCATGGTGGCCGGGCTTCAATCCGCAGTCCTTCAACTTCCCGGCGTGGAGCATCAGCGTCGAGTATTACATCTACATGATCTTCGCCGGCATTCTGCTGTTCTCATCCGCAGCAGCGCTCAAGATTTTCGCTTTGATGTCATTCATCGCAACGGCCATGCTGTTCTTGGGCATTGCGCCTTTGGCCGAACCGGTTCTGCAAGGACTCTCCTGTTTTTTTGCCGGCGTCATGACCTACCAAATCTACCTGATGATTCAGGCGTGGAGGGGCTCCGCATGGTTGTACACCGTGGCTGAAGCCACCGGGATCACACTTGTGGCCATCGCCATGGTTTCAGATCTGCCACAGAAACAGATCATGCTGACTCTGCTGTTCTGTGCCGTGATTCTGATGTTTTCGTTCGAAGGAGGTCTTTTGTCGAAGGCATTGAAAGCAAGGGCCTTTGAGCAACTGGGCACGCTGTCTTACTCGATCTACATGACGCACGCGATGATTCTGTTTACTGCCACGTTGAGCCTTCTCATGGTTGGGAAGTTCACCGGGCAATCCTGGGTGACTTACCCCACCGAAGGGCCTGGGCCTTACCTGTCGTTCAATAACCCGATCCTGGACAACCTGCTGTTGGTAGCCTTGCTCGTCGTCATCATTGCCCTCTCTGCATTGACCTACCACTTCGTCGAATTGCGGGGAATTCAGTGGGGGAAACGTTGGGCCAGGAAGGGTGATTTGATGCCTGGCGCAAAGCCGGCCAACACGCCGGTTTAGTCAGTCCACAACAAAAAAGCCCCGAATGACGCGAGTCATTCGGGGCTTTTGTTGACGCATCCGGGATCAGAAATCCAGGTTAGAAACCGCCAATGCGTTGGCTTCGATGAAGTCGCGACGTGGCTCGACTGCATCTCCCATCAAGGTGTTGAAGATCTGGTCCGCTGCGATAGCGTCCTCGATCGTGACCTTGAGCATACGACGAACAGTCGGGTCCATAGTGGTTTCCCACAGCTGATCCGGGTTCATTTCGCCCAGTCCTTTATAGCGCTGGATGGTGTGGCGCTTGGTACTTTCCGCCATCAGCCAGGCCAGCGCTTCCTTGAACTCGGTCACTGGTTTCTTGCGCTCGCCACGCTGAACGTAAGCGCCTTCCTCCAGCAGGGTACTGATCTGAGCGCCCAAGGCAGTGACTGTTTTGTAGTCATTGCTGCCGAAGAAGTCACGGTTGAACGTTACGTAGTTCGACAAGCCATGGGAGATCAATTCGACCTCTGGCAACCAGACATTCCGCTCACGGTCTTCACGCAGGCTGGCCTTGTATACCAGACCGGACTTCTCGCCGACGCGCAGACGCTCGTCAAACTTGGCGAGCCAGTCCTGCATCGCAGCGTGGTCTGACAGTTGCTCCATGGCCACCGGTGGCAGGTACACGAAATGCTCGGTCAGCTCCTGCGGATACAGGCGAGACAGACGCTTGAGCGTTTTCATCACCATCCGGAAATCGTTGACCAGTTTCTCCAAAGCGGCGCCAGAAATACCAGGGGCGGACTCGTTCAGGTGCAGGCTCGCATCTTCCAGAGCCGACTGCGTCATGTACTCTTCCATGGCGTCGTCGTCTTTGATGTACTGCTCTTGCTTGCCCTTTTTGACTTTGTACAAAGGCGGCTGAGCGATGTAGATGTAGCCGCGCTCAACCAGCTCCGGCAATTGACGGAAGAAGAAGGTCAGCAACAGGGTACGAATGTGCGAACCGTCGACGTCAGCATCCGTCATGATGATGATGTTGTGATAACGCAGTTTGTCGATGTTGTACTCTTCGCGGCCAATACCGCAGCCGAGCGCAGTGATCAACGTGCCGACTTCCTGCGAGGAAATCATCTTGTCGAAACGGGCTTTCTCAACGTTCAGGATCTTGCCCTTGAGCGGCAGGATCGCCTGAGTCTTGCGGTTGCGTCCCTGCTTGGCCGAACCGCCAGCAGAGTCACCTTCCACGAGATACAGCTCAGAAAGGGCAGGGTCTTTCTCCTGGCAGTCAGCCAGTTTCCCCGGCAGGCCGGCGATATCCAGAGCGCCCTTGCGGCGTGTCATCTCGCGCGCCTTGCGAGCCGCTTCACGGGCGCGGGCGGCGTCGATCATCTTGCCCACGACGGCCTTGGCTTCGTTCGGATTTTCCAGCAGGAAGTCAGAGAAGTATTTACCCATCTCCTGTTCAACTGCGGTCTTCACTTCGGACGAGACCAGTTTGTCTTTGGTCTGGGAACTGAATTTCGGATCTGGCACCTTGACCGAAATGATAGCGGTCAGGCCTTCACGGGCATCGTCACCGGTGGTGGCGACTTTATGCTTCTTCGCCAGACCTTCCTGCTCGATGTAGTTGTTCAGGTTGCGAGTCAGCGCCGAACGGAAACCAACGAGGTGAGTACCGCCGTCGCGCTGAGGAATGTTGTTCGTGAAGCACAACAGGTTTTCGTTGAAGCTGTCATTCCATTGCAGAGCGATCTCGACGCCCACGCCATCGTCACGCTGAACGTTGAAGTGGAATACCTGGTTGACCGCAGTCTTGTTGGTGTTGAGGTATTCGACAAAAGCGCGCAACCCGCCTTCATACTTGAACAGCTCTTCCTTACCGCTGCGCTCGTCCTTGAGAACGATGCCCACGCCGGAGTTCAGGAAGGAAAGTTCGCGAATACGCTTCGCCAGAATGTCCCAGCTGAAGTGAATATTCTTGAAGGTGTCGGCAGATGGCTTGAAGTGGATCTGCGTGCCTGTGGTGTCGCTGTCACCCACAATTTTCATCGGTTCCTGTGGAACACCGTGAACGTAGGTCTGCTCCCAGATTTTTCCGCTACGACGCACCGTCAGTTTCAGCTCTTCCGACAGGGCGTTCACAACAGAAACGCCGACGCCGTGAAGACCGCCAGACACCTTGTACGAGTTGTCGTCGAACTTACCGCCAGCGTGCAGGACCGTCATGATGACTTCTGCTGCCGAAACGCCTTCTTCTTTATGCACATCCACCGGAATGCCGCGACCGTTGTCGCGTACGGTGATCGACTCGTCCGGATGGATAATGATGCTGATGTCATCGCAGTGACCTGCGAGCGCCTCATCAATCGAGTTATCCACCACTTCAAAAACCATGTGGTGGAGACCGCTGCCATCGTCCGTATCGCCGATGTACATACCGGGACGCTTGCGTACGGCATCAAGTCCTTTCAGCACCTTAATGCTGGACGAGTCGTACGTTTGATTTTCGCTCATGCATTCACTCCCGATGGTCGTGGGTCTGGGTGATACAGCCGTGTTCCACGTGGAACAAAGCAACCGGCGTATCCGTCTGCCAGCCTTCCCTCAACAATTCATGATCTACACAGGTGATGAACACCTGGCAGCGTAATTCTTCCAGCAAGCGACATAGTGCGCTGCGGTGGTGCTCGTCGAGTTCTGAAGGCAGATCGTCGACGAGATAAATACATTGGCCGCGACGGGCCTGGCTCACTAAATGGCCTTGGGCAATACGTAGCGCGCAGACCACCAGTTTCTGCTGTCCGCGCGACAGAATATCCGCTGCGTTGTGACCGCCGAGCCGCAGCCGCAAATCAGCCCGTTGGGGTCCCGCTTGGGTATGGCCGATCTGCTGGTCCCGATGAAGAGACGAAGCGAGCACCGAGCCGAGATCTTTCTCTTTGTCCCAGCCGCGGTAGTAACTAAGGGTCAAGCCCTCGAGCTGGACTAACTCGCTAAGGGTTTGCTCAAAAACCGGCTTGAGTGCTTTGATGTACGCGCGCCGAAACTCGTCGATCTCATCGCTCGCCAAACACAGTTCTCGGTCCCACGCAGCTTGTGAAGCGACGTCAAGTGTACCATGTCGAAGCCACGAGTTTCGCTGCCTCAGGGCCTTCTGCAAGCGCTGCCAAGTGGCCATAAATCGAGGTTCCACGTGGAACACTCCCCAATCCAGGAATTGCCGACGAATCTTCGGCGCGCCTTCCAGCAGTCGGAAGCTGTCAGGATTGATCAACTGAAGTGGCAGGGTTTCCGCAAGCTGCGCTGCGCTCTTTGCGCTTTGACCATCGATGCGGATTTGAAACTCGCCTTGGCGATCACGCGAGATTCCGAGGCTGCTATGCCCACCTTCAGCTAACTCGACCTGTCCAAATACCGTGCACGCGGGTTGCTCATATTGAATGACAGGTTGCAGCCGCACGCTTCGAAATGATCTGGCGAGACCAAGCAGATGTATGGCTTCAAGGACACTGGTTTTACCACTGCCATTGGCGCCATAAAGGATGTTGATGCGGGGAGAAGGAGAGAAGGTCACCGGTTGCAGATTGCGCACCCCGGTGACCGAGACGCGACTAAGAGACATCTATTGGCTGCTGATTACAGGCGCATCGGCATGACAACATAAGCCGAATCGTCGTTGCCGGATTCCTGCACCAACGCGCTGCTGTTCGAGTCGGACAAAATCAAACGCACTTGCTCGGTGGTCATGACGCCCAATACGTCCAGCAGGTAGCTGACGTTGAAGCCGATCTCCAGAGAACTGCCGTTGTAATCGACGCTGATTTCTTCTTCCGCTTCTTCCTGTTCAGGGTTGTTCGCCTGAATCTTCAGCTGACCGCTTGCGAGTTGCAGGCGAATACCGCGGTATTTCTCGTTGGAGAGAATAGCGGTGCGGCTGAACGCTTCGCGCAGTGCCTGGCGATCGCCAACAACCAGCTTGTCGCCGCCTTTAGGCAACACACGTTCGTAGTCCGGGAATTTGCCGTCCACCAGCTTCGAGGTAAATGTGAACTCACCCGTCGTTGCACGAATGTGATGCTGACCCAGCACAATGCTGACCAGGCCATCCTGCTCAGTCAGAAGACGCGCGAGTTCCAGAATACCCTTACGTGGAACGATCACCTGATGACGATCGGCCTGCTCGATTTCCGCCGCCATTGAACACATCGCCAGGCGGTGACCGTCGGTTGCGACCGCGCGAAGCACGCCCGACTGCACTTCAAGCAACATGCCGTTGAGGTAGTAGCGGACGTCCTGCTGAGCCATCGCAAAGCTGGTGCGCTCGATCAAACGACGCATCTTGCTCTGCACAAGGTTGAAGGTCAGTGAGCCCGGGCCTTCTTCAACTGTCGGGAAATCGTTGGCTGGCAGCGTGGACAGGGTGAATCGACTGCGGCCTGCTTTGACAACCAGCTTCTGTTCATCGACTTTGACGTCGATCAGCGCGTCGTTCGGCAGGCTTTTGCAGATGTCCATCAGCTTGCGAGCGGGTACGGTGATTTCGCCCGGTTCTGCAGGCTCTTCCAGTTGGACACGACCTACCAGTTCGACTTCCAGGTCAGTACCCGTCAAGGACAGTTGCTGGCCCTCGACGACCAACAGCACGTTCGACAGAACCGGCAAGGTCTGGCGGCGTTCAACAACGCCTGCGACCAGTTGCAGGGGTTTCAACAGGGCTTCGCGTTGAATGGTGAAATGCATGGTCTAGTCCCTTGCCTTGATAAGCTGCGTCGGCATCACGTAGTCAAAGTACGCAGCAGGTTCTTGTAGTCCTCGCGGATGTCCGCATCGGATTCTTTAAGCTCGTTGATCTTGCGGCATGCGTGCAGCACGGTGGTATGGTCGCGGCCGCCAAACACATCGCCGATCTCCGGGAGACTGTGGTTGGTCAACTCCTTGGACAATGCCATCGCCACCTGCCGTGGCCGGGCGACCGATCTCGAACGACGTTTCGACAAAAGGTCGGAGATCTTGATCTTGTAGTATTCAGCGACTGTACGCTGAATGTTATCCACACTCACCAGCTTGTCTTGCAACGCCAGCAGGTCCTTGAGGGACTCGCGTATCAGTTCGATGGTGATGTCGCGGCCCATGAAGTGCGAGTGAGCGATGACGCGCTTGAGCGCACCCTCGAGCTCACGCACGTTGGACCGGATCCGCTGGGCGATGAAAAACGCTGCGTCGTGGGGCAGTTCGACCTTCGCCTGATCCGCCTTTTTCATCAGGATCGCTACGCGAGTTTCCAGCTCGGGTGGTTCCACAGCAACCGTCAGTCCCCAGCCGAAACGCGATTTCAGACGTTCCTCGAGGCCTTCGATTTCTTTTGGATAACGGTCACTGGTCAGGATCACCTGCTGACCACCCTCCAGCAACGCGTTGAAGGTGTGGAAAAACTCTTCCTGAGAACGTTCCTTGCGCGCAAAGAACTGGATATCGTCGATCAGCAATGCGTCGACAGAGCGGTAGAACCGCTTGAATTCGTTGATCGCATTTAACTGCAGCGCCTTGACCATGTCGGCAACGAAGCGCTCGGAATGCAGATAGACAACTTTCGCATTCGGATTCTTCTTGAGCAGATGATTGCCGACAGCGTGCATCAAGTGCGTTTTACCCAGGCC
Organism: Pseudomonas sp. efr-133-TYG-103a; assembly: GCF_030209235.1. Lineage (NCBI taxonomy): Bacteria > Pseudomonadati > Pseudomonadota > Gammaproteobacteria > Pseudomonadales > Pseudomonadaceae > Pseudomonas > Pseudomonas sp. efr-133-TYG-103a. Next base: position 118,758 of record NZ_JARVSK010000004.1, read on the forward strand.
AACACCGCCATAAAGGAAAAGCGGGTTATAGCCATGCTTGGGGTTATCCGCTACCTGCCAGGCGGCCGCACGAGCCAGCTGGTTGGATTTACCCTCGACGAAATTCTCGAAGGTAAACGTGCGATTCAGGTAGCTGGTGTGCTTGAGCGCGCCTTCAACCTGAACATTACGCTGCTCGGCACGCGCCGGAGCCTGCTGAGAGCTGGCACCCGCCATAGGGTCGAAGCTTGCGCGCGAAGGCTCGTCATCCACATCCAGAGAGGCTTGAACGGTAGGAGCAGGGGCCACAACGGGTGCAGTGACCGGCGCAGAGGCGCTGACTTCGCTGCTCGCGGCGGCCTGCGCGGCGTGAGCCTGAGAAGCAGCGGCGGCGGCAGCCAGTGGTGCGTTGGGCGCAGCCCGAGGCGCAGAGCTGCGTTTGCTGCCTATTAATAAGGAAAGCGCAGGCGCGATGCCCTGACCGTGCTCACCCAGCAATTCAAGCAGCCGGCTCAGGTACTTCTCGTTGACCCAATCGAGCACAAAACGGTTGGGCGCGTAGACACGCAATTCGTCGCCTTCGGCTTCGACCTGTAGCGGACGGATCCAGGTGTTGAATTGCTGGGCAGGCAGCTCATCGCGCAATAGCTCTACGCACTGCTGCCAAAGTTCCACTGACACGGACATCCCCTAAGTTCAAAAGCCGGTGAGGCAAAATCAAGCGCCCATTGTAACCACCCGACGTGGACTTATCCACATGTAGGACGCTAAGAGACACCTCAAAATCAAGCGTTTATCAAAAAGGAAGCCGACAAACGGCACGCCCGTAAGCTATGTGGATAACTCGATCTCAGGGCTTTGCATAACTCGGGGTCGAAATCTGTGGATAAGCGCCCTGTGGATAAATAGCCTTTTCACCCACAGGTTTTCCGACTGCGAAGCACAGTCGCCGCACCGCTTGTGGACAGAGTTCAGTTTCTCTGTACATCAGGCATGATGGGGCTCTCAGAGTGTTATCCACAGATAGGCCGCGCTTAAGCTTTTATAAGCTTTACAGAAAAGCTTTAAATACTCTCCTTCTTTATTTCTATGTCTATGCCATGTTCAGGCTGCGTTCGGTTTGCGCAGCGAGCCTAGGAATCCCTATAAGAAGTAAATGCAGGAAACGCTGGTTGGAAATTGACCTACGGGCCTGCTTTCTCTAGAATCCCCGGTCTCTTAAAACGGGGGCCATTCCGGCCCGTTGTGGACGAACCAGGTAACACGCCATGAAACGTACTTTCCAACCCAGCACTATCAAGCGCGCTCGCACCCACGGTTTCCGTGCTCGCATGGCCACCAAGAACGGTCGCGCAGTTCTGTCGCGTCGTCGCGCCAAAGGCCGTAAGCGTCTGGCAGTTTGATTAATCGGCACAGGTGGTGAGTCGAGACTTCAGTCGGGAAAAGCGTTTGCTGACACCCCGGCATTTCAAGGCAGTCTTTGACTCCCCTACCGGCAAGGTTCCGGGGAAAAATCTCCTGCTCCTTGTGCGCAATAACGACCTTGATCACCCCCGTCTCGGATTGGTGATCGGTAAAAAGAGCGTCAAGCTCTCCGTCGAGCGCAATCGCTTGAAGCGCCTGATGCGCGAATCGTTTCGCCTCCACCAGGACAATCTGGTTGGTTGGGATATCGTCGTTGTCGCGCGTAAAGGCTTGGGTGACATTGAAAACCCCGAATTGATTCAGCATTTCGGCAAGCTCTGGAAACGTCTGGCGCGCAGCCGGCCAACAGAAGTCAAAACCGAAACTGCGGGGGTAGACAGTCCTGATGCGTAAACTGGCACTCGTTCCGATCCAGTTTTACCGCTATGCCATTAGTCCCCTGATGGCCAGTCACTGTCGTTTCTACCCCAGTTGCTCCTGCTACGCGTACGAAGCCATCGAAAATCATGGCCTGGTACGCGGCGGCTGGCTGACCTTACGTCGCTTAGGTCGCTGTCATCCGTGGAATCCCGGTGGTTTCGACCCGGTTCCACCAGCTCCCACCTCCCGTTCCTCTTCGATGGCCGAGTAATCATGGATATTAAACGCACGATCCTGATCGTCGCCCTGGCAATCGTGACCTATGTCGGTGTCCTCAAATGGAACCAGGACTACGGTCAGGCAGCCTTGCCGACTCAGAATGTTGCTGCCAACACCAATACATCCGCTATTCCCGATGCTCCACAAGGTTCTACTGCTGCAAACGCAGACGTTCCAAGTGCCACCGGAGAAGTCGCTGCGCCAGCTGAAACCCCTGTTGTTGCCAGCAAAGATCTCATCCAGGTGAAGACGGACGTTCTGAATCTGGAAATCGACCCGGTCGGCGGTGATGTGGTGCAGCTGCGCCTGCCGCTTTACCCGCGCCGTCAGGACCATCCTGAGATTCCATTTCAGTTGTTTGATAACGGTGGCGAGCGCGTTTTCCTCGCGCAGAGCGGTTTGACAGGTGTTAATGGTCCTGATGCCCGCGCGTCCGGTCGCCCTGTTTACGCAGCCACCCAGAAAAGTTATCAACTGGCCGACGGTCAGAATGATCTGGTCGTGGATCTGAAATTCAGCGATGCCGGCGTCAACTACATCAAGCGCTTCACGTTCAAACGCGGCTTGTATGACCTGACCGTCAGTTATCTGATCGATAACCAAAGCGCTCAGGCCTGGAACGGTAATCTGTTCGCGCAACTGAAACGCGACGCCAGTGCCGACCCATCGTCCACCACTGCCACCGGTACCGCTACCTACCTGGGTGCTGCCATGTGGACACCTTCGGAACCTTACAAAAAGGTTTCGATGAAGGACATCGACAAAGGCTCCATTAAAGATACCGTTCAAGGTGGCTGGGTTGCCTGGTTGCAGCACTATTTCGTAACCGCCTGGATCCCGAACAAGGCTGACAACAACACTGTCACCACGCGTAAAGACAGTGCCGGCAATTACATCATTGGTTTTACCGGCCCGGCAGTGACTGTAGCGCCGGGCGCCAAGGCTGAAACAACGACCACGTTGTACGCCGGTCCGAAAAGTCAGGCTGTCCTGAAAGAGTTGTCCCCAGGTCTGGAGTTGACCGTCGACTACGGCATTCTGTGGTTCATTGCCCAGCCTATTTTCTGGCTGCTGCAACATATCCACAGCATCGTGGGTAACTGGGGCTGGTCGATCATCTTCCTGACCATGCTGATCAAAGGGCTTTTCTTCCCTCTGTCGGCCGCCAGTTACAAGTCGATGGCCCGCATGCGTGCTGTTGCACCTCGTCTGGCTGCACTGAAAGAGCAACATGGCGATGACCGTCAGAAGCTTTCTCAGTCGATGATGGAGCTGTACAAGAAGGAGAAGATCAACCCGCTGGGCGGATGCTTGCCGATTCTTGTTCAGATGCCGGTATTCCTCTCGTTGTACTGGGTACTGCTGGAAAGCGTCGAGATGCGTCAGGCGCCTTGGCTGCTGTGGATAACCGACCTGTCGATCAAGGATCCGTTCTTCATCCTGCCGATCATCATGGGTGCGACGATGTTCATTCAGCAGCGACTGAACCCGACACCGCCGGATCCGATGCAGGCCAAGGTGATGAAGCTGATGCCGATCATCTTCACCTTTTTCTTCCTGTGGTTCCCTGCAGGTCTGGTGCTGTACTGGGTTGTGAACAACACCTTGTCCATCACGCAACAGTGGTACATCACCCGCAGCATCGAGGCGAAAGCCAAGAAAGCCGCCGCCTGATCTACCCTGTTGATAAGTAAATCAGAACGCCCCCTCGTGGGGCGTTTTGCTATCTGACAGTTATTCAGGAGCAGGACCATGAACGTCCCTCGTGAAACCATTGCAGCGATCGCGACTGCCCAAGGCCGCGGCGGCGTGGGCATCGTGCGTATATCCGGTCCGTTAGCCAGCACGTGCGCCAAAGAGATCGTGGGCAAACAGCCCCAGCCGCGTTACGCGCATTACGGAGCCTTCCACGACCAGCAAGGCCTGGTGATCGATGAAGGGATTGCCCTTTATTTTCCCGGTCCGAATTCTTTCACCGGGGAAGACGTCCTTGAGCTGCAAGGGCATGGCGGACCCGTTGTGCTCGACATGTTGCTGCAACGCTGCGTACAGCTGGGCAGCCGACTGGCGCGTCCGGGAGAGTTCAGTGAGCGAGCGTTCCTCAACGACAAGCTCGATCTGGCTCAGGCGGAAGCCATCGCGGATCTGATCGAGGCAAGTTCTGCACAGGCTGCCCGAAATGCGCTGCGATCTCTGCAGGGCGCCTTTTCCACCCGTGTGCATAACTTGACCGAGCAACTGATCAGCTTGCGGATCTATGTGGAAGCGGCGATTGATTTTCCTGAAGAGGAGATCGACTTCCTTGCAGATGGCCACGTCTTGCGCATGCTTGATGACGTGAGGCAACAGTTATCCACAGTGGTGCGCGAAGCCAGTCAGGGCGCCTTGCTGCGGGACGGCATGACCGTGGTGATTGCGGGGCGACCCAACGCCGGCAAATCGAGCCTGCTCAACGCTCTGGCAGGCAGGGAAGCGGCGATCGTTACGGAAATCGCGGGTACGACGCGGGACATCCTGCGCGAACATATCCACATCGATGGCATGCCCCTGCACGTTGTAGATACTGCTGGTCTGCGCGACACCCAGGACCAGGTCGAACGGATCGGCGTCGAACGCGCATTGAAGGCGATCGGTGAAGCTGATCGCATTCTGCTGGTCGTCGACGCAACCGCGCCGGAGGCCACCGATCCATTTGCGTTATGGCCGGAATTTCTCGATCAACGCCCTGATCCGTCGAACGTTACGCTCATTCGTAACAAGGCAGATCTGAGCGGTGATCCAGTAGGTCTGCTAGTGAGCAGCGATGGTCATGTGACGATCAACCTGAGCGCCAAGGCTGGCGGTGAGGGCCTTGAGTTGCTTCGTGAGCATTTGAAGGCCTGCATGGGTTATCAACAGACTTCTGAAAGCAGCTTCAGCGCACGTCGACGTCATCTGGAGGCGCTCAACAAGGCCAGCGCTTCCCTCGAGCATGGCAGGTCTCAACTGACGCTTGCAGGCGCCGGCGAGTTATTGGCCGAAGATCTGCGACTGGCCCAGCAATACTTGGGCGAAATTACCGGCGCATTCAGCTCCGACGATCTGCTGGGACGCATTTTCTCCAGCTTCTGCATCGGCAAGTAAATACCCTTCCCCAGCAGGCCCACCTCCCGGGCCTGCTTCCTTTCTCCTGTGACGCCCTCTCTTCATACCGGTCTCCATGGCCGAGGGCGTCTGCACGTCTTGATTGATTCCCCCCCGAGATATTCAGCGCAGGAGCCCTGTGCATAACCAACGTTCAGCTCAGTTGATAACTGGGCTTCTGACCTGAGGATAATCGCGACTGTGGGTAACCTGCTATTTAATCCACAGGCTTAAACGGGTTATCCAAGCCCCTCATGCTTATCTGATCACAGGCTTTTGATTCTCTGTACATCACGTATATCAAGGGCTGTGGCTGTTTATCCACAGATATCTGTCTCTCTAAACATAAACATAAAAACAAAGATTTTATAAATTTCTTTCTTTTTTACTTTTTTAACCGCCTTCCATCCACAGCTGGTTAAATTTTGCGCAAAAGGTTCCTTTCAGGGGGGCGAAGTCCCTATACTTGCCGCCAATTTCCTATTCCCCCCAAAAAACAGGCACGAGGTGCGTGGTGGATTTCCCTTCCCGTTTTGAAGTGATCGTCATCGGCGGCGGTCATGCCGGTACCGAGGCAGCACTTGCGTCTGCTCGCATGGGTGCAAAAACCCTGCTGTTGACGCACAACGTGGAAACCCTCGGGCAGATGAGTTGTAACCCCGCCATTGGTGGCATTGGTAAAAGCCATCTGGTTAAAGAGATCGACGCCTTGGGCGGCGCGATGGCAATGGCTACCGACCTGGGCGGCATTCAGTTTCGCGTGCTCAACAGCCGCAAAGGCCCGGCCGTGCGCGCGACGCGTGCACAGGCAGACCGCATTCTCTATAAGGCGGCGATTCGCGAGATCATCGAAAATCAGCCGAATCTGTGGATATTCCAGCAATCCTGCGATGACCTGATCGTCGAACAGGACCAGGTCCGTGGCGTTGTGACCCAGATGGGTCTGCGTTTCATGGCAGATTCCGTGGTACTGACGACCGGCACCTTCCTGGGTGGACTTATCCACATCGGTTTGCAGAATTACTCCGGTGGTCGCGCCGGCGATCCTCCGTCGATCGCCCTCGCGCGTCGCTTGCGTGAACTGCCGTTGCGCGTTGGCAGGCTGAAAACAGGTACACCTCCGCGCATCGACGGTCGGTCTGTAGATTTTTCGGTGATGACCGAGCAGCCTGGCGATACACCGATTCCGGTGATGTCGTTTCTGGGTTCCAAAGAACAGCATCCGCGCCAGGTCAGTTGCTGGATCACCCACACCAATGCCCGAACGCACGAAATCATCGCCGCGAATCTTGATCGCTCGCCGATGTATTCCGCAGCCGGTGAAATCGAAGGGGTCGGTCCTCGCTACTGCCCGTCGATCGAAGACAAGATTCATCGGTTCGCCGATAAGGAAAGCCATCAGGTTTTCATCGAACCGGAAGGCCTGACCACCCATGAGCTGTACCCGAACGGCATCTCGACGTCGCTGCCGTTCGATGTCCAGCTGCAGATCGTCCGTTCGATCCGCGGGATGGAAAACGCGCACATCGTGCGTCCGGGCTACGCCATCGAATACGACTATTTCGATCCTCGAGATCTGAAATACAGCCTGGAAACCAAGGTCATCGGCGGTCTTTTCTTCGCTGGACAGATCAACGGCACCACCGGTTACGAAGAAGCCGGTGCGCAAGGTCTGCTCGCCGGGGCCAACGCCGCGTTGCGTGCGCAAGGCAAGGAAAGCTGGTGCCCGCGCCGGGATGAGGCCTACATCGGCGTACTCGTGGACGATCTGATCACGCTGGGCACACAAGAGCCTTATCGGATGTTTACCTCACGGGCCGAATACCGTCTGATCCTGCGCGAGGACAATGCCGACCTGCGGCTGACCGAGAAGGGCCGCGAACTGGGCCTGGTCGATGATGCGCGCTGGGCAGCGTTCTGCGCCAAGCGCGAAGGCATCGAACAGGAAGAGCAGCGTTTGAAATCCACCTGGATTCGTCCGGGGACCGAGCAGGGCGATGCGGTTTCTGCCCATTTCGGCACACCGCTGACTCACGAATACAACCTGCTCAATCTGCTGAGTCGTCCGGAAGTGGATTACGCCAGTCTGGTTGGACTGACCGGAAACGGCTCGACCGACCCACAGGTCGCCGAGCAGGTTGAGATCAAGACCAAATACGCCGGCTACATCGACCGCCAGCAAGATGAGATCGCTCGGCTGCGCGCCAGCGAAGACACCAAGCTGCCAGCCGATATCGACTACACCGGTATTTCGGGACTTTCCAAAGAAATTCAGAGCAAGCTGGGGATAACTCGTCCGGAAACTCTCGGTCAGGCGTCCAGAATCCCGGGCGTCACGCCTGCGGCGATTTCTCTGTTGATGATTCACTTGAAAAAACGCGGCGCGGGCCGTCAGTTGGAGCAAAGCGCTTGAGTTCGTTGGTCACCCCGCAGCACGCAGAAGAACTGACCCGAGGCGCCCGCGAACTGGGCGTCGAGTTGAGCGACAGCCAGCATAGCCAGCTACTTGGCTATCTGGGCTTGCTCATCAAATGGAACAAGGCCTACAACCTGACTGCCGTCCGCGATCCCGATGAAATGGTCTCGCGTCATCTGCTCGACAGCCTGAGCGTCGTGCCCTTCATCGAGGGCGAGCGTCAGCTGGACGTCGGCAGTGGCGGCGGTATGCCCGGTATTCCACTGGCCATTCTGTTCCCGGACATGAACGTCACGTGTCTGGACAGCAACGGCAAGAAGACCCGCTTTCTCACCCAGGTAAAGCTCGAGCTCAAACTCGCGAACCTTGAAGTTATCCACAGTCGTGCGGAAGCCTTCCAGCCCGAGCTGCCGTTCACAGGGATCATCTCTCGCGCCTTCAGCAGCCTCGAGGACTTCACGCAGTGGACTCGTCACATGGGCGACGGCAAAACGCGTTGGCTTGCGATGAAAGGTCTGCATCCGGCGGACGAACTGGTAGCATTGCCCGCAGATTTTCATCTGGAAAGCGCGCAAGCCTTGGCCGTACCGGGTTGCCAAGGTCAACGGCATCTGCTGATACTGCGCCGCACGGCATGACAGGGAACACACGCAAGAATGGCTAAGGTATTCGCGATAGCGAACCAAAAAGGGGGTGTGGGTAAAACCACCACCTGCATCAACCTCGCTGCATCGCTGGTTGCTACCAAGCGTCGGGTGTTGTTGATCGATCTCGATCCACAGGGCAACGCCACCATGGGTAGCGGTGTGGATAAACACGCGCTGGAACACTCTGTCTATGATTTGCTGATCGGAGAATGCGACCTCAATCAGGCCATGCACTTTTCCGAGCACGGCGGCTATCAACTGTTGCCTGCCAACCGCGACCTCACTGCAGCGGAAGTCGTTCTGCTGGAAATGCAGATGAAAGAAGCGCGGCTGCGCACGGCGCTGGCGCCGATTCGCGATAACTACGATTACATCCTCATCGACTGTCCACCGTCGCTGTCGATGTTGACGCTCAACGCGTTGGTCGCCGCAGACGGCGTGATCATTCCCATGCAGTGCGAGTACTTCGCACTCGAAGGTCTGAGCGACCTTGTGGATAACATCAAGCGCATCGCCGAACTGCTTAATCCACAGCTGAAGATCGAAGGTCTGCTGCGCACGATGTACGACCCGCGTTTGAGCCTCATCAACGACGTGTCTGCGCAGTTGAAAGAGCATTTCGGCGATCAGCTGTATGACACCGTGATCCCGCGCAACATTCGGTTGGCCGAGGCTCCGAGCTTCGGTATGCCTGCTCTGGCGTATGACAAGACTTCCCGTGGCGCGCTCGCCTACCTGGCGCTGGCCGGGGAAATGGTCCGCCGTCAGCGTCGCTCTTCACGCGCCGCAGCGCAGCCCACTTAAGGAAATCCCATGGCCGTCAAGAAACGAGGACTCGGACGTGGGCTGGACGCACTTCTGAGTAGCCCCACCGTCAGTGCGCTGGAAGAACAGGCTGTTCAAGCCGATCAGCGTGAGTTGCAACACATCCCGCTGGACTTGATTCAGCGTGGCAAGTATCAGCCACGCCGCGACATGGATCCGCAGGCGCTGGAAGAACTGGCCAATTCGATCAAGGCTCAAGGCGTGATGCAGCCGATCGTTGTGCGACCGATCGCGGACAATCGTTTTGAAATCATTGCGGGTGAGCGTCGTTGGCGAGCCAGCCAGCAGGCGGGAATCGATACCATCCCTGCCATGGTTCGCGATGTGCCTGACGAAGCGGCCATCGCCATGGCGCTGATCGAGAACATCCAGCGCGAAGACCTCAATCCGATCGAAGAAGCCATCGCGCTGCAGCGACTGCAGCACGAGTTCCAGCTGACCCAGCAGCAAGTTGCCGAGGCTGTGGGTAAGTCCCGCGTGAGCGTGGCTAATCTGCTGCGTCTGATCGCCCTGCCTGAAGTCATCAAGACGATGCTTTCCCATGGCGATCTTGAAATGGGCCATGCGCGTGCCTTGCTGGGTTTGCCGGAAGATCAACAGGTTGAAGGGGCGCGACACGTTGTCGCACGTGGACTGACCGTGCGCCAGACCGAGGCACTGGTTCGCCAGTGGCTGAGCGGCAAACAGGAGCCTGCGGCCCCGGTCAAAGCCGACCCGGACATCACTCGCCTGGAGCAGCGTCTGGCCGAGCGCCTAGGCTCTGCGGTGCAGATCCGCCACGGACAGAAGGGAAAAGGCCAGCTGGTTATTCGTTATAACTCGCTGGACGAGCTCCAAGGCGTCCTCGCTCACATTCGCTGAAACATATCGTCCGTAGCGCGTAGTCGGAAATCACTACCCGGCAGTTGAATAGGGGCTGAACCGCCCCTATACTCTGCGCGCATTTTGTCGGCACAAATTATGCCAAGTTATTGATTTTGGCGGCCGGCTTACGAGGAGCCCATGTGATGGAGACACGCACGCCAAACCGCTTGCCGTTCCATCGTCTGGCTGTTTTCCCGGTACTGCTGGCTCAATTGATCGTCCTGCTGCTGGCAGCGGTGGCGCTTTGGCAGTGGCACGGAGTCGTAGCTGGATACTCAGGACTTTGCGGAGGCCTGATAGCGTGGCTGCCCAATGTGTATTTTGCCCATAAGGCTTTCCGGTTTACCGGTGCCAGGGCAGCGCAAGCCATCGTTCGGTCGTTCTACGCCGGCGAGGCGGGCAAACTGATTTTTACGGCAGTGCTGTTTGCACTGACCTTCGCAGGTATAAAGCCGCTGGCTCCGCTGGCGGTTTTTGGCGTGTTCATGCTGACCCAGTTGGTTAGCTGGTTCGCACCCCTGCTAATGAGAACAAGACTTTCGAGACCTTAGGGCGTTTGAGGCAACCATGGCAGAGCAGACAGCTTCGGGCTATATCCAGCACCACTTGCAGAACTTGACCTTCGGTCATTTGCCTGACGGCACTTGGGGCTTCGCGCATTCCGCAGCAGAAGCAAAAGAAATGGGCTTTTGGGCTTTCCACCTCGATACTCTCGGCTGGTCGGTAGCTCTGGGTCTGATTTTCGTCCTGATCTTCCGCATGGCAGCCAAGAAGGCGACCTCCGGGCAGCCCGGCGCTCTGCAGAACTTCGTTGAAGTCCTCGTCGAGTTCGTCGACGGCAGCGTCAAGGACAGCTTCCACGGTCGCAGTGCCGTCATCGCCCCGCTGGCGCTGACCATCTTCGCCTGGGTGTTCCTGATGAACGCCGTCGACCTCATCCCGGTCGACTGGATTCCTCAACTGGCAATCATGATCACCGGCGATCACCACATTCCGTTCCGCGCGGTGTCGACCACCGACCCGAACGCGACACTGGGTATGGCGCTGTCCGTTTTCGCTCTGATCATTTTCTACAGCATCAAGATCAAGGGCATTGGCGGCTTTATCGGTGAACTGACCCTTCATCCTTTCGGCAGCAAGAATATTTTCGTTCAGGCGCTGTTGATTCCGGTCAACTTCCTGCTTGAATTCGTAACTCTGGTTGCTAAACCGATCTCTCTGGCACTGCGTCTTTTCGGCAACATGTATGCCGGCGAGCTGGTGTTCATCCTGATCGCGGTCATGTTCGGCAGCGGCCTGCTCTGGCTGAGTGGCCTGGGCGTGGTCCTGCAGTGGGCTTGGGCTGTGTTCCACATCCTGATCATCACCCTGCAAGCGTTCATCTTCATGATGCTGACCATCGTTTACCTGTCGATGGCTCACGAAGATAACCATTAAGACACGCCTGGCGAGTCTGATGATCCCCTCGCCAAGGTGAGGGGGTGCCCGCAAGGGCTGATGTAAAAAACGATTTTGTTTTACCGCTTTAATCTAAGAAAACCTAACCAATACGACGTAAAAGTCGGGAGGAAAGATGGAAACTGTAGTTGGTCTAACTGCTATCGCTGTTGCACTGCTGATCGGCCTGGGCGCTCTGGGTACCGCAATCGGTTTCGGCCTGCTGGGCGGTAAATTCCTGGAAGGCGCAGCGCGTCAGCCAGAAATGGTTCCAATGCTGCAAGTTAAAATGTTCATCGTGGCTGGTCTGCTCGACGCCGTAACCATGATCGGTGTTGGTATCGCTCTGTTCTTCACTTTTGCGAACCCCTTCGTTGGTCAACTCGCTGGCTGATCGCTCGAATTTTCGAGTTGATTGGTGTGATGGACAACGAACGAGCGAGGTGTTGGCGTGAACATTAATGCAACCCTGATTGGCCAGTCCGTTGCGTTCTTCATTTTTGTGCTGTTCTGCATGAAGTTCGTGTGGCCTCCGGTCATCGCGGCTTTGCACGAACGTCAGAAGAAGATCGCGGATGGACTGGACGCTGCCACCCGAGCAGCTCGCGACCTGGAGCTGGCCCAAGATAAAGCGGGTCAGCAACTGCGCGAAGCAAAAGCTCAGGCAGCTGAAATCATTGAGCAGGCCAAGAAACGCGGTACTCAGATTGTCGACGAAGCCCGTGAACAGGCTCGTGTCGATGCTGACCGCATCAAGGCTCAGGCTCAGGCCGAGATCGAGCAGGAACTGAACGGCGTCAAAGACGTGCTGCGCGCCCAGCTGGGCAGCCTGGCAGTCAACGGCGCAGAGAAGATCCTGGGTGCCACAATCGATCAAAACGCGCACGCGGAGCTGGTTAACAAACTGGCTGCAGAAATTTAAGCGAGGGCGATCATGGCAGAACTGACCACGTTGGCCCGACCTTACGCTAAGGCAGCCTTCGAGCATGCCCAGGCCCACCAGCAGCTGGCCAATTGGTCAGCCATGCTCGGCCTGGCTGCTGCAGTGTCGCAAGACGACACAATGCAGCGCATGCTCAAGGCCCCGCGACTGACGAGCGCAGACAAGGCCGCCACTTTTATTGAAGTGTGCGGCGACAAGTTCGATGCCAAGGCACAGAATTTCATCCACGTCGTTGCTGAAAACGACCGTCTCCAGCTTCTGCCGGAGATCTCCGAACTGTTCGAGCTGTACAAGGCCGAGCAGGAAAAATCGGTAGATGTGGATGTGACCAGTGCTTTTGCATTGAACCAAGAACAGCAAGACAAACTCGCCAAGGTTCTCAGTGCACGGCTCGGCCGGGAAGTGCGCCTGCACGCTGCGGAGGATGCTGCCCTGATAGGTGGTGTCATCATCCGCGCCGGCGACCTGGTTATCGATGGCTCAGTTCGCGGCAAACTCGCGCAACTAGCCGAAGCATTGAAATCTTGAGTTTGAAGGGGCAGCAGAGCAATGCAGCAACTCAATCCTTCCGAAATAAGTGAAATCATCAAGGGTCGCATCGAGAAACTCGATGTGGCTTCCCAAGCCCGTAACGAAGGCACTGTCGTCAGCGTGTCTGACGGTATCGTGCGGATTCACGGTCTGGCCGACGCTATGTACGGCGAAATGATCGAGTTCCCGGGCGGCGTTTACGGTATGGCACTGAACCTGGAGCAAGACTCCGTGGGTGCGGTGGTACTGGGCGCTTACACCTCTCTGGCTGAAGGCATGAGTGCCAAGTGCACCGGCCGCATCCTGGAAGTTCCGGTTGGTAAGGAACTGCTGGGTCGCGTTGTCGACGCACTGGGTAACCCGGTCGACGGCAAAGGTCCGCTGAACAACACCGAGACCGATGCGGTCGAGAAAGTTGCTCCAGGCGTGATCTGGCGTAAGTCGGTAGACCAGCCTGTACAGACTGGCTACAAGGCTGTCGATGCGATGATCCCTGTCGGCCGTGGCCAGCGTGAGCTGATCATCGGTGACCGTCAGATCGGTAAAACCGCTCTGGCGATCGACGCGATCATCAACCAGAAAGACAGCGGTATTTTCTGCGTCTACGTAGCTGTTGGTCAGAAGCAATCGACCATCGCCAACGTTGTGCGCAAGCTGGAAGAAAACGGCGCTCTGGCCAACACCATCATCGTGGCTGCCAGTGCTTCGGAATCTCCTGCGCTGCAATTCCTGGCACCTTATGCCGGTTGCACCATGGGCGAATACTTCCGCGACCGCGGTGAAGACGCGCTGATCGTTTATGACGATCTGTCCAAGCAGGCCGTGGCTTACCGCCAGATCTCCCTGCTGCTGCGTCGTCCACCAGGACGTGAAGCTTACCCAGGTGACGTGTTCTATCTCCACTCCCGTCTGCTGGAGCGCGCATCCCGCGTTTCGGAAGAATACGTAGAGAAGTTCACCAACGGCGCAGTGACCGGCAAAACCGGTTCCCTGACCGCACTGCCGATCATCGAAACCCAGGCTGGCGACGTTTCCGCGTTCGTTCCGACCAACGTGATTTCCATCACCGACGGTCAGATCTTCCTGGAATCGGCCATGTTCAACTCCGGCATCCGCCCGGCAGTGAACGCCGGTGTTTCGGTATCCCGTGTAGGTGGTGCCGCTCAGACCAAGATCATCAAGAAGCTGTCCGGTGGTATCCGTACCGCTCTGGCTCAGTACCGTGAACTGGCGGCATTCGCCCAGTTCGCTTCTGACCTGGACGAAGCGACCCGCAAGCAACTTGAGCATGGTCAGCGCGTTACCGAGCTGATGAAGCAGAAGCAATACGCGCCAATGTCGATCGCTGACATGTCGCTGTCGCTGTATGCCGCTGAGCGTGGGTTCCTGACTGACGTCGAAATCGCCAAGGTCGGCAGCTTTGAACAAGCGCTGATTGCTTACTTCAACCGCGATCACGCCGATTTGATGGCCAAGATCAACGTGAAGGGTGACTTCAATGACGAAATCGATTCTGGCCTCAAAGCCGGTATCGAGAAGTTCAAGGCCACCCAAACCTGGTAAGCCGCAGCGGGAGTCGCGAGGCTCCCGCTTGCTAACCTGATAGGTGTTACATGGCAGGCGCAAAAGAGATTCGCAGCAAGATTGCGAGCATCAAAAGCACGCAAAAGATCACCAGCGCCATGGAAAAAGTGGCGGTCAGCAAAATGCGCAAGGCTCAAATGCGCATGGCTGCTAGCCGTCCTTACGCGGAGCGCATCCGCCAGGTGATTGGTCATCTTGCCAACGCTAACCCGGAATACCGCCACCCGTTCATGATCGACCGCGAAGTAAAGCGTGCCGGTTATATCGTGGTGAGCAGTGACCGTGGTCTTTGCGGTGGCTTGAATACCAACCTGTTCAAGGCTTTGGTCAAGGACATGGCGAAGAACCGTGAAAACGGCGTAGAGATCGATCTGTGCGTGGTCGGCAGCAAAGGTGCGGCGTTTTTCCGCAACTTCGGCGGTAACGTCGTCGCTGCGATCAGCCACTTGGGCGAAGAGCCATCGATCAACGATTTGATCGGCAGCGTCAAGGTGATGCTGGATGCCTACCTGGAGGGCCGTATTGACCGCCTGTCCGTGGTATCCAACAAGTTCATCAACACCATGACTCAGCAGCCAACGGTCGAGCAGTTGATTCCGTTGGTCGCCACCCAGGATCAAGAACTCAAGCACCACTGGGATTACCTGTACGAACCCGACGCCAAAGAGCTGCTGGACGGCTTGATGGTCCGTTACGTGGAGTCGCAGGTCTATCAGGCGGTGGTCGAGAACAACGCGGCTGAACAAGCTGCGCGGATGATCGCAATGAAGAACGCCACTGACAACGCCGGTGACCTGATCAGCGATTTGCAGCTGATCTACAACAAGGCGCGTCAGGCAGCGATCACCCAAGAGATCTCGGAAATCGTCGGCGGCGCTGCCGCGGTTTAACGGTTCAAATATTCAGAGGATCCAGCTAATGAGTAGCGGACGTATCGTTCAAATCATCGGCGCCGTGATCGACGTGGAATTTCCACGCGACAGCGTACCGAGCATCTACAACGCGCTGAAAGTACAAGGCGCGGAAACTACCCTGGAAGTTCAGCAGCAGCTGGGCGACGGCGTAGTTCGTACCATTGCGATGGGTTCCACCGAAGGCTTGAAGCGCGGTCTGGACGTCATCGACAGCGGCGCAGCCATCTCCGTACCGGTCGGTAAAGCGACGCTGGGCCGGATCATGGACGTTCTGGGTAACCCGATTGACGAAGCCGGTCCGATCGACACCGAAGAGCGTTGGGGCATTCACCGTCCTGCGCCTTCGTTCGCTGACCAGGCAGGCGGTAACGACCTGCTGGAAACCGGCATCAAGGTTATCGACCTGGTTTGCCCGTTCGCCAAGGGCGGTAAAGTCGGTCTGTTCGGTGGTGCCGGTGTCGGCAAGACCGTAAACATGATGGAACTGATCCGTAACATCGCCATCGAGCACAGCGGTTATTCCGTGTTCGCCGGTGTGGGTGAGCGTACTCGTGAGGGTAACGACTTCTACCACGAGATGAAGGACTCCAACGTTCTGGACAAAGTGGCACTGGTATACGGCCAGATGAACGAGCCGCCGGGAAACCGTCTGCGCGTTGCTTTGACCGGTCTGACCATGGCCGAGAAATTCCGTGACGAAGGTAACGACGTTCTGCTGTTCGTCGACAACATCTACCGTTACACACTGGCCGGTACCGAAGTATCCGCACTGCTGGGCCGTATGCCTTCGGCAGTAGGTTACCAGCCGACTCTGGCTGAAGAGATGGGCGTGCTGCAAGAGCGCATCACTTCGACCAAGGAAGGTTCGATCACCTCGATCCAGGCGGTATACGTACCAGCGGACGACTTGACCGACCCGTCGCCAGCGACCACCTTCGCCCACCTGGACGCCACCGTCGTTCTGTCCCGTGACATCGCTTCCCTGGGTATCTACCCGGCGGTCGATCCACTGGACTCCACTTCGCGCCAGCTGGACCCGAACGTGATCGGCCAGGACCACTACGACACCGCTCGCGGCGTCCAGTACGTTCTGCAGCGTTACAAAGAGCTGAAAGACATCATCGCGATCCTGGGTATGGACGAGCTGTCGGAAACCGACAAGCAGTTGGTATCCCGCGCTCGTAAGATTCAGCGCTTCCTGTCGCAGCCGTTCTTCGTGGCTGAAGTCTTCACCGGTGCATCGGGTAAATACGTTTCCCTGAAAGACACCATTGCTGGCTTCAAAGGCATCCTCGCCGGTGAGTACGACCATCTGCCAGAACAAGCGTTCTACATGGTCGGCGGCATCGAAGAAGCGATCGAGAAAGCCAAGAAACTGTAATCCAGGCGCCCGGCAACGGGCGCTAATCAGGTTGAGGCAGGCAAATGGCTATGACAGTCCATTGCGATATCGTCAGCGCGGAAGGAGAGATTTTCTCCGGTCTGGTCGAGATGGTGATTGCACACGGTAACCTGGGTGATATCGGTATTGCTCCAGGTCACGCGCCGTTGATCACTGATCTGAAGCCGGGTCCGATCCGTCTGATCAAGCAGGGTGGAGAAGCCGAGGTGTTTTACATCTCCGGTGGTTTCCTTGAGGTTCAACCGAACATGGTCAAAGTGCTTGCCGATACCGTGCAACGCGCTGCTGACCTGGACGAAGCCTCTGCTCAGGAAGCCGTCAAGGCGGCCGAGAAAGCCCTGAATGAAAAGGGCGCAGATTTCGATTACGGATCTGCTGCTGCACGTCTGGCGGAAGCCGCAGCCCAGCTGCGCACCGTTCAGCAAATTCGCAAGAAGTTTGGCGGCTAAGGCCGGCAGCTTTCATGCGCGATTGAGTAAAAGGGTAGCCTCGGCTACCCTTTTTCTTTTTTCGGCTTTCTTCTGAATCACCAGCCCGGATACTGCCGCGGCTCGCCTGCCTGGAACCTTCTTAATGTCACTCGATATCGTCATTCTCGCGGCCGGTCAGGGCACTCGTATGCGCTCCGCTTTGCCCAAGGTTCTGCATCCCGTTGCTGGCAACAGCATGCTCGGCCATGTTATCCACAGCGCTCGCCAGCTTTCGCCTCAGGGTATTCACGTCGTCATCGGTCATGGCGCTGAACGAGTGCGCGAACAGCTGGCAGCCGAGGACCTGAATTTCGTACTCCAAGACAAACAGCTGGGCACTGGCCACGCCGTGGCTCAAGCGCTGCCGGTGTTGAGTGCGGACACTGTGCTGATTCTTTACGGCGACGTGCCGCTGATCGAAGTGGAAACCCTGCAGCGTTTGCTCACTCTGGTGAATGACCGGCAGCTGGGCCTGCTGACCGTCAGCCTCGATGACCCTACGGGCTATGGCCGGATCGTCCGTGATGAGCAAAACAATGTTTCGGCCATTGTGGAGCACAAGGACGCAACTGAGGCGCAGCGGACGATCAAGGAAGGCAACACCGGCATCCTGGCGGTGCCTGGCAAGCGCCTGGCCGATTGGCTCGGTCGTCTGTCGAACAACAATGCTCAGGGTGAGTACTACCTGACGGACGTCATCGCGATGGCCGTCAATGATGGTCTGAGGGTCGCGACAGCCCAGCCCCATGATGCGATGGAAGTGCAGGGCGCCAATGACCGCAAGCAGTTGGCCGAGCTCGAGCGTCATTATCAGCTGCGCGAGGCACGCCGTCTGATGGCGCTCGGGGTCACGCTGCGTGATCCGGCTCGCCTTGATGTACGCGGAGAAGTCACAGTCGGTCGAGACGTGATGATCGACGTGAACGTGATTCTCGAAGGTCGTGTGGTCATCGAGGACGACGTCTCCATTGGCCCGAACTGCGTGATCAAGGACTCGACGCTGCGCAAAGGCTCGATCATCAAGGCCAACAGTCATCTGGAAGGTGCTGTCGTTGGAGAAGCAGCCGATGCGGGCCCGTTTGCCCGACTGCGACCGGGCAGCGTTCTTGAAGCGCGAGCGCATGTGGGTAACTTCGTCGAACTCAAGAACGCTCACCTGGGCGAGGGAGCCAAGGCCGGGCATCTCACTTATCTGGGAGATGCAGTGATCGGAGCGCGAACCAACATTGGCGCCGGCACCATCACCTGCAACTATGACGGCGCTAACAAACACAAAACCGTGATGGGCGAGGACGTGTTCATCGGCTCCAACAATTCGCTGGTGGCGCCTGTGAATATCTCATCCGGCGCCAGCACGGCTGCGGGCTCGACCATCAATCAGGACATTGCGCCCGCGCAACTGGCCGTGGCCCGTGCTCGTCAACGCAACATCGACGGCTGGAAGCGGCCGGTAAAGATCAAGAAAGACTGACTTATCCACACGCGAATCTGGCCTGACCCCAGTTATGCACGTCAGGCCTATTCACCTCCCAGCCGGATCGTAAGTTATTCACAGCCGTCCGCTGAGTACAATCGCACCCTCGACACTTGACGAATACCTTTCGATAGGTTTCTATTGCCTTCGTTATCTTTCGAAACGAAACTTAAGCTCATCATGTCGAAACGCAATACTCCTCAACGTCGCCATAACATCCTCGCGCTGCTTAACGAGCAGGGCGAGGTCAGTGTGGATGAATTGGCCAAGCGTTTTGAAACCTCCGAAGTTACGGTTCGAAAGGATCTGGCTGCACTGGAAAGTAATGGCCTGCTACTCAGGCGTTACGGCGGCGCGGTGCCCATGCCTCAAGAACTGATCGGCGAGCCTGGCCAGCCCGTTTCTCGTCATAAGCAAGCCATCGCCCGAGCCGCTGTTGCCCGAATCCGCGAACATGCTCGAATCATTATCGACAGTGGCAGCACGACCGCCGCAATGATTCCAGAACTGGGGATGCAGCCGGGCCTGGTGGTGATGACCAACTCTTTGCACGTCGCAAATGCGTTGGGCGAGCTGGAGCATGAGCCGGTGTTGCTGATGACGGGAGGCACCTGGGACCCGCATTCGGAGTCGTTCCAGGGGCAAGTTGCCGAGCAGGTGTTGCGTTCCTACGATTTCGATCAGTTGTTCATCGGCGCCGATGGAATCGATCTGGCGCGTGGCACCACCACCTTCAACGAGCTCCTGGGTCTTAGCCGCGTGATGGCTGAGGTCGCCCGCGAAGTGATCGTGATGGTCGAAGCCGACAAAGTCGGCCGCAAAATTCCCAATCTGGAGCTGCCCTGGAGCAGCGTCCATACCCTAATTACCGATGATCGCCTGCCTCAGGAGGCGCGCGACCAAATTCAGGCTCGCGGCGTGACGTTGATCTGCGCCGCTGTTTCCTAGGAGAAGACCATGTGTGGAATTGTTGGCGCCGTCGCTGAACGTAATGTCACTGCCATCCTGCTCGAAGGCCTCAAGCGCCTGGAGTACCGCGGCTACGATAGCGCCGGTGTGGCGCTCTTCAGCAACGCCGGTGTGCTCGAGCGCCGTCGTCGTGTGGGCAAGGTCAACGAGTTGGAACAGTCGCTGGCGGGCGAACCGCTGGGCGGCCGTCTTGGCATCGCGCATACCCGCTGGGCCACTCACGGCGCGCCGGTTGAACACAACGCTCACCCGCATTTTTCCAGCGGCGAGCTGGCTGTCGTCCACAACGGCATCATTGAAAACCACGAGCCACTTCGTGAGCGCTTGAAGGCATTGGGCTATCTGTTCACTTCCGACACCGACACCGAAGTCATCGTGCATCTGCTGCACCATAAGCTGCAGGACACGCCTGATCTGACTGCCGCGCTGAAGGCGACGGTCAAGGAACTGCATGGTGCTTATGGCCTGGCGGTGATCAGCGCCAAGCAACCGGATCGTCTGGTTGCAGCGCGCAGCGGCAGCCCGCTGGTGGTGGGCCTGGGGCTGGGCGAAAACTTCCTGGCATCGGATCAGTTGGCGTTGCGTCAGGTCACTGACCGCTTCATGTACTTGGAGGAGGGCGACATTGCCGAGATCCGCCGCGACAGCGTGCAGATCTGGACCGTTGCAGGCCTGTCCGTCGAGCGTGAAGTCGTGCAATACCGCGAAGGCGCCGAGGCCGCCGACAAGGGCGAGTTCCGCCACTTCATGCTCAAGGAAATCCACGAGCAGCCAAAAGTCGTACAGCGCACGCTGGAAGGACGTCTGGGTCAGCAGCAGGTGCTGGTCCAGGCGTTCGGTCCGCAGGCGGCGGAACTGTTCGCCAAAGTGCGCAACGTGCAAATCGTTGCCTGCGGCACCAGTTACCACGCCGGGATGGTCGCGCGGTACTGGCTGGAAGGGCTGGCGGGCATCCCGTGCCAGGTCGAAGTCGCCAGCGAGTTCCGCTATCGCAAAGTCGTGGTTCAGCCAGACACGCTGTTCGTATCGATCTCACAGTCGGGTGAAACCGCCGACACGCTGGCAGCGCTGCGCAACGCCAAAGACTTGGGTTTCCTGGCCAGCCTCGCAATCTGCAACGTCAGCATCAGCTCGCTGGTTCGTGAGTCCGACCTGACACTGCTGACTCAGGCCGGACCGGAAATCGGTGTCGCGTCAACCAAAGCCTTCACCACCCAATTGGTTGCGCTGATGCTGTTGACGCTGTCGCTGGGTCAGGTCAAAGGTACGCTGGCTGCCGGCGTAGAGGCGGAACTGGTCGAGGAGCTGCGTCGCCTGCCGACGCGTCTGGGCGAAGCGCTGGCGATGGACAGCACTGTGGAAAAAGTGGCCGAGCTGTTCGCAGAGAAAAACCACACCTTGTTCCTGGGTCGCGGCGCGCAGTTCCCCGTAGCGATGGAAGGGGCGCTGAAGCTCAAAGAGATTTCCTACATTCATGCCGAAGCCTATCCCGCCGGCGAGCTGAAACACGGCCCATTGGCATTGGTGGACAGCGACATGCCGGTGGTGACGGTTGCCCCGAATAACGAACTGCTGGAGAAGCTTAAATCCAACCTGCAGGAAGTCCGCGCCCGTGGCGGCGAACTCATCGTGTTCGCCGATGAACAAGCAGGCATGAGCAACGGCGAAGGCACCCACGTGATCTCGATGCCGCACATCCTCGATGCCCTGACACCGATCCTGTACACCATCCCGCTGCAGCTGCTGTCGTACTACGTCGCCGTGCTTAAAGGCACGGATGTGGACCAGCCTCGCAATCTGGCGAAGTCGGTGACGGTGGAGTGAGTTATCCACAGTGAGGGATTGAATGATTTTCGAGAATTAAAGCTGTCGCAGAAGCCGATGAGAGTCACCCACCTTAAGGCTATGCACCGACCCTGATGTCAGCCGCTGGACATCAGGCAATCTGTCGGTGCTGGATTAGTTCGTGCAGCCATTCCCTAGTACTTGATATTCCATGATGTGCCAGTTGCCTTTGGAATCGTCGTACGTCAGCTGGACGGGCACTACCTTGCAGACATTGGGCACCTGAGTGACTGCCACAACGTGCGCGATATCCAGATTCTGGGAATAGCTGTACTTCTCAACGCTGACATTCGCGGTCTGTGTGGAGGCTTCGCCGGCGACAGCCAGGGAGGCAAGGCCACTGAGGAGTAGAAAAAGTAACGGTTTCATATCAATTCACCTGTATTGAGGGCGTAGAGAGGCCCGACCACGACAGGCGCGGCCAAGCGAAAAAAGCGGTCTGGGGAAGCCCAGCCGCCGTTAAGCGCTGGGCCGATTCACATCACGATCAGAAAGGCTTGGTAGGCAGGTACTTGCCATCCAAGGTGATCACGGCGCGGTGGCCACCGTCCGGATCTTCGACTTTCTTGATGTCCAGCTTGAAGTTGATGGCGCTGATGATGCCGTCGCCGAACTTCTCGTGAACCAGAGCTTTGAGGGTGGTGCCATACACCGACATCATTTCGTAGAAGCGGTAGATGGTCGGGTCGCTCGGGATGCCTTCGAAAAAGCTGCCGCGGATGGGCATCGATTGCAGCAGGGCGACTTCATCAGCATCGAGGTCGAGCTTCTTGCCTACAACTTTCGCAGCATCGACAGGCAGCGGGTGCTGGCCCAGCAGAGCAGCGGTGACGAACGCTTCGGACAGGCCGGTGCCTTCAACGATCTGTGCGAAGGAGAGGTCCTTGCGGGCTTTGGCCCGAATGATGGTTTCGGTCAGTTCCTGGCGAGCGGTGCGGGTAGCTTGAGTCTGGATCATGATGATGTTCCTGGTTGGCTTGGGTGTGGAACAAAGATTAAGCAACGCATGGCATAAGGTAAAAGTCTCATTTATTATGAGGTGCATCAGATTACCTTATGGGTGAAAGCATGCTGGCTCGACACATCCAATATTTCCTCGCGGTTGCGGAGCACCTCAGCTTCACCAAGGCCGCAGCGGCGCTACACGTATCTCAGCCAGCCCTTTCTCAGCAGGTGAAGCAGTTGGAAGAAAGCCTTGGAGCCCAATTGTTCGACCGCTCAGGCCGCACCACGCGTCTTACTGACGCGGGAGACGTTTATCTGTTGTACGCGCGCCGCGCGTATCAGGAGCTGCGGGAAGCGAAAAGCGCAATTCATGACGTGAGCGACCTAACTCGCGGCTCTCTACGAGTAGCTGTGACGCCGACGTTCACGACCTATCTAATTGGGCCGGTGATCGAGGCATTTCACTCCCGGTACCCAAAAATCACTCTCAACCTGAGAGAGCTCTCCCAGGAACGTATCGAAGAGCTGCTTTTGGCTGGAGAGTTGGACATCGGGATCGCGTTCGATGAAATAAACACACCCGACATTGATGCCATCCCGTTGCTGAAAGAAACCATGGCTTTAGTGGTCAGTCGTAAACATCGCCTGGCCGACAAGAAATTCATTGGGCTGCAGGGCTTGAGTGCCGAATCTCTGGTTCTGCTCAGTGAAGAGTTTGCCACTCGCGAACAGATCGACCGTTACTGCCGCAGACATGTGATTCGCCCCAAGGTGCAGATGGAAGCAAACGCGCTTGGAGCAGTGATCGAAATCGTTCGCCGGACGAGTCTGGCGACCTTATTGCCGGCCAAGATCACCCTGGCTCATGACGATCTAGTAGCGATCGCACTGGAGCCGAAGCGCTTGGAGCGAACTGCGGCCCTTTTGCGGCGCAAAGACGCCTTTCAGAGCGCAGCAGTGCGAGTTTTCATTGAGCTGGCTAAGGAAGTATCCGCCGAACTAGATGAGTGAGGTTGTGCGCGACAGCATCTGTTGCGTTCACGAACGATATCGCTCAGTACGAGCCATCTGGTAATTGTGTGGGCTAGGTGTATTGCCACTGAGCTTGATGCGCGGCGTGGCGCTCATTTGGGTGGTGGGAACAGAGAGCGTGCGGAAGACTTGGCACGATTGCCATGGCAACGCAACGAGGAGACTGGATAGAGCCATTAAAACGGATTGCGATAATGGGATTCTGCAACGCAAGAAACCTGATCCTCTCGGCGTAAAAGGATCAGGTTCAGGACCATTTACAGACCCAGATCACTCAGACTCGGGTGATCATCAGGGCGGCGACCCAGTGGCCAGAAGAACTTACGTTCACTTTCCTTGATCGGCATGTCGTTGATGCAGGCGAAGCGGCGGTGCATCAGACCATCAGCCTCAAACTCCCAGTTTTCGTTGCCGTAGGAACGGAACCAGTTGCCCGAATCGTCGTGCCATTCGTAGGCGTAACGAACGGCGATACGGTTGTCGGTAAAGGCCCAGAGCTCTTTGATCAGACGGTAGTCCAGCTCTTTCTTCCACTTGCGAGTCAGGAAGCCTTGGGCTTCTTCGCGGTTGGTTGCGAACTCGGCGCGGTTACGCCACTGGGTATCCAGCGTGTAGGCCAGTGCAATTTTTTCAGGATTTCGGGTGTTCCAGCCATCTTCAGCGAGGCGGACTTTTTCAATCGCCGATGCACGAGTGAAGGGAGGAAGTGGCGGACGAGGTTGTTCGTTAGACATGGCGGTGCCTCCAGAATAAGTGGATATATCAATAGAGTTAGCATTCATTAAACTAGGCCAGATTAGTTAGACCCAGTTGGAGCGATGTTTCAGAACTTAAATCGATGGCTGGATGAGCGCAGCCGACTACTACATCAGTGGTAGAAGTTGTCTTCCCACCCTGACGGTCTATCAGAAATTAGAGCAACTTTAGCGATTAGAGACCCAGATCACTCAGGCTTGGGTGATCGTCCGGACGGCGACCCAGTGGCCAGAAGAACTTACGTTCGCTTTCCTTGATCGGCATGTCGTTGATGCAGGCGAAGCGGCGTTGCATCAGACCATCAGCCTCGAACTCCCAGTTTTCATTGCCATAGGAGCGGAACCAGTTGCCCGAATCATCGTGCCATTCGTAGGCATAGCGGACGGCGATGCGGTTGTCGGTGAAGGCCCAGAGCTCTTTGATCAGACGGTAGTCCAGCTCCTTCTTCCACTTGCGAGTCAAGAAGCCTTGGGCTTCTTCGCGGTTGGTTGCGAACTCGGCGCGGTTACGCCACTGGGTATCCAGCGTGTAGGCCAGTGCAATCTTTTCAGGATTGCGGGTGTTCCAGCCATCTTCAGCGAGGCGGACTTTTTCAATCGCTGACTCGCGAGTGAAAGGAGGAAGTGGCGGACGCGGTTGTTCGTAAGACATGGTGGTGCCTCCAATCTTTTGGATGATTCATTCAAGTTAGTGTTTCTAAAACTTCAGGCGCTTGGGCGCTGTACTTCTTTAAGCAAAACTGTGGCAGCTTCTTTTGCGCTATCAAGGGCTGTGTAGTCGCCCATGACGCGGGCCACGGTTATCGTGCCCTCTATCAGTACAAAAAACTGTTTAGCCAAAGACTTCGGATCTTCGATATCTAACTGGCCGGTCAGCTCTAGCGTATAATCGAGCAACTTCTGTTTGTGCAGCTTCGCGATATGACGAATTGGATCGTCTACGTCGCCAACCTCTCCGGCTGTGTTAATAAACGCACACCCCCGGAAACCATCTGACTCAAACCAGCTCTTGAGTACAGCAAAAACGCTGATAATTCGCTCTTGTGGAGTTTCAGCCTTTTCGCATTCACTTCTAAACCACTGCATCCAGCGTACATCTCGTGCATTTAATGCCGCTGCTGCTATGTCGTCTTTGTTCGCAAAGTAGCGATAAATGCTTTTGCGTGCTACGCCGGAGGTCTTTACCAAAAGATCCATGCCAGTAGCGTGGATACCATTTTCATAAATCAGCTTCTCGGCAGTAGCCAGAATCTTTTCACGTGTATCGGTCATTTGCTTCTCCATGGACTCAGAGTAGAACGATCGTTCTCCCTGGTCAAGCATCTGTGGAAATTATTTTCGATTGCGGGTTTCGGGGGGAGTTTTCAAGGTTCCCGCGCTTATCTGTCCAAGGACTTAACCACAGCATCTACCTGACTCTAAGTCTTTCAGGATCGGACAATCGGGGCGGTGATCGCCGTGACAGTTCGCAACCAGATCCTGCAAGGTATCGCGCAGCCCGGTGAGCTCGGCGATTTTCTGGTTCAGTTCATCGATGTGCTGGCGGGCCAGGCCTTTCACGTCGGCGCTGGCGCGCTCGCGGTCCTGCCATAGGGCTAGCAGCTTGCCGACTTCTTCCAGCGAAAAACCCAGATCCCGTGAGCGTTTGATGAAAGCCAAGGTGTGAAGGTCTTTCGCGTTATAGATGCGATAGCCGCTGTCTGTACGATTCGCAGCTTCAAGCAGGCCGGTGGATTCGTAGTACCGAATCATCTTGGCGCTCAGCCCACTGCTTTTTGCGGCTTGGCCGATGTTCATTGTGCGTCTCCTCGGGTTTCAGGCTTCCACGTTTTGAGCAGCAAAGCGTTGCTCACCACGCTAACACTGGACAGCGCCATGGCCGCTCCTGCGAAAACCGGGTTGAGCAGGCCGAAAGCGGCGAGCGGGATGCCGATCAGGTTGTAGACGAATGCCCAGAAGAGGTTCTGGCGAATTTTGGCGTAGGTCTTGCGGCTGATGTCCAGCGCGGCAGGAATCATACGCGGGTCGCCGCGCATCAGGGTGATGCCTGAAGCGTGCATCGCCACATCGGTGCCGCCGCCCATGGCGATGCCTATATCAGCGGCAGCCAATGCAGGGGCATCGTTGATGCCGTCACCGACCATCGCCACAACGCCGGTCTTCTTCAGCGCGACGACGGTCGCGGCCTTTTCGGCGGGCAGGACCTCGGCGTGAACATCTTCAATACCTAAAGCTTCGGCCACGACATTGGCGCTGCCGCGATTGTCGCCGGTGAGCAGGTGGCTGCTGATTTTTCGCTGAGTCAGGTGCTCGATGGCCTGCGCGGCGCCAGGCTTGAGGGTGTCACCAAAAGCAAACAGACCAAGCACCCGGGCATTTGGAGCGGACTCAATCAGCCATGACAGCGTACGGCCTTCGGCTTCCCAGACTCGGGCAGCTTCAGCCAGCGAGCCAGGTGCAAGGCCAATTTCGTCCAGCAAGCGTTTATTGCCCAGTGCTAGTTCGCGGTTTTCGAATGTGCCTGCGATGCCACGACCGGCCAGAGAGCGACTGTTGCTCACGTTTTTAAGCTTCAAGCCTTGCTCGGCGCAGGCATCCAGCACAGCCTTCGCCAATGGGTGTTCGCTACCGCGTTGCAGCGCGCCAGCGATCAGCAAGATTGAATTCTCGTCACCATCCAGAGCGGTCATATGCGCAATGCGCGGGGTGCCACTGGTCAATGTGCCGGTCTTGTCGAAGACCACGGCGGTGACTTCATGGGCACGTTCCAATGCTTCGGCGTCCTTGATCAGAATGCCGTGGCGTGCTGCGACACCTGTCCCGGCCATGATCGCGGTCGGCGTCGCCAGACCCAATGCACAAGGGCAGGCGATCACGAGCACAGCCACGGCATTGATGAGTGCGATTTCCAACGATGCACCGACCAGCAACCAGCCCGTCAGCGTCGCCAAGGCCAGCAACAGCACGACTGGTACAAACACCTGGCTGACTTTATCCACAAGCTTTTGAATTGGCGCCTTGGCCGATTGCGCGTCTTCAACCAGACGAATGATGCGCGCCAATACTGTTTCGGCCCCCAGCGCCTCAGTGCGAACCAGCAAACGACCTTCGCCATTGATCGCGCCGCCTGTCACATTATCGCCTGATTGTTTGGGTATGGGCAGGCTCTCGCCGCTGATCAAAGCCTCATCGGCGTGACTTTGGCCCTCAATTACGACGCCATCCACCGGGAAGCGCTCGCCGGGTTTGACCAGCACTAGATCTCCCAGCGTAAGGGTACTGATTGCTACGTCTTGCTCCTGCCCGTCGATGACCTGAATGGCCCGTTCCGGCCGCAATGCCTCCAACGCACGAATAGCGCTGGCGGTCTGACGCTTTGCGCTGCTTTCCAGGTATTTGCCCAGCAGCACCAGCGTGATAACGACCGCCGACGCCTCAAAATACAGGTGCGGCATCTCATTGCGCGCAGCGATTAACCACTGATAGACACTCAACCCGTACCCAGCACTGGTGCCCAGCGCAACCAGCAAGTCCATATTCCCGGCGCCCGCGCGCACGGCCTTGTAGGCCGCAATGTAGAAACGAGCGCCAAGAAAAAATTGCACGGGCGTTGCCAGCGCGAGCTGGACCCAGGCGGGCAGCATCCAGTCGATGCCAAAGGGCTGCAGCAGCATTGGCATGATCAATGGGATCGCCAGAATGATCGCCGCCACTAGGTACAAGCGCTCGCTGCCATGCCGCTTGAGTTGGTCGGCCTGCTGCGTGGCGCGATCCTGCTCAAGGCTTGCGCCATATCCTGCTTTATCCACTGCAGCGATCAGGGAGGCGGGATCGGTCCGCTCATCCACTTCGACATGGGCGCGCTCGTTGGCGAGGTTCACTGTGGCGTTTTTAACGCCTGGGACTTTGCGCAAAGCGCGCTCGACGCGACCTGCGCAACTGGCGCAGGTCATGCCGGAAATGGGCAAATCGAACGTCTGGGAAATGGGCATCGCGAACACTCCTGGAAGGTTAATGCCAGCGAGGATCAACCTTGCCACTCTGGCAAGGTCAAGGTCCCATTGTTCAATTTTGATCTTTTAGCGAATTCGCGCTCCAGTAACTCGTCGACGATTTCTTCAGTGGTCCGTAACCCCGTGGAAATGCTGGGTGTACGGAGCAAGCGTGCTCCATCGCATAAGATAATCTGATCCACCTCATAATAAATGAGACTTTTACCTTATGTGATGCCTTGCTTAATGTTCGTTCCACACCCAACACACATTGAGCCAACAACCATGAAAGCGATCATCGACGGTTTTCTGAAATTCCAAAAAAACGCCTTCCCTGAGCGCGTTAAGCTGTTCAAGGACCTGGCTAATCAGCAGGCCCCGAAGGCGCTGTTCATCTCCTGCTCCGACAGCCGACTGGTGCCTGAACTGGTCACCCAGCGCGAACCAGGCGATCTGTTCGTCATCCGCAACGCCGGCAACATCGTGCCTTCGTACGGGCCAGAGCCAGGTGGTGTTTCGGCCTCGGTCGAATACGCGGTGGCCGGCCTCAACGTCGCCGACATCGTGATCTGCGGCCACTCCGACTGCGGCGCGATGACCGCCATCGCCACCTGCAAATGCCTGGATCACATGCCCGCCGTCGCCGGCTGGTTGCGGTACGCCGACTCGGCCAAGGTGGTCAACGAAGCCCGCAAACACGCTGATCAGCCGAGCAAAGTTTCGTCCATGGTGCGCGAAAACGTCATCGCGCAGCTGGCCAATATCCAGACCCACCCGTCCGTTCGCCTGGCGCTCGAAGAAGGCCGCGTGACCCTGCACGGCTGGATCTACGACATCGAGAGCGGCCGTATCGACGCCTTCGACGGCAGCACCGGGACTTTCGTCTCCCTTGCAGAAAATCCAGAAGTCCACGCCGTTTCCCATCAAGCCAGGCACGTTGCCTGAGCCCGAACCTGAACCTTTGTTTGCACGCTTACTTATCTAGGAGATTCATCATGATCCAGACTCAAGCTACCCGTACCGCTCGCCAGGAACTGACCGAAACCATCATTCTGGCCAAAGCCCGCAAGGACCTCTCCTTCGCACAGATCGTTGAAGGCACCGGCCTGTCCGAAGCGTTCGTCACTGCTGCTCTGCTGGGCCAGCACCCGCTGCCTGCCGTCGCCGCCAAGGTCGTGGGCAAGAAGCTGGACCTCGATGCCGATGAGGTCGCCTTGCTGCAATCGATGCCCATCCGCGGCAGCTTCTTCGAAGGCATCCCGAGCGACCCAACCATCTACCGTTTCTACGAGATGATGTCGGTCTACGGCACCACCCTTAAGGCGCTGGTTCATGAGAAGTTCGGTGACGGCATCATCAGCGCCATCAACTTCAAGCTGGACATACAGAAGGTTGAAGATCCGGACGGTGGCCACCGCGCCGTGATCACCCTGAACGGCAAGTACCTGCCGACCAAGCCTTTCTGATGTAACTCAGCCCGGCGTCCAACGGCGCCGGGCCATACCCAACCCTTGAATACGACTGAGCACCACTCAAGTGCTTCGGTCTTCTCACGCCCTCAATAAGGTGATTGCTATGAAACTGTTACTCGTTTTGTTCCTTGGCTGCTTCGGTTCTGTCTCTATGGCAGCCGAGCAGGATACTCAGACCGCACAGGTCAAGGTCGAGTCTTATCGGTACGCTCAACACTTGGATATCGCCAACGTGGTCGCGGCGACTGAGGTACCTAATGTCTGCAATGTGGTGCCGGTCCAGCTGACATATGACGACTCTAAAGGCGACCGCCACATTATGGAGTACCTAGTTGTAGGGAATGGGTGTACGAACTAATGCAACATCGAGACTCTGCCTGAGGCCAGTGCTTGGCCTCAGGGTAGGTGCCACTGCCCGAGCCTTCACAGACAGGCCCGTGTTGCAGGCAAACCTTTATACCCGCATGCCCGATATCAACGCGATGAGATGAAGCGTCGGCAGCAATCGCTACCTGAAACGCAATTTACGGTCCCGCCGCTGGGCAGAGCCTGCGGGATAGCACGTTCTCCGAAGGACTTGTGTTGCCAGTTCCCCGACTCGCTGGATGTTCGACAAAAGTCTTCAGCTAGGCTGCCGTCGACTCATCCAACCTGGACATAGCCGACGGTAGGCCCCGAGTGAATACAGGTCAGTGAAAAATCGGCCCCCGGGTGCAGGATTTTGAAATTATGCGACGATCTAATTGGTTTCCTTTATCATCAGAAGCCCTCATTCTCAAGAGGGGGGGGTGAGCCGCTTCCAATGACTCTTGGGCAACACACTTACCGGTAGGGACGTCGTTTGCACCACTACGGCTTCGACCCTGTGAACCTCAATCGATTCGAGCTCAAGCCGAAGCGCGTGCTCACGATGTCTTACCGGTAGCGTAGATATCTGGTGCGCATCGATGCTAGAGAAACGATGCATATGCATCGGCACCAAATCATCTAACTCTGATACTGAATCCGTAGTGATTTCATATTCTGGATAACTGTCTCCGGTCTCGTAGTCGACTCCTCGTGTCGACGCGGAGACCACTTTTTTTCCGGCCGTATCTAGTGGCTCAACCAATGCTGCTTTGTGAAAAAGCACCACGTTCACTCCTTTGCCATCCTGAACGGACGGAAACAATATGCCGTCCAGATGAGGCTCAGGCATACCCGCCAGATAATCAGCTACAGCCTGCGTCGTCAGATATTCTCGGTCCTGTTCACCAGGCATGACTGGAACGGTCAAACGCTCGGTCAAGGTTTCCAAGAAACCCATACGCTGTTTTTCTTCAGCAAAATCTGGATCGAAAACACTTCCCGTGAGGCCGATGACCTCCAGTGCTCTTAGGTCGAGCAACTGCAGTGGACGAGTAATCGAAAACTTTGCAACGATGACATCACTACCGACCACTGGGCGCACCTCCGAAATAGCAGCGTGAGCCTGTTCGGCACCATAAAACACAGATATGCCTGAAGGATTCATTCGTCCAGCACGAGCCAACGGCCCAGGGGGCGGCCCCAGCTCAGCGACGGGATGTTCGAGTGCTTTTTGTAGAGCGCTCAACGATTGGAACTCTCTTGCTCTGTAAAGGGATTCCAACTCGGTACCGGGCCCGATCTGAGCCAAGGCGACGTGAAATGTCCGGGACCGAACCTGATGAAGGTTATTGAATACCGACTTCAATATGTCGAGCACCTCTTGATTGAAGAACCTCGCCTCACTTTTGAGTACTACCTCCAGCCTCTGCCACTTCTGATCCCAGTCATTATGCGAGAGGGGTTTTTCTTCGTAGAAAGAGGTTGCGGAAAACTCTGTCTCCCCCTCGTCTGGATCACCAGGTGCTCGGCAATCAAAACGCTCATCTAGCAGTTCCAGTACGTCCGAAGCGATTTCTTCCTCCACCCCTAGCATATAGGTCACGACATCCAGGATGGGCTCTCCTTCGCGGCTCCAGTCGTAGTCCGACTCCCTATCGCGTAATAGAGCATTCTGATAATCGTCAGGACCGTCGGACGTCCTTGTGTAGTGCTGCCCTACAGCCGCTTGAACCCGGTCAGCTAGCTCAGCGACCGTAACGCAAGGGATCTCGAGATCCGCGCAGTAGCTGCAACAGCCCATACGCGCATCAGCCTCAATCCGTGATGAAAGATATTTTTCACCTATGCAATCCTGGCATACCAGCTTCTCAGCCAGATCGCCTAATTGGGCAAACTCACCATGCATCGCTTGTGCTCCTGTGTTGGCGCCGCCGCCGAATTGGCCCAGTTGCCAAGAATTCACAGACCCAGTCTGATTCCTCGCGAATCAATGTCTGTGCTGAATTTGCGTAGGTCGGAGATGGGTCAGTCTTACACCGGCGCGTGGTTCAATTCGGCGTCGGCGTCCAAACCTCCCTCCATCTAGCGCATCTTTAAACGACATTCTCGATCGTGACTAGCATCGATTGCTGTCAACCATCAGGGCTTGGCTCGGACATAGTTATTGCATAGTGCCAGCTCAATAGGATTTCATCCGCTAAACAAGGATGGAGACGGATATGTACCTCGCTGAGCTGACGATCAAAAACTTCCGAAAGCTGCGTGACACCAAGCTGAAGTTTCAGCCTGGTCTGAACGTGTTGGTCGGTCCGAATAACGTAGGGAAAAGCGCGGTAGTCGATGCGATACGGACCCTTCTTGCGGGCCATGACGAACCTTATCCCCGTCTCGATACCTCTGATCGACACCGCCCGCGCGAAGGCGAACCGGCGGGTGACATCACCTTCCACTTCCTTTTCAAAGGACTCAGTCACGAGGATGAAGCAGATTTCATTGCGGCGCTCAAACCGTGTAAAGACAAAACCATGGAAGCTCATATCCATGTTCGATACACCGATGCCGACTCGACGGGACGCTTCAAAGTAAAAAGATGGTGTGGTGACCACCAAGAGGTGGTACTCAGCTCCGACATGATGGAAAACCTACGTGGCGTCTACTTGCAACCTCTACGTGATGCCGCGCAAGGCCTGCGTCCTGGCCGCAACAGCCAAATGGCCCGGCTGCTTCATCTTTTGACCGATGACGTTGGCCGCAAAGCTATCGATGAGGCGCTGAAAAAACTGGACGATGAGCTTCAACTGAATGAGTCGATCAAAAATACTCATGCTGCAATCTCTTTACGTCATGGCTTGATGATGGGAGAGCAGTTGGCTCAGGTCCTCGCTATTGGGCTAACCGCTACTGATTTTCAGCGTCTCTCTGCAAGGCTTTCCATTACCGCTGAGGCGCTAGAGATCGAGCAGAACGGGCTTGGATTTAACAACCTGATTTTCATGGCGGTGGTGCTCAGCGAGTTGTCCAAAAGCCCTGACGCAGCCTATAGAAGCTTGATTGTTGAAGAGCCTGAAGCGCACCTACACCCGCAGTTGCAGCGAGTACTCCTTCGCTACCTCGCGGGCGTGCCAACAGGTGAGGGGGAAAAATCAGTTCAACTGTTCGTCACCAGCCACTCACCCAACTTCGCTAGCAACTCAGAGCTTGAGTCATTGGCCTGCCTGGTCGAAAACGAGGCCGGTGTAGAGACCTTCTTCCCCCGTGAAGTCACCTTTAAAAAGGGGAAACGGGAGAAGCTGGAACGTTATCTTGACGTCACGAGAGCTGAGCTGTTCTTCGCCCGTCGAGTGATCTTTGTCGAAGGTGCGGCCGAACTCATGCTGATCGACGCACTCGCAAAGCTGATCAATCTCGACCTCCGTGAGTACGGTGTTAGCCTCATCAGTGTGGAGGGGCTAAATTTCGACTCCTTCCTGCCACTGTTCGGCGACAAAGGCCTTCGGATTCCGGTTTCAGTCATTACTGACGCCGATCCTTTCGAAGAAATTGAGATCCAGCGCGATGTACAGGGCGAGCTAAACGAGGAAACAATCGAAGATCTTCTCAGTGAGGCCAGCTATCTGGAGGAGACTGATGACCCCGAGGACGAAGAGCCAGTTGAAGTCGTAGCGGCTAAGAAAAAAGTCAAACGTGTAGAGGTATATCCAGCCCTTGGGGATGAGGTCAGGATCTCCAGCAATACAGCCAAGATGAAAGGCATGGAAGACGCATTTGTGAACGTCTTCTACGGCTTGAAAACCTTGGAATACGACTTGGCACTGCTTGAGCCCAATCGCAAAGTCATGCTGGCAGCTCTTAGCGACCCCCATCCACGAATCGCAAAAACGCTGGGTAAGATTGTCGATGCTCAGCCAGATAACGCAGCGAAGGCTAAAGCACTTTTTTGCGGGATGTTCGAGCGCAAGGACAGCAGCAGTAATGTGCAAAAAGGCCGATACGCTCAAGCGCTCGCGGAGCGAATTGCCAAGGAGCCAGGCTTCATCGTACCCGAATATCTGAAGTTGGCGATCCAGCACGTCT
Organism: Pseudomonas sp. efr-133-TYG-103a; assembly: GCF_030209235.1. Classification (NCBI taxonomy): domain Bacteria; kingdom Pseudomonadati; phylum Pseudomonadota; class Gammaproteobacteria; order Pseudomonadales; family Pseudomonadaceae; genus Pseudomonas; species Pseudomonas sp. efr-133-TYG-103a. The sequence continues at coordinate 152,863 of NZ_JARVSK010000004.1, forward strand.
GCAAGAGAGTGAATGACAATGAGGCTGTCTGATGAACAGAGAAATGTCATCGACGCCGAGTTGGGTCCAATCTCGGTAACGGCATGCGCCGGAAGCGGAAAGACGGCTACGGCCATTCGGCGCCTGATCGAAGTTCGACGGAAGATGAAAAGGAGTCGTGGCCGTGTCGTGCTGTTGTCATTTTCCAATGTGGCCGTCAACACCTTCAATAAGGGATTTCAACAGCTCGCATCGGCGCTGCCGGATGATGCCAATCGCAGGCTTGTAGAGGTTGATACGCTGGATGGTTTTTTTACCCAGCACGTACTCCGACCTCATGCCTATCGGACGATGACAGCGACCAAAGCTGCATACCTAGTAGCAGGTTCTGAGCCATTTCTGAGCAACTATCAGTATTGGCCGGGAGGCGACGCTCGCCCGTTACCGGTCAAAGATTTCAAGGTGGGGATGGAGGACGGGAATCTATTTTTCTTCGTCGATACCCACACAGGACCCGAGCAGCTGATTACCTGGAAGGCGCAAGATTCGGTCAAACGGCTTGGCGGCACAGGCGCCTACACCCATGAGCTTGGTCGCTACTGGGTTTATCGGACCTTGGTCGAGCAGCCGGCTGTGCTTCGAGCTTTGACTGCGCGTTATCCCCAGATCCTCGTTGATGAGTCTCAGGATCTGGGCACGTTACATCAGGCTATCTTGGAATTACTCATAGGCGCAGGAGCAACCGTTTCGCTCATCGGGGATGTAAACCAAGGGATCTTCGCCTTCGCCGGTGCTGACGGCATATTTTTGAAAACCTATGAGGACCGGCACGGCGTTAAGCCGTTCAAGCTCACTCGCAACTATCGCTCGCTGCCGCCGATTATCGACATCGCAAACCGGCTCTGTGGTCGGAAGGATCACGCAGATCGCGCTCCCGAGCCCGGAGGTGCATATTTCGTTGGGTACAAAGAAGCTGAATTACCCAAGCTTTTTGACTCATTCAAAGCACGTATCGACGGGTTGAAAATCCAGCATGACGATGCCGTGATCCTTAGTAGGTCATCCGATCGAGCGGCTGTGCTCGCCGGGAAAGTCTCTCCTCCGGGGCAAGGTTCGATAGCAGTGTTCAGTGAAGCTGCGCTGCTCAGAGATCAGCATGGGCGTTATCTCGAAAGCTTCAAACTCGTATGTAGAGCTGTAGTCGGTTTACTGGACAACCCTCCAAATGGGCTCAGCTCTGAGCTACAAGGGGCGCCACCTGAAGGCTGGATGCTGAGGTTAAGGCGGTTGCTTTGGAGATTTGTCCGCGACGAAAAGGCGGGGCTTCCATCCTCGGCGCTTGTCGCCAAAACAGAATGGCATTCCACGTTAGTGAAAAATCTCAGAATCTTACTCACAGCTATCGAAAATCAGTTTGGATTGAAGGCGGCTAGCACCTTAGGAAATAAGTTAGCGAAAACCAAGCTCCTGGAGCTTCCGCTTGGCGGTGACGTAGCAGATGACAAAGAGGACATAGGTCTAAGGGTCGAGACGGTCCATCAGGTAAAAGGGGAGTCCATTGGTGCGGTGCTGTACGTAGCAAAAAAGCCCAACGTTCAAGCGTTGTTGGCGGGCACCGTTGATGAAGAAGGCCGCATCGGTTATGTCGCGGTCACCAGGGCAAGAAACCTCTTCTGGTTGGCAGTACCCCACTCTTGTCTCAAAGAGTTGCGCGAGGATTTGGTTACCGCGGGTTTTCAAGAGCTTCCAGCACTGAGGTAGCGATGGCGCCTGCGGCTGATAGGCCGTTCAATCATCACGGTCAAGGAGTTTGAGCATGGCTTTGTATACTAAAAATGGGATACCGCTTCAGGTCTCTGGCACCACGGTTTACAGCCGCTCAGGCAAGGTTGTCGGTCGTATTCGGGGTGACAAGGTGTTTGGTACTGACGGCCGCTATGTTGGCTCGATAGTTGGAGATCGTCTGGTGTATCGAACAACTCATAGCTCGGCAGTCGGTTCATCATTTGCGTCAGCCAGTCGTGCAGGAACGGCTAAGGCGCAGCGAGCAGGCTCGGCCATATCGGGTGAGGAGCCAACCATTCCGACATAGGCGCTTACTACCCAAAAAGCAGTGTGGAATACTGCCTGCGAGGTGCCGATGATCCAGATGACCAAGTCATTGCTGTTGGAGAGTAACGATGGGGCAAGCGAAACAACGAGGGACTCTAGCTGAGCGGCTAACCCAGTCGGTCGCCGAGAAACGTAAGAAAGCGGAAGATCTGGGGCTGGTAAGGCGTGATTTAAGCGAAATTCGAGAGGAGTTTGACCTACCTCCTGATACCCCCTTTCACGGGTATGTGATTCATTCCGGCCAGTGATGAGTTCTTGGCTCACTGTAAAAATGGTCCACACGCTACTTCTAGAACTTGGACTAAAAATCCTGGTCTCGCTCAGCGTTTTGAGCATTTTACTGACGCGTATGAGCTCGTGCGGCCGGATCAAGAAATCGTTGTTGGGCTTTTCGAAACCGGAACGCAGTTCGTCGTTGCCGAAGTCCTATAGGGAACAGCAATTCCACGTATCAGCCTAAGTAACAGTCTTCGAGACTGGTGTAAGAGATGGGAGCTTGAAGGCGATGTCCTCGGGTGCAAGGCATGCCATACGGCAAGCCGTGCAAGCGAACCCGATCGACCGTTCGTGCGCGGTTATGGCTGCCCCCAGCAGCTTACGACGCCGCAGTATCCATGGCGGGACCTGGCTTCTTTGATGGGTAGATTGCCTAAACCTCTAACAAGGTAGGAGCGTCACATGACCATGCGCACATACGAGTACTTCGTCTGCCCCAACGGGCACCAAGGCGAGGAAAAAACGTCCGAGAACGACCAGCCCTACTCTAAAAGCTGGGAACGAGTGTCGATTAGGCGCGTCAATGACACTCTTAGCTGCTACACATCGAGTTGTTGTTGTGGGGGCAGGCAGGTGTCGCGGGCCTTTCCATTAGATTTCAGCATGCGTATTGCGCTAGCGCTGTTTCGAGTTGCTCGCGGACATGACAGCGAAGGTGCAGGGGCGACACGACTTCGACGTCTGCGGCATTGCTCATCAGGAATAATCTGAGACCCTGAGTGTCGAGCAATTCACACCGCAGCAACCAGCTATCGCCATCTCTTTCGACCTGTTGATTCGCCGCAAGCGCGTTTTCCGTGAGGCGATTATGAAGGTTATCCTTCAACCGCAACACCAACTCTATCGTCTCGTTCGCGTGGACAGAAATTAGGTCTCGCTGAACCTCGATGGAGCGAACGTCATAGCCTTCAGGTTCTTGGATAGCATCCCTCGCCACCCGCACGTCCACCATCCGATGCAACATCAGTGCACAGGTTTTACCAATCCCGTTGCTGCTGTACTTTCCTCTTGGCAAGCCAGGATCAGGCGCGTCTCCATGCCACGTCTCCTTTGCTACAAATGCTGACAGGTAGATGTTGCTGTCCTGATACGCGAGCGCGAGCGGTTTCAGAAGGTAGGAGCACTCCACGCCGTTGGCATCTCGAGGTCTATAACGCACGGTCAGACTATGATCGTCGATCATTGCACCTTGTATGAGCTTGAGGTGCTCATGGTCATGTTGCCCATGCTGCAGCACAGTGAACCGCGTGCCAGTGATGATGCGACCTTCGGCGACCAAATGCCGGGCTGATCGAGACTTCAGCTCCCAGGCCGCGTACTCCCGCAGCTTTGTAAGCTCTTTCGTGTCCATCCAGAAACCGAAGCGTTCAGCATGTTGGAAAATAGCGCTAAGAGTCATCGATTCTTGCGGCGAAAGCGCCAAGTCAAAACTGCCCTTGCCCAATTTCCAGCGATGCGCTCTGCGTCGCTGTCCTGATTCTTCGGGTACTTTTTCTACAAACCCTTCCGCCTTCAACTCAAACAGGTCACGCCGAGTTGTTCTCGGATTGGCGGTACCGTCCGCCCATTCGAGCATCTCTTGATGCAACTCCTCGGTCGACAACGCGCGGCCTGCGCGTTGGAGAATCTTTCGCAAATGTTTGCGCCGCTTTTCCCGGTGTTCAGTTTCATCTGATGTAATTCGCATAATTTTCGTGCTCGGACAAATTAGTGTCTAGTAGTGCTGCATCATAGCCCCGCTGGCACGCAATTGGGCGTTGAATCTGCCAGCCCACAGGAGCATTCATGAACACTAAACACCCCTACGCTAAGCTTGATCACGTCTCCGAATTCATCGACTGGTTGGCGGGTCATCTTGATTCGGACACGCTCATTACGCATGAGTACGTTGATCGTCGCTCGGGAGTACGGTGGTCGTGTAACAGCCTGTACGGCGCGTTTACCTCGTATAGCTGGAATCACCCGGGGAATACCCGCCTCGCGTTCAACCCAGGGGTTAGCGCTGCCAGCAACGAAATGGCGCTGTCCGCACTGCGCGCAGACTTGATCGCTGCTGGCAGCAGCGATGCGTTGATCCTCCAGGCGTCCCTCGACGTCATGGTCTGGGGAGGTGTCGCCTCCCGCAACAACGAATGGTTGAAAGCCAACAAGACTGGCCTTGCAAAGATGATTTCGGATGTCGCTACAGCATTGGTAGACAATGATCCCGACGCCCCGATTCTTCGTAATCAATCGCTGCGCTTCAATTCGGGAATGACCAAAATCTATTCGTTGCTTTGCCCTGATTTCATCATCTACGACAGCCGGGTAGCCGCTGCATTGGGATTGCTGGTGGTCAAATACTGCAATGTCAAATGCCTGACGAAAATTCCGCCGGCGCTTAATTTCCCTTGGGCCGGAGCGAAAGAGTCGACCACTGCTCTCGCACCTAAACGCCGTAACCCAAGTATCGGAAGTCTACAGTTCAAACGCCTGCGCTCAGGGTCGCATCACGCACGTTGGAACATGCACGCCAGCTACGTGCTCAGCCAAGTGGCAAAACATCCTCTCTGTTCTGAGAGTCCTTTCCGGGTCGGTAAAACAACCCAACAAACACTTCGCAGCATCGAACAGGCTCTGTTCAGTATTGGGTATGACTTGCCGGTGAACGACTGACCACCATTGCTTGGTGAAACGATCTCACAAGTCACCCTGCTGGAGGAGGCGAGGGGGCGTCCTGCGCCCTTGCGCCCCCACTTACTTAAATCGGAGGCTCTAATGGCCGAGATGACCTCGCTGCAACTCATGATTGTCGAGTTGGCGAAAAGCGGTATTAGTTCGTCGTCGCTCAAATCTGCTGTCCTTAGCGTTCACCCACACCTGAACGATGGTGCTTACTTGGGGGAATTGGCTACCTTGCAAGTCGAAGGCCGGCTTGTTGGTGAAGAGACGGAGGGCGCTTGGTTTTTCACGTCTTTCATCGACGACGTGGTCGCTGACCGGGTACCTGAGTACAGCCCGGAGTTCGCCGAAATGATTGTGGCCGCGGATTGTGGCAACTGGACCGAATTGGACCCGGATGAACTCATAGCGCAGTTGGATGAAATTCTCAGAAAGGCAAACGCCCGGCGTTCGGGAAAAGCGTAGCGTTGGATTTACAGAGCTCCGTTGTTGTCTTCGCCCTGACAACGCACAGAATAATGGAGTGACAACGCTCCAGTCACCATCGGGATATCTTAAAAATGGAGTGACAGTGCTCCAGTTAGGCCTGTTGCTACGCTAAAAATATTACTAAAGTGCCACCATCTAATAGCGAGATGATGGCAATGAATATCCTCACGCCTCAACCCATTCAGGTTTCGCTCGGCCAATGGTTTAGCCGCAACCTATCCTCCGTTCTCGCTGTCGCAGGTGCGCAGCGGGAAACGCAACACGATGCCGACGGCCCCGGGCCTTTGTCCGCGGTGCAGATCCAGCAGCAAACCGGCATCGCTCGTAGCACGCTGCGGGCCCTGAAATCACCAGCGCAAGGTAGCGATGCCAACCCGGACCTGAGCACTATCGAGCGTCTTGCCCAGGCTCTGGGGGTACCACCTGCTTTCCTGTTGATGCGCCCCCAGGACTGGGCACTGCTGGCCAGCGCGATCGGCAACAGTGGCGATTACTTGGTTGCAGCTCACAAGTTGGAGGCCGATGAGCGGCTTCAAGAGATTAATCCGGTGGAAAAGGTCTTGCGCGAATGCAAGGTCCATCCGGATCAGCGCCCCAGTATTGTGGGTGCCTCGCCGGAAGTTGCCCGGGCCAATGCCCGCGATGAGTGGCGTAGACGCGCATGTCTCAAGCTCGATGCGCTGATGCTGCGCGAGATTTCAAAATCCGGCCCACGCAAGTGGTTGGCCGCGATAGCGGGCGCCTGGGTCAGCCAGACCACGCCACACGATCCATCTTCTAGCGAACAATAAGGAGTGCCGGGATGCCGATCATTCACGACCCTGATCTTGCCGATGTATTGATGAGTGCCAGCGCCGACGACGTGGGCCTGTTGATAGATGTGATCACCGACAACGGCAAGGGCCGCATCTCCCTGTCATCTTCAGTCTGTCGTCAGTTGATGTCCGACAAGGACAAGGGTGTCGGCGAGTCGACCCGGGCTATTTTCGCCGAGGAGCTGACCCGCTTTGGCGGCAACTCACTGGTCAACCTGTTCCGCGGTGGCAGTGGTGTGCCGTACCGCGAGCTGTTGGCTGATGTGGCCGGGCACGTCGGCGCGAAGAACGAGGCGAGCGCCAACTGCGCCGAGATGGAAATGGCGATCATCACCAAGGTATTCGCCCAGTCCCTGGCACGGATGAGCGAGGAAGACCGCAAAACACTGTTCGAATCCCTGGGCGGACTGGCGTACCGACCCGGCATGGGGCCAGGGGCATTGGCGGCTTTGCTGGCTTCACTCGGTAGTTCCGGGTTGGCTTCCTACAACGTGGCGGCGGTGGTCGCCAGCGCGACCATGAGCAGCCTGGTAGGGCGTGGCGTGGTGCTGGCGGGTTCGAGCACCCTGGGTCGTGGTCTAGCAGTGCTGGCTGGCCCGGTGGGCTGGGCCATCACCGGGATCTGGACGGCATTCGACCTAGCAAGCCCGGCGTACCGGGTCACCGTGCCCTGCGTCATCCAGATCGGCCATATGCGCCAGAAGATGTTGCTCAAACCCACCTGTCCCGGTTGCCACGCGATAGTCGCGGTCGGCGCCAACTTCTGTGGCAAATGCGGGATACGCCTGGGCGCCTGATGCCCACTTTAGACGACCAAGGAGTGAGTCAATGAACCCTGTGATTTCCCCTCTCGAATTTCTCCTGACCAACGTCATCTGCTTCGCCGCTGGCGCGGCCACGGTGGTCGCGCTGAACCTTGCGGCGAAAGCCGTGCATGCCTCCGGCAAACGCGCCGCGCAGAGCGCCACCTGAACCAACGGATTGAGTAGGAGCGAGAACCGTGTACAGCAACCATCACGCCAAGCGACTGGTATCCCTCAAGGGGGAAATCATAAAGATCAATGCAGACATCCAGAATCTGCGTGCAGACCTCGAATGGTTCGAGCGATTCGACCAGGAGAGCAACCATAGCAGGCTCGCTCAGTTGCAACGGGAAACTCTCGCCGCGCGGGAGCAGCTTGCAAGGGTCGAACAGAGCATCAAGGCCAGCCGCGCTGAGCTGAACAGCGCCAAGGGCGTTGCCGAGGCGGGCTGGTCGCCGTTGCACTGGTTTTCCAGTGAACGGCGCGTGGCTGAGCGCCAGGTCAGCACCCTGCAGGAGCGGCTGTCGCAGTTCAAGAGTCGACAAGAGGGCTTGGTATCCGGCCTCGGCGAAAGCCAGCGGGAGGAGCTGTGCCTGAGCGCCAATTCGCGGCGTTACCGGGGCTTCGATTCATTGCAGGCCAAGGCCACCATCACGCAACTGGACAACGACGTGCAACGCCTGCAGGGCGTCGCCGACGAAGTCAGAAAGGCCAGCGCCCACTGGGAGGCGGTGGCCGGAGAGGTGTATCGCAATTGGAAAACTACTCATGACCAGTTGCGGGCGACGGAGCGGGACATCATCGATGCCCAGTGCTTCATCAACCAGTTGGACAACGCGCAAAGCCCATTCGATAGAAAGATGGTCCATGACGATTGCGAAGCTCATTTTGGTGCCGGGCAGCGCGGTCCGGATAGAGTGTTGAAGGACCGGCAATTCCACCAGCGCAAACTGGAACGGGAAGAGGAAAAACGCAAGCGGCGCCTGCGCGACACCATTCGCCTGCTTGAAAACGAAATCCGCAACTTGGTGGTAGATGGCAATAATCTTTGCTACCTGAACGAAGCGGGCGGAAAACGGCGCTTCATCGGTCTGGAGGTGCTCAAGACACTTGTGCCTCACCTGGCCGCGACTTATGGCGTGACCTTGGTCTTTGATCCAGGCATCCGCCGCCAGCTCGATATGAGCGACAACGCACTCCAAGCGATGTTTCCGCAGGCCCGGGTACTGGTTATGCCGCCCACCCTCACCGCCGACCATCCGGTGCTGGCCGCCGCGGAGTTCGATGTCGAGACCTATGTGATCAGCAACGACCACTACAGCGATTACCCGGACATGGCTGCGGTCCGAGAGGATCGGGTACTGCATACAGTGGTCCATCGCGACTCCGTGCAGATCCCGCAACTGCAGGTATTGCAGCCTTACTGATGCCCCACTCGACCGGTGCCTACCGGTCATGTGCAACCCACGCCTGTGCGCTCGTACAGGCTAGCAACGAGTCAAGAAAGATGGATCTGAAAGGCCACCTGCTGTACATCGATATCACCCAAATCTGCGGCATCGGTTGCACGTTCTGCATGTACGCCGACAAGCACAAGACGGGGATGAGCATGGAGTTATCGAGCCTCGCTCGGGAGAACCTGGCGGCGCTGATCAACGCCCCCGACGTCAAGCGCATCTCCATCAGCGGAGAGGGCGAACCCCTCAACAACGCCAGCGTCTTCCACCAGATTCTCGAGCTTTCCCAAGGCGGCAAGCGTTTCGAGTTCATCACAAGCGGCTTCTTTCCCCACGAGAAGATGGCGGAGTTCTATGACACCACCAATCGCATCGTGGTCAGCCGCGGCGACACCTGCAATATCCGCCTGAGCTCGGATAGCCACCATATCGACAAGGTGAAATGGCGGGCGCATGGCTTCAGTCTGGATTACCTGCGACGAAACAGACCGGCCGGGCTGAGCTTCTCGTTCCGCTCGATCGACACTGATCGGGAGTTCACCCGCGACTACTTACGGGAGGAATTGGCGCGCTGGGGCCTCGACGCCGAGATAGTCCCGGGCAATGCCCTGGAAGATACGCTGGTGGTCGGCGAGGAACGGTTCGGTATCGACTACAAGAACCTCGTCCACCCGGCGGCCGACACGCCACCAGGTTACCTGGACCTGCATGGCTACATCGACGCGATCGAAGCCCGGGTCAACAAGCGCTTCACCCTCGGCAGCCTCAACCCGCCTCCCCACGCCAACGGCATGGACCTGACGGTGAAACCTAATGGTGACGTCTACCTGTACGGCATCGAGCACCAGCGCCTGGGCAATATCCACTTTGACCGGATTTGCTGGGAGCGACTGGCCAGCCATGTACGCGACACGCCCCTGGTCCGCGCCCTTTACAGCCAACCGCTGAGGGACCTGCTGGCGCGTCTCGACGACCTCGAACTGGTGCACAAAATCCTGCGCAAGGCGAATAATCCCTACTGGCTGGTCAAGGAACTGGCTAATCACGATGGTCTGTTGGAACGAATGGTGTCAGCATGATCGACTCCCACAGCCATACCTTTTATTCCAAGCATGCCGTCGGTACGGTGGATGAGTTGGTGCGGGCGTCAATCGCCGCCGGAGTGAAGATCCTCACCATCACCGATCACGCGCCGTTTCCGGTGGACAGCGACAATCGCCTGTTGGAGGCGGAACTGGAGCGCTATTTCGCCGATATTGAGCGGACACGACAGGAGCACCAGGGGAAGATCAAGATCCTGCGCGGACTGGAGTTCGACTACATGCCGGGTGCGGATGCCTACAACCGCGAGATACTGGCCCGGTACGAGCTGGATTTCGCCATCGGCTCGATCCACTACGTCGAGTTGCCGGGCGAGCCCATGGCCAAGGTCTGGGAGTTGCCCCGGCTGTCCGCGCCGGCCTTTCTCGACCGTTATTTCGCCCAACTGCACGCCTTACTGGAGTGCGGGTTATTCGACGCAGTTGGGCATGCCGACACGCTGCTGCGCGGCGTGGCGGAAGACGTAGTGCTGCGCCGGATGGAACCGCTGCTGCCGCTGTTCGCCCGCAATGGTGTGGCCTACGAACTGAATGCCTCGGGTATTCGCAAGTCGAGCCTGTTGCCCGGTTCGACTCGTGAGGTTCAGGGCGTCTGGAGCTATCCATCACGCACCCTGCTGCCCCAATTGATCGCCCACGGCGCGGCCTTCACCATAGGTTCCGACGCCCACGATCCGCTGGACGCGGGGGCCGGCATCCGCACCCTGGTCGATGAACTGCAACCGCTGGGCCTGGACCGGATCAGCTACTTCGAAGGGCGTAGGCGCATCGACATGCCCCTGGATTTCTTCAGCCTGTCGTCTGGCACCGATACAAGGACTGTCCCGTGAACTCCCGATCGAATGACTGGAAACTACTCGCCACGGCTCCTGTCAACGAACAGCTGGCGCGCTTTCGCGAGGCCGTGGCCCGGCCGCAGGCGGAGGACGTGAATGGAGGTCTGCGCGCGTTCGCTGGCGGCTTGCTTGCGCAAGACCTGATCGATATGGACAGCTATGTCGCGGTGCTCGGTGGTCATGCACTGAACTGTCTTACGCCCGACGGCACCAACGGATTCCGCGACATGAGCAGTGGCGCAAGCGCCTCCGAGCTTACGGCCATCTATAGCCGTGCCAAGTACGGCAGCCAGAAGGACATCCGTTTTCTCGCCGGTCTGGTGATCAACTATCTGGAGCGGCAGCTGGATGATCCGGAGTCACACTGGGCACGGCTGTTCACCAGCGCGCGGGAGCACGACGACAATGTGGTGCTGATGACCACTGGCTGGCGCAACGTGCCTTCGACGGCCAACGTGCTCTACGACATCGTGGTGGAGGAGATCAACGTCAAGCTCGCCCATATGGGCCTGCCCACCCTGATCAACGTCAAGCTGCCGCGCATCGCCCCTCCCTGCGAGAACTACGCAAGCCTGAGTACTGAAGAGCGTGAGCGGGTCAATCTTGTCCAGGACCATGTGATTCCCTCGGAGAACTTTTATCGATGGAGCGGCGTGCACGTCATCTTCGGTGACGATGTGCTGGTGACGGGATCAACCGCCGACAAGGTGTTGCGTGAGTCGCTGCTAGCCGGTGCCCGCTCGTTCCAGGCGATCTACCCGGTTGCCATCGATCCGCGGGTCGCCCTGACGGATGCCACCGTCGAGGAGCGCCTGAACATGGTGGAAATCAGCCACCAGCTGGACGACACATTGGCCAAACTGCTTGGGGCCGAGGATTACCAACCGATCCTGCGCACGTTGCGTCTACTGTTTTCGACGGAAAATTACCAAGCCTTGCCGGCATTTCTGGCGCGGGTGCCGGCGGCCAATTGGTTGCGGCTGTACAAGGCGGCTCTGGGGAACGAGTTCCTGCGCCAAGTCGAATGCATACCCTCGCTGACGCTGCTGCGGCACTATCTGGAGGACCTCGGGCTGCTGGGCAGTAGCGGCGTGACGGCAGAGAGGACCCCGTTGTGCGTGTGAACTACGTGAGCTACTGGGAAACGGCGGCGGGGCAAAGCATGCCGCCGTGGATCGCCTTGGCCCTGGTCTCCATGCAACGGGCGCTGGGGGACAATTTCACCCTGCTAACCCCGGGCAGCCTGGAGCATTGCATAGATGCTTCTATCCTCGGCAAGGATTGGCGCTTCGAGCCGCTTACCTTCAGCATGGACAAGGGGATCGAGGCGATCGTCGCCAGGAGCGACTTCATCCGCATGGCCTACGTTCATCGCCATGGCGGGGCCTGGATCGACGCGGACAGCATCCTGCTGCGCGACCCGACCTCCCTGTTGTTCCCGACGGGACTCGACGAGCGACTGCACTGGCACAGCGAATGCCTGTTCGCCTCACTGCCGGGAAACGCCGATCTCGCTGAGGCACTGGCGACCGGGCTCGCGGTCGAGACACATGCCTGGGGCAACCCGGGAGGGATCAAGGAGCTTGTCGCCAGGTCGCCGCATCAGCTGGTGCCAATTTCGCCCTCGGTATGCGACCCGGGTTATCGACCGGTTTACAACTTCGACAGTTGCGCGGTGATGAGGCGCACGGACATTGCAGTGAGCGATTTCCTGCTCCACGACGTAAGCCTGCTGAAGCTGTACAACACCTGGTTCAAGCGGACAGTGACACGCGACGAAACGGTGGCGGAATTCCTTGACGAGGGTACCCTGCTGTCACGCATCTTCCTGCATATCCAACCCGATCGTGGCTATTGGCTGGGCGAGAGTGAGCGCTTGATCGAACGCTGCGGCTGAGGGTGTTTAGGCCAGTTCCACCGCATGCGCCGGCAGGTGCACGCGGCAACGTTGGGCCCCGTTTAGCTCCAGGCGAGTCGCGATCACCTCGTGCACCGTCGGGGTCTGCCGGTGTGGCGAGCCGTGGGCGACGTACAGCCAGGCCGGCACGCGGTGGGCAAGGTGGTCGAATTCCAGCTCGATGCGCAGCAAGTCGAACACCTCACTGGTACGTCCGCTCGGTGTCCAAGCCAGCGGAGCGCTGCGGTGATGAGGATGGATCAAACGCAGCGGTCGTGACAGTTGCAAGTTCAGCGTGCCCGGATGGCAATCGGCGACTTCAGGAAAAGACTGGCTGATCAAGGGCAACTGGCGGGCCAGCGTGCCAGTGGCCACGCCCAGACCTGAAACGATATGTGCATCCACTGCGAGGGCCGCATCGATCGACTCTTGGAGCAGTTCGGCGACGGGTTGAATCACGTCGACATCAGAGAATTCATTCATGTTTTTCCTGCCGGTGTGCGGGTATTGACGAGGTTTCTGGCGGCTGAAGACAACACGGGTATGGGGGGAAAGCGGCGGCAGCCAGGGATTGGAAGAGTTACTGGCCGGATAGATCGCGACCAATGCAGCCTTCAGTCCGACGGCCATGTGCACGATGGCAGTATCGACACTGACAACCACTCTGGCCCGTTGGATGGCACCGGCGACCGCGCGGGGTGTATCCAGTTCGACCAGTGTTCGGACGTTGCTGCGGGCGATGGCGTGCTCGAGCTGCAGTGCCTCGACACTGCTGGCCGGACTGCACAGAATGCCAATATGGTGCTGCGGCCAGGCATCCGCCAGGGCACGTACCAGCGAGAGCGCTCTGGCGAACCCAAGGCTTTTATCAGGTCTGCTGGCATAGGGGTTGACCAGGATGTGCGCGACGGTGTCGCAGTCCTGCCGTTCGGGGAGAGGGACGATATAATCGCGGTTGATCCGGGTCGCACCGAGGTCGAGCAGGACCCGGGTGTAGCGCTCGACCACGTTGAGCTTCGCGGTGGCTTCACCCAGCTTGCCGCTGACGCAGTGCAAGACATCATCCAACGAGTAGACCCGGGCGGGCTTAAGCATGCGGATGAACAGCATCTCGATGGGTTGGATACGGCCAACTAGGTGGACAAATACATCGACCGAACCCAATTCCCGTACGAGTGGGCCCAGCCCGGTCAGCGTGGGTGCGCAAGCGACAGGGATGACCCGGTCGACACCGAAATCGAGCCGATGCAGGCCAACCAACTCCGGTACGGTGAGTACAGTGACCCGGGCACCGAGCTTGTGCGCTTCGCGAAAGAAGAATGAAGAAACGATCGCGTCGCCCAGTTTGGCGTCCCAGCGGGGAAGCACGATATGCAGAGGTTGGGCAAGGTCGCGAGGTGCCAGCTGGCGGTCCACCAGGCAGCGCATCAACAGGCGCGCCATAACCTTCCGATGGTTCTGAAAAATCGGCATCAGCTCGCACTTTCGGGAATAGCTGACGATGATATCTATGGCACGGGGCCGTTACCAGTACTGGCCCTAAGGGGGGGTAGTCAGTACAAGCTTGGAGAGTGTCTACAAAACCAGGGACGATTCAACAGTCTGCTGCTGACGATGCACAGTGCCAACCATATGGTGCGAAACCTGGAAGCGATGCCTACGTTGGTTGTCGAGTGCGACTGAACGCCCGGCTTGATCAGGCGGGTCAGTGGCTATAAGCCACCCATCAGATTATCGTGAGAAACTAATCAAGTTTTTCTTAATCACCCTGACACAACCTGTCAGTGACGCAAATTACAGTTGTGACTCACCGCCCATTTAAAGCAGGACGCAGTATGGCTCCCCAGAAGCATGATGCACTCGCATTTCGACTGGCAGAAACTCTTCGTTTGCTACACGCCGGGGAGCGTCCTACTCGCTTGCAGCTGGCCGAGCGCTTTGCAGTGAACGAGCGAACAATCTATCGTGATCTCAATAGGTTGGGAGATGTCGTCGAGGCAGGCGCTGATGGGACATACCAGCTGGCAATTCATCATCGAAGCAACTTGTCGCCTGCCGACTTGCATACCTTTGCCAAAACTTCCGGGGTGGAGCAGCTGTTTCCAACGACCGATCGACGTTCTTGGCTGGATCTCCTCGGATCGAACAACAGCAGTTTTTTAGTGCGCGACAGTCATTTCGAAGTGAGCCGCCCCGACAGTCTTGCGTTCCGACAGCTTTCTCAGGCCATTGAGCAGAAGCGCTGCTGTTCATTGACCTACACCGGCAAATCTCGCCGAATCGAGCCCTACCGCCTTGTTCATAACAAAGGTATCTGGTATCTCGCCGCAACCGAGTCCAGCAAGCTGAAGAGCTTCGCCTTGGGACGTATTACCGACCTACGCATACAAGACCAGACCTTCGAGGCGGCTCCCCTCATCTATGCGCAGATTGAAGATGACGATGACATTTGGTTCGGCCAGGACCGAATCGACGTCAGAGTGCATGTATCTGCCAGCAACGCCCACTACTTCCTGCGCCGAAACGTATTGCCACACCAGCGGGTGATCGAGCAGCGAGATGATGGCCAGCTGTTGCTGGCCTGTGTCGTCAGCCATCACAACCAGCTTTTACCGATTGTTCGTTACTGGATCCCGCATATCCGCATCCTCGAACCCGCATGGCTGCAGCAAAAGCTACGCGATGAACTCACTGACTACCTGGACTGAATAGGGACGAAATACATGACTGATATGGAAAAGCCGCTTGGCGACAACTATGACAAGGACGCCAGCATTGATTTCGATAAGATCGAGCAGGTGCAGGCAGACGCAATCAATAGCGCGCTGTTCGAGGGTGAGTCGGATGCGACTAAAACGACTGAGGTAGTCGCCGCGTTCGTTGCGTCATGCAACGCACGGGGTGAGCAGCCGCTTGATCAATGGCTGAGTGGGGAGTTCCGAAAATACCCGGACCTGTGGAAAAACGAGGAGGAGTTGCTAGAGGCTACTCGCGAGGTAATGCGCTCCGCTGACGCATTTAACCGCTCTCGAGACTCTCTACAACAGTATCTGGACAAGGGCCGAAGCCGGGACTCCTGGCTGGCGAACGAGATTGAAAAGAATGCGGCCATCACTGGATCGATAAACGTCGGGCACTACGCAGGCAGCCTCGATCAGGCTCTTGCGGACGCTAGCGAGAACGCACGCCGGCTCATCCTGACCCGTGCCGGCGAAGTGAACCAGAACTGGAACCTGGACGGCTTCATTGCCGAGCAGCATCACGTCGATACATTCAACATTGATGCGACCACGAAGGGTAGTTCCTACCGGGCGCGGGCCGTCAATTCCCGTGATCTGAACTCCGTTGATATAGAGATCGTGGATGGCAACGGGGATGTCGTCGCCAAGTATCAATCCAAGTACGGGGCGAATGCCGGGGAGACCATCAAACAGTTGGATCGAGGCGACTATGCCGACCAAGAACGACTGGTTCCTGAAGGACATGCCTCTGAAGTTCCGAACAGTACGGAAGTGATTGAGGTTGACGGCGTGAAATCCCGGCCGCTTTCCAAGGAGGAGGCCAAGAATCTTCAGAGAAAAGCCCAACAGGAAGCCGAAGCCCGTCAATACGAATGGAAAGATACGAATCGCATCGATATCGCCAAGCAGATAGGCAAACAGGCTTTAGTCGGCGCTTGTATCGCTGCTGGCATGCAGGGCGCTCGCATACTCGCACGGCGTGCATGGAACCGACTCAATGGCAGAGAAAACCCAACTGGTAACGAGGATCTCAAAGAATTTTTCGAAAGCTCATTGAGCGCGACTACCCAGACTGCCGCCCAGGTTGCGGTGTCTGGTGCGATCGTGGTTGCGGCGAAAAATGGCTGGCTTGGAACAATGCTGCGTAACACGCCTGCCGGCTTGATCACCAATATCGCCTGTGTCGGTCTTCAGAATGCCAAAGTCCTGTACAAGCTCGGCAAGGGGGAACTCACTCAAGGTGAGGCAATTGATGCAATCGGCAACACTACTGTTACCACTTCAATGGCCATCGCGGGTGCTACGAAAGGTGCCGCGATCGGAGCGGCAATCGGGACTGTGTTCGGTCCTGTTGGCACCGCCCTGGGTGGCTTTGTGGGGGGAGTGGCGGGAGGAATTGCTGGCGGACAGGTCGGTGAGGTGGTCTACAAGGCCGGGAAGGCCCTGGCCAATACTGCGGTCAAGGCAGTTGCCAGAATTGCCCAAGGCGTTGGTCGGGGACTTGAGGCAGTGGGCCGGGGCATCAAAGATGTCGCATCGTCTTTTCTGTCGATTTTCGAGTAATAATCTATGAACCTCTTAGACCTGAAGCAAAAAATCAAATCCCACTTGGTTGCAGGTTATCCAGGTCTGTACATCCATTCTGGAGAAGACGCGCGGATAGATACCATGCTTCGAGAGGTTTCGGCCGATCTTGCCCTAAGCCCCAAAGAGTGGAACCTGGGTTACGGGTGGGTGGACTTTTTTAACAAGCAACCGCGCCCTAGCCAAAACCAGAACGTAGAGCTGGCCAATAGCTTGCCGGAGCTTCTGGACGATGATTTGGACGGCAAGTTGTTCATCATCAAAGATGCGCGGGGAGCGTTGGAGAATCAGCCTCTGGGTGTGGCCAGGCTCAAACAACTTCTGAATCGTATTCAGCGCCATCATCGCGGCAAGTCGGCTGTTCTGCTTGTGGCGGAGACAGTACATATTCCAGCCTCCATAGAAGCACAAGTCACTCTTCTTCCTCTTTCACTGCCCCATGGTAATGAAATCCAGGATCAGGTGGAGAAGTCCTGCACGCAGTTGAAAATGCCTGTACCGAATGATATCCGTCAGCGGTTGCACGCAGCCTGCAGCGGTTTGACTCAAGAAGAAATTCATTCGGCCCTTGCGATCGTTCGTATCCAGTACGAACAGATCAACGATGATGCTCTCGCCTTGATCCAGCGCGAGAAAGAGCAAATCATCGCCAAGAGCGGCGTGCTGGAAATGATCAAGGTCAGCGAAAGTGCGAGTGATATTGGGGGACTCGAAAATCTTAAAGAATGGCTAGGCCGGCGTTCTCAGATATTCGGTCGCCTGGACGAGGCACAAGCATCAGGAATCCAGGCGCCTAAGGGTGTACTGATTGCGGGGATGCCTGGATGCGGTAAGTCACTGACCGCCAAGGCTGCCGCGAGTCTGTTCCAGCTTCCTTTGCTCCGGTTGGATATCGGTGCGCTGCTTGGCAAGTATGTGGGCGAGAGCGAGCACAACATGCGGCGAGCTCTCACCATGGCGGAGTCAGTCAGTCCTTGCATCCTCTGGATCGACGAGCTGGAGAAGGCGTTCGTCGGAATGAACAGCGGAAGTGGTTCTGAAGTCTCCTCCCGGCTGTTCGGTTATTTCCTGACGTGGATGCAGGAAAAGAACGGCGCCGTGTTCGTCATCGCCACAGCGAACAACATCACGGCTCTGCCTCCCGAGCTGCTGCGCAAAGGGCGTTTCGACGAAGTGTTCTACGTTGGCTTTCCAAACGTAGCTGAGCGCAGCGCTATCCTGACGATTCATCTTAAAAACGAGGCCTCCAGCCTGTCTTCCGATCAGCACAACTCATTGGTAGCCCAGTGTCGTGATTACGCGGGGGCTGATATTCAAAATGCGATCAACGAAGCGAGAGAGTCGGCGTTTCTTAACCGGCGCGGACTCCGTTTCGAAGACTTGGATGAAGCAATCAAACGTACGGTGCCGCTGAGGGAAACACTGCGTGATCAGGTAGGTCGTTATGAAGAGCTGTTCGATAAGCTCAGGCTGAAGTCGGCGTCTGCGTACCAGGGTCTCAGCATGGCGCAAATGATCCGGATGGCCGACGATCCCAATCAGATCAAGCGAGAGCAGGTCGCCAACCATCCGGAATGCCCAGATGATCTGTTGGAGAAACTCTCCAAAGACTCCCATGTCGCGGTGCAGCGCGCGGTCTATCAGAACCCCCGCTGTCCCGAGCGCGTCCTCACACTACGGCTTAACGTGCCGGAGGGCGCTGATAAATACGATGGTGATTTGTTGCTGCAGGCATGCCTCAATCCTAATGCTCCTATCGATCTGCTGACGCATCTTCTGACTGAGAAAAAGCTGGACAAAACAGTACGTGTAGCTCTGGCCAAAGGCCCTAATGGCGTTGGCCTGGCATCTTCGCTAATGGCAGATGCAGAGGCAGTCGTAAGAACTGCGCTGGCTGGGATATCCGGGCTTTCCGAGGAGACGCAACAACGTTTGAGCACGGATAAGGTGCCAAATGTTCTTCGAGCGCTGGCGCAAAATCCTGACGTAACTCCCAACGTACTTGGGACCATACTTCAAAGCCTAGACTCCAAGGAGCGTGTGGCGCTGGCCTCTCTGGATAGATTGAGTGAAATGGCCTGGTATCGGCTGGTCGAGGATGGGGACAAAAGTGTTCGCTTGGCTTTGGCGAGCAACAAGTGCCTGCCAGATTATTTGCAGGTGAGGCTGGCCGGAGATGATTCGCCTGATGTAGTCGCGAGCCTTTCTACCAACCCGGCACTGATTGAAGCTGCCCGAGAAAAACTCAGCGAATCTGAGCATCCTAACGTACATGCGCTCATGCAATTCGCTTACGGGCTTGATGAGGATGCCTTGGCGGAGAAGCTGAAAACGAAAAGTGTGAAGTTCCGTGTGCAGTTAGCCAGCATGGCAACGTTGCCTATGTATTTTCAAATCTTGCTTGCAAAAGATGAGAGCTTGAATGTTCGCTTGGCCATGGCTAGGAACCCGCAGCTTAGCGGCGCAGCCTTGGCAATTCTGAAAAAGAGTACAAACCTGTCGATTCAACAAGCCCTCAATCCTAGTATTCGAATATTGTCATCAGTCTGGACCAACCGTTAGTTGTCACGGACGACAGCTGCCTGTAAAACTTTACCTCCTGCTGAGAATGGGGTGCCGATAAGAGGCTTCCCCACCTCCAGCAGCTCCACGAGTAGCGCGGAAATATATTCGCTTTCAAAACGGCTGATCCGGAGGCGGATACCCATCCAGCTCAAGACCGGCTGCGGTTGAGCCTGCGACGCCCGCCGCTGATTCTGTTGCGCTGACTGGTGCGCCTGCGACGGGGCGAGGTTCACCATCGTGACACGGAGCGGCAGGATCGCGATCCGGTTCGCCTAAAATTCATCATTAAGCGAACCCTTGGCAGCAGCGTGCTAATGCATATGTTCGGCGCACGGTGTCCATCAAGGGTCCAAGCTTGCGGTGATCGTCAGCCTCAACCGGCTGCAAGCCCGCGTCGATGCTGGCTGCGACAGCTTTAATTCCCTAGAGCTTGTTCGGATGGGGTCAGTCTTGGCATTTGCGACAGCTTTGCGCTTTCTTACGACATGGCTACAGGTCGCGAAAAACGGGACATCTCAGCGACAGCTTTAATTCTCTAAATTCAACGATATTATTTGATAAAAGAGCTGGTGACAAAAATAAAAAAGTCGGTGACAAGCGAAATTAAGTAGGTGACAACCCTCCCAGGGCGTAAAATCGAGGTTCACGCAGGCTACACAGCAGCTGGAGCGTGGATCTGAAGCGATTTTGCGCCCTGAGGCTCCCCGCAATTCCCAATCAGCCTGTCCCAATCCCATCAGCAGCCTTCAACCCTCGACGAGGGACACGGGTCACCAGGGACTACCTCCAGAAGCTGATCAAAAAAGGCGTCGGCAGCGGTGAACGAGAGCCGTACCGTCCTTGGCTAAAAATCCGCTCAGTCCCCTCCAAGGGCACGTCCAGAACTGTTCCTGGCGTTCGAGTCGCCCGTGGCCACCACTGTTTGTCTAATAGTGAGTACATGTTCTTGGTACTCATGGAGTTCAATCAGGACATCATCGATATCCGTGAGCAGTTTCCGTTGACTGACTACGACGAGACGTATTCCATCGTGCTGCAGAAAAATATTAGGCCAGCCTATATATTGGAACGGATGTTCCTTTTGTGTTTACTGCGGATTTTATGCTTAGTTTTGGTCTGCCGGGTAAAGAACCAAGCCTTGTTGCGATTTCTCTGAAATACAGAGAAGAGATAAATGCTGCTTCAGTCGATAAAAGAAAACGAATATTCGAAAAGCAGGAAATAGAAAAAGAATACTGGGCACGGCGCGGCGTAAAATCAAAGCTCTATTTTTACGAAGATCTTCCGCATACGAAAATTGAAAACCTAATTATTCTCAGGGATTATGCAAACCTTCCCCTGTCAGTAGCTTCAGATAATAATCTCCAAAAAAATCATCAGGTTTTTCGAGGTGTTAGCAGATCCTGAGGGTATTATTTAACATTTTGCTCTACAGTTCTCAGTGTTGCCACTCAGTAACGCCAAGACGACGCTTCAGGTGATCTTTATAATCCTGGCCCTACGTAGATCCCCGTGGCGGTTGGTAGGTACAATCGAACGACAGATCTGATATGCCCTGCGCAGAACAGTCAGCAACAATCTTTTAACGCAATTTTTGACTGCCCACTTCAGGTTGGCAGACATTCAACGTTAACGTTGCCAATGACGGCAATTGAGGCGTCGCAACACTTAATGCCAACGGCCCGAATGATACGCAGCGAAATCCAGCACATGTTCGTTTCAAGGTTTTTCCAATCACGTGTATTAGTCCGCGCAATGTTCCGGTAAGCCACATTGCACATTGCACATTGCACATTGCGATGGTGTGTTGGGCCATCCCGGTTACGATGTCCGAGGAGGTGATACTTGGAAACTCCTCCTCATCGGTTATGCGTTGTTGTCAGTCACCCGCGCAGAACAGTGCCAACTGCGCGGTACCTGCCTTATAAGGTTCGCGACAAACGCAATTCCTTGAATTCATCGCCCAAAAATCGAAACTTATGGCGGAAAAGTCCAGCAAGCTTGGTGTCTGCCGTAGCAAAGAAGATTTGCCTCGACCCAGTGATAGCAAGCTGGCGAAGATGGTCAAGGAAGGACAGCATGTTTATGTCGTCGATGTGTGCAACAGGATCGTCAAACAGCAATAAAGGGGGGCCTGAGCGAAGACGGCCATTCATCGCCAGGAACAGTGACAGGGCGAATGCGGCACGCTGACCTGTGCTCATATGGTCGAGCTGAACCTCTACGCCCGTACTTCTACGGATGATGACAAGTTTTCCATGAGAGACTTGAATCTCAAACTCGTTAGGCATGTGGATGTTGGCAAAGGTACGAGCAATCTCTGCCGCGTTCTCGGCTAGGATCTGACTTGCAAGCTCGCCCCCCGAGCTTTGTTTGGCTAAGGTATCCAGCACCCGATCTGCCTCGGTTGCACGAGTGATCTTTGTGTTGCTGCCCTCGATCTTTTTGTCGAGATCTTCGATATTCTTGATCTCGTCGTTGAGCGCCTTATTGTTGGCACCTTCCTGCGCCAAGGCCGTGGCGACCTGGGCGAGCAATTGCTGTGTAGCTGCGAGACTCAGCGCGAGTTCTTCCGCTGTCGTCTCAGTGCTGATAGTCAGAATTGACAAGAGATTCTGGCGTGCCCCCAAGGCGGCTTCCGCATCTGATATCAGTTCTTTGACGGCTTTTGCGAGTCTATCGGTGTCTCCTAGCGCCTCGATCGAAAGGCGTTCGGCCATCGCATCGCACTCCAGCCTCACGACTTCTGTCTCCTTGATGGCGTTCTTTTCAGCTCTTTGGAATGTTTCCAACATCTCTTTGTGATTCGACTGGATTCGTTGCAAATCCTCGAGCGAACAAAGTTCGGCCATTCCCGCGATCAGCAACTTGCTAGCAAGATCGTCGGAAGAGAGCCCGTCGGACCGAAGATGCTTTGCCTGCGCGCGGAACGCTTCCAGCTCCTGACGATCAAGCTCGAACGCAGTTCGCTCTTGGTCAATCAGTTTAAGCGTCTGGGCGACCGTGACCGTTAAATCACTGCTTCCAACAAACGAACGCAAGGGATGCAGGAGTGCCAACATGGCCTCAGCCTCCGCCATCGATTCCTTGGCAGACGAAATCTCCGTTTGGAGCAAGCTGGCTTGTTCAGACGTACCGCCCTCAACATCGTCCATCATTCGCGCAAGCAGCTGACCTTCTTCGAATTCGGTTCTGCATAAAGGGCAATGGTCGGGATCGGCCGACCGCTGCAGTATGTCTTGGGCGGTGCCCAGTAGGCGCTGCCTTAGCACGGTCATCGTGCTCTGAGTCTTTTCCAGAGCCTGGAGTGAAGCTTGCGCAGTTTCGAGCCACCGCTGATTTCTGTCGATCTCCATTTCGACTGAGTCAATAGCGTCTGCGACAGACCGTTCCAAAAACTGTTGAATGGCGCTCCTATCTCCGAGGTCAGCGACTGTACTCAACCTTGCCCTGCGCGTGCGAACTCGGTCCTGACACTCAGTTGCCTGTTTGACAATTTGCGGGAAGTTGGCGCGCGCATAAGGAAGAAGCGCTTCTGCAGCAGCGCTTAGTGCCGCCGCTCTTTGCGCCTCGCGACGTGCGTTGACCTGTGCCAACCGGCCGGCTTTGGCTCTCTGATCTAGAGCTACCGCTTTGCTCGCTTCCTCGTTCAGGCCGGTTAGTAGCCGAAGCGCGGAATCGGGCTCGGCGTGAAGCATGTTGATCGACGCATGTCGAACCAGTGCGATGTAAGAGATGGCCTCCTGGATTTGCACTCGTAACGCTGCGAGTTGACCTTTTTCGTCTGGGACCTGACTCCATCCCTGACTTTTCAGCGCCGCGAGAAGTTCAAGGAACAGGCTGTCCGACAACTTTGGTGCAGCTTTGATAGCATCAAGACGCGCCAGGGCTGCCTCTTTCATTTGTTGATTGCTTGCGCTCTCTCGGCGTAGGTCCTTCAGGTCATCCTGTAGCTGCTTGAGAACGCGGCGTAGCCTGTCTGCCAGATTCTCTGCTGTCGCACCCAGCATCAAACGCGTGACGTCCGTTCCAATTTGTTCTGAACTTGCCGATACGCTGAGATCTACCGCAGCATCGGTGTCTAGGAAGTTAAATTTCCCGAAACTGTCCTGTATGGTGACCGTCTTCAGTTCAGTTTTGGCATACCAGTTCGAGTGGCGGGCACGAAGTCGCGTGGCATCAGTGGTCGAAGACAGCTTGTGCTCGACTCCGACAAGATCCACGGCAATCGATGTGCTGCCGAGCAGCGCAGAGGATCGGCGATTTCTTCCGCAGTAGGCGTATTCAATGGCTTCAAGTAGTGAGGTCTTGCCAACCCCGTTGCTGCCGACAATCAAATTCACTCGACCTAGCGGGTGTTCCTTTTCCTCTGGGTGAGTGCGGAAACCTTGAATGGACAAGTGCTTGATGAAGCAGTTTGCGGCTTCCTGTTCAGCAGAGAGTAGAGCCACAGGAGATACTGGGCGCGATGCTCCATCCTTTGTCCCCGCAACAATTCGCCGAACTGCATCCGGAACGGTGATGTCGCTATCCAGAATGAAGGCAAGGCCGTGCTGTTCGAGAATCTTTGACCATGTCGTCGCAAGGTCGACCGGCAGGGCTTTCGAAGGTTCGGGCGTTGGTGCGTTGGCCAGCAAGCCGGCGATCTCGCCTTCTCGTACAACCTGCTTGCGGGCATACTCCCTGTCCGACTCTATCTTGGCTTTGAGGTGACCGAATTCGCCCCCTTGGGCAGCCTCATCACTGGTTACGAAGTACAGGTAATGATTCCAGCGTAAATCAGTTGCGACGTCACTTGAGAAGTACATCGGCGAGAGGACTTCTTCCTGGTAGCTTTTCAACGACTCAGCAGTAGTTGCGAGCCTATCGTTCAGGTCGAAGTAGCGAATCGCATAATCGCGAGCGCCGAAGCGGTCAACGCCTCGAAAAACACCCTGCCCTACGCTTTCAAGATCGGGATAGCGGTCCTTGAGCATCGCTTCAACGCGTTGCGCATTAATCATGATCTGTCCTCTGAGAAATCTACCGGTGATGCGCTGGCCGGAACGTCGATGAGATTCATGCCTTCGGGGCCGCGTGTGCCAAAGCGGTTATCTCGTCGAAACACCACGCAAAGCCGGTCTTGAGCGCGCACAATGACGTCGCTCAGTTCCTCTGCGCTCTTACCTGCTGCGCAAGCCTCATTGATTGCCTGGTTGGTGATAGCCGTCCTAAGCTTCTGGTGCATGGCTTCGACCGCTAAGTTGTTCGCCTGGTCCGAAAGGAAGACGAGTGTTGCTGGCCCCCGCACGCCAGTGTTCGTTACAACGTTGTGGTGGGGGGAATTGCGTTTCCATGAAAACTTGAAGCCGTCTGCTAAATCCCGCATTGACGGTGGCCAGGGAACGTCGCTGTGCGCAAGTCCGATTGCATCATGAGCGCGCTGCAATCTTTGCAGGCGGTATGACGATCCTGGCCGAGTGATGTCAGCGTCTTGGTGGACTGTCACTCGACGTATCGATTCCTCGTCCTTGTCTAGATGAACCGCGTCAAGCTCTTTGACTGTGTACCAAGACGCTGGGGTTCCGCAGGGCCCCATGAGGATCTCGATAGCGCGCTCAACCGCAAGCGGGCTTTCCAGCGAGGCCTGCCGCAAGTGTTCAGCAATTGCTTGATATCCCTCTAGGGCGCTGGAAAAACCGTCGTCGGCAACCGCACCACTCTGCCAGCTGTTGCTGTCTTCTCTCCAAGACCAGCGCTCTTCCACTGCGACGAAGTTCTTCGGCGCCAACGCTTGCTCGCCGGGGAAACGCAACTTCTGCTTTTGCAACTGAATGATCTGGCCTTCATAGTTCAGGAAGAACGAATGCCAGCGTTGGGCGAGCAAGCAGTAATAAAGACCATTGCGATGCAACGAATCAATTATCCCGTCGTCAGCGCTGAATTTTATGGGCGGTGCGTACCAGGCTGAACCAGCGACATTATTCCAATCCGCATATTTGCCTCCGCTCTTGACCTCTTTGATGTTCTTGGCCCAGTTCAGGCACAGGAGTTCGACGTGACTGTTCGTTCCCACTGAACAAAGCCTGGTACGGTAGGCCGCGTAGTCAGTGTGTGCCGGCTTTGGATTGAGTTGGATATGAATGAGCAGGCAGTTGGTATGTATTTCGTCGATGTGCTCAGCGAAGTCAAAGGCGTCCGAGCAAATAATTGAGACGAGGCTCATCGAGTTGATGCCGCGATTGAAGGCGTATACCGTCTTGCCGAGGCACAATGAGGTTTGCTCTACATCCCGGTAGTCCCTGCATGCCACTGTCTTGAGTTGCGCGAGAAGGCACAGTACAGGCTGTCCGTCCTGGTTTTGGGCCCAGAAAATGTAGAGGAGCGGGTCGAGGTAACGCCGTTGCGCGGCTTGCCGCGCGTCAAGTGGTTCATGGTGAAATACGCATTCGCCAGCCGCGTTGTACTGTTGAGCCAACGACTGGAAATCAGCCGGAGAGATGCTTTCACACCCAAGGACCCAGATGGCACCTTGTGAAGGTCGATAGTCTCCTGCCACGATTTCTTTTACGACTGACCAGGGGACGCAATATTCAGGTGCTACCGCCAGGTCAGAATGGCTTTTTGCCGCGGCGGAAAGAAATCCGCTGCATACGGCGTGTCCAACGGCGGCGTCTGCGTGACCGACCCGGACATCATTGGCTTCGACCATACCCGATGGTTGAAGCAAGATTGCCCTATAGGGTTCGCGTGCTGGATTCAGGGCTTCCAGACTCATAAGCGTCAGAGGATGAGGCTGCTGACGTAGGACCTCTTCGACGTCTACGATGTTTATCGCCACACTGCCTCCTCTCCATGCTGAATGACGTACAACGCTCTCTTAGCGGTCCTGTGAAATACGCGCTTCAAGTCGTGATTATTTTTGCGAATCTAGTGTAACAAGTTGCAGCCTTGCATCGAGTCGATGCAGAAGCCAGAAGTCGAATATACGTGCACAGTCTGCACGGCTGCCGACGCAGCGGGCCAGTGAGATTGGACAACTGCTACCGCATCAGTGGATGCCGGCCTGACTTAAGCAAGGTGAGTTGGGCGGACGCTTACTCAGCTCCAGCGCATCAGCGAAGACATCAGCGAAAAGTTGGATTACACGCCGGGCGTATTCCCCGTACGCTCACGCTGCAAGGATGAAGGTTCTGGAGAATAACTATGAGTCAGGAAAACGGCTATTCCAATTGGGAGTCGAGGATTCAGCAGGGTCTTGCTTTGTGCGATCAGATGCTGGCAAATGGAGAGGTCGGGGCAGCCCTCGCGCATCTCCGTAGTCTGGGGCTTGGAGACGAGGCGGATACTAAGGTTGTAGCCATTCAAATGCTTCATGCTGCTGGTTTGGCGGAACACGCTTATAGAGAGGTCAAGAGCCTGGTACTTCCGGCCGATCCCGAACCAGAGGTACTGCTGCGGTTGGCCCATGTGTGTGCGGACGCTGGAGCTGACGCTGACGCAAAAAGCTTGCTAGACAGAGTCGTCGATGATGCCCTCCTATTGGGCTCTCTCTATATTGCTTCCCGCATCGCCGAACGAATTGGCGATGCGAATCTTCGGGCACAATTCGAGGGACGCATGATCAATGAACACCCCTCCGAGAGCGGTGTCCGGAACTTGGTCTTGCAGCGGGCATTAGCCGACGAACGATTCGCCGAAGCAGCAGCTGTGCTTCATCCCGATTTCATGAGCTCGCGCGAGCATCTCTACCATCTGCAGCTGCTGGCCGATTCTGATTCGCTTGATACTGAAGCAATGGTGATACTGGCTGAACGGTCATCTGGCAAGCTGGTGCCCTTGGCCATTCTTCGATACTTGCTTGCCAGACATGAGGTGGTGGCTGCGATCAATGTCGGAATCTTGCTCGTGGAATCGGAGAATGAGGAAGAAGTCAGGGAACTGTTGGCCGTTCTCGACGCATTTCTGCTGAGAAGAGGCTCAATTGACTTCTCGTTGGTTGAGAGCAAGGTTGCGGACATCATCAAGGTGATCGTTGGGTACTTGGCGGTCCGACCGCAGCACGGCTACGTTCGACAGCGCCTGATAGAGTTGCTGTCGGTAGAACGTAGTGGCGACATTGGGGTCCCGCTCCTCTTGAAGGTTGTCTTCAATCTTATTGATGAAGGAGGACTCATCCTAGGACCAAACACGTATCCGGCGTCAAGTTCGAAGGAGGCGCTACTAGAGAGCAAAATCCCAGAAATCTGCACGCAATGGCTTATGGATCGTCAGCCATGCATCCCTGGCAAAACCAAACTTCCACGCGAGTTGATCTCGATCGATCCAGACGTTTGTATGGCAACCATCTGTACGATGATGAGTTCGGGGGCCATTGCAGTTGAGTCACGTCAGGACGTAGACCTCTTGAAGCACTGGCTTCTTCTTGGATGCGGTATTGCGCCCCATACGTCTGCGCCTGATTTCACTACTGTCTTGTTCCGGGTAGCGATGACGCGACTAGGTAACGCTGGGTACGCGCAGCAGGCGCGAGACCTCTGCGAGGAGCAGCTCTCTCAATGCGGTGATTCACAATCTCGCGCTCAATCCGCATGGTTCAGCATGGCCGATGTCTACAGCCGTCTTCAGGACCGTCGCACCAGCTTGGTTGCCTTTGCGTGTGCTATTGCGGGCCCCAATATTGGGCAGACACCGTTGACCAGCTTCAATGAGATCAACCTTTGGGTACGGCTGCTTAGGGAGTCTGGACTGCTTGACCATGCTTTGGACGCACTTGAGATATCTAACAAGGCCTTGCAGGCCCGCGGAACCTATGACAAGCATCGACACCAGCAGCTTCATGTCAGATTGACTATCGAACTTGAAAGGGTTGTTCGCGATCTTCCAGACCGAGCCGACGAGATCCCTAATCTGCTCCTGCGTGCCGCCGAAGCTGGTCAGGAGGCGCTTGATAGCGGTGAGGACGGCGTCCAAGCGATGGCTCTGCTTGGTCAGCTCATCAAGCTTTCCAAGACCTTCAACGTTAAGCTCCCGGATAGCGCAGCTCAGACGATGAGGGTACTCGCTGGCAATACCTTTTCATCAAAGCCGTTCGTCCAATCGCTAATGGACAGCGAGGATCCTGTTGGCGCCCTTTGGACGCAGTACTCGTCTGTAGAACCTGCAAAGTTCGCCAACGATGCCGCATATGACTCAATGCAGCTGACGGTCGCCGCCAGGATGGTGCTGACCCTTGAACGCAATAGCGTAGAGCCTGATGAGCTCTTGCTGCCTTTTGAGCTTCTGGCCGACAGAGGCGTCGCCGCTCCGGGATGGACTATGCATCCAAGACCCCCCTACGCGTTTGTGTCCCCTTCGAAGATTGTGGAGGTAGCCGAACATCTGCGTGGACGTGGGATAGCCTTGGTGCTGGCCGCGTTCGACAACCTCGGTCAGCTAGTTTCCCTCAGGTATGAGGGCGGCCAGTTCACTCTCGTGGAAGAGCAGGAGTTCAGCTACGACAGCTTCAAGAGATGGTCTAAGTTGTACCCATATGACTACTGCAAGGACGTGGGAACGCAGAATTGGGAAAAGGAGCACGCAATGCAACAGTCTCTAGCCGAGTGCAAATGGCAGACACTCCCGTCGAGCGCAACTCTAGTCGTGATGGAGTCAGAGCTGCGTTCGATGCCGAGCAATCTGTTATGGACCAACAATGGCTTCTTCGGAGCCTCTCAACCTGTTGGTGCCGCACCGTCCATGGCTTGGCTCGCAGAGTCGTTCAGCCGCCGTCCTGCTGCCGCGCCGCGACTGTACGCCTGGATATCCAACGCAGGCGATCAGACGCAGACCCTCAACGTGCTACTCGGTTATCTGCGAGGGGAGTTCGCGGAATACGGAGTGATACTGGATACCAGCAATCAGCCGCCCGCAACGCTTGCAGGCTCGGACTTGGTGTTTATAGCGGCCCATGGACAGGTCTCCCCTGAGGGCAACTACTTCCATACCTTGAATGATGAGGGGTCGCTGAAAATCCCTGCTGATGTGGTTGCAACAGCTGTTCGCGACTCACGTGTGGCGGTGCTGTTTGTCTGCAGCGGTGGCCGCTCGGACAAGGTGCCGGATGCTAACACCACGAGTGGCTTGGCTAAGGAGCTTCTTTCTAAAGGGTGTTCGACGGTCATTGCCTCGCCTTGGCCGGTCGAAGCAATGGTCGCAGCCAGCTGGGCGCCAAAGTTCCTAAAGTACTGGAAGTCAGGCAAGACCGCCATTCAGGCCTGCTATGATGCCAACATGGAAATTAGTGGTGATCCTTCTCGAGCTTTGGCGATGAATCTTTACGGAGATCCGTGTCAGACTTGGTCGTAGCCCAGTGGCACTAACGCTTTTTGGATTGTGCAGGCGAACGTTTGTAAGCGTACGGCGAGCTCACCTACTCCGATCCCAAGCATAAGGGCGATGGAGTTCGGAGGGTGAGTTCGCCGGACGTACTATGGGTCTACCCGTGGCAGTTCTAGATGGCAAATGACAAAAGCCAATGCTGAGAGTCAAAGAGAGCGAAGCATTAAATTTTCCGGAAGGAGCGGAGCACTTGTAGGTTCTCAAATGGTAACAGGTGCCTTTCTCGCTCCCGACTCATTCCGAGATACGCTCGCCTAGCCGCTTACGCGCGTACTCCCGCAGCGCAACCGAGCCTAAATCGTCGAGGACCGAGAACGGCAGCAGCTCTGATGTATCGAGTATCCGGCGCGCAGGGTGGCCGGGTTCGAGGAGGTCTAGAATTTGATCGGCGATTTTACGATCACGTGTTGCCATTGCGCTTGCGCCGACAAGGAGTAGGACTTGGCGACGGTTGACGCTAGCAACGCTAGTGAAAAGTTTCAGGGCGACGTCGGAGGTAGCGTGCGCGCCGACTAAATGGGCTGCGTGAGTGGCCAATATCGGCGGCAAATCAGTCAGAAAGGTTGGGGCTAGATGCTCGGTGACGCTCGGGTCGAGGATTGCCGCATCGGCGAGCGCTACGAGAGCATCGAGGCGGATCCATCGTGACTCTCTGAGACTGACGAGGTTCGAGATCTTCTGCTGGATCCTGGAGCTGCACTTATTCGCTGCGACTATCAGAGCGATTTGGCTGAGAGTTCTGTCGCTAGTTGTGCTGGCAAGATCAAGTAGCATTTCGCCGACGGGATCCACCAAAGATGCATAGTTTGCGAGAGCAATCACCGCCTCTTGGGCAATGGTGTAAGTGTCTCGGACCGAGGTATGGTAATCGGCACTCGACCATTGGTCGTACGCCAATCCTAGAAGTGTCTTCTGGTGATCGGGATGCGGCCTCTCGCGTATGACCGAAACAAGTGCACGCCGTACTCTTGCGCTGGGGTCGGATGACAAAGTCAAGAGGGATGCCGGCAGCGGATCTGACAAGGATGATGCAAGGTGGAGGAGCGCGGCGTGCCGGGCATCCGCCCGATTGTGCCGCAGCGAGCGCTTGACCAGCGCGATGTCGCCGATCTCAATCGCCACTTTAGTCGCCGCGAGAGCATCATCCTTACTCTTCGCGATTGCGAGCCAGAACTCGACGCCCGGCGCAGCATCGCCACCATTCGCAACGATCACTGGCACGACTAGGCCAAGCGTTTCCGAATTTAGTCCTAGGACGTTCTCGGTCAGGATCTTGAGCGCGTTAGGCCCCACACTCCCAGGGCCACTGTGGTCCGACGGGAAAGCACTGATGATTTCGACTAGCTCGACAGGAAGGTGGTCGGTGATCTGTTTCCGCGCTGCCGCTCGATCCTCGACATTGATCTGGTAGCTGGCGCGGTCGATATCGGCGAGCAACATAAGCTGCTTGCTAGGCTTAGCGGAAAGGTTTTTGATCTCGTTGACCAGAAGA
This sequence comes from Pseudomonas sp. efr-133-TYG-103a, assembly GCF_030209235.1. Classification (NCBI taxonomy): domain Bacteria; kingdom Pseudomonadati; phylum Pseudomonadota; class Gammaproteobacteria; order Pseudomonadales; family Pseudomonadaceae; genus Pseudomonas; species Pseudomonas sp. efr-133-TYG-103a. Next base: position 184,029 of record NZ_JARVSK010000004.1, read on the forward strand.
CCTGGCACACGAGCTAATGCAGTCTCAGAGAGTGCCTTGCGTAGGTCGACTGCCATCACACCATCCGCAATCCTTCTCGCTAGCCTCTGAACGACTTCAGGCAGCCAATTTTGCCCGAGTGCTTCCCAGACCTCGGGTTCGGCATCAAGCCCCTTAGCACACGTGACGATAGCGTCGAATTCGGCAGGCGAGGTATGAGTGTTGTTCAAGCGCAGATCTCGTGCCCAGCGGAAAACCAACTCAGCCATGCGGGGATGCTCGGCAATCGCCTTCCAGGCTCCAACGGAGCGCAGATGCCGAATATAAACCTCGATGAAGACGCCCGAGGTGTAGCCATCTTCCTCGTGGCTCCATTGCATCGCCTCTTCGACAGCAGCGTCGCACTCACCATCCTCAATTGCACGCCACTTTTCCGCGTAGGATAGGCCATAGCCGCGCTCAATCGCGACGAGGTCATCGAGCGCGGAATCAACAATAATTTCGTAGCTGACCAGATCTCGGATCGCACCCGTAGCGACCGCTTTCGCGTTCGTCTCGTAGCCGTTGCCGACCATACGTCGAGCCGCATCCAGATAGGCTGGGGTGAGATTAGGTGCGATACGGTCGAGGCGTGCGGCAAACTGATCCCCATAACTCCCTCGCTCGAACCCCAACTGTTCTCGGATGAAGCGAGCGGCGATCACGGCGGAGCGCGGGTCTGCCGAAACCCCGGCGTACCAATCGTCGTCAAACACGGGTGATTTCCAGTTGTCAATGAAGAGCGATGCGCCGCGCTGAGTTCCTTTGAGCAGCCAATAGGCTACGCGGCTCGGTATCGACGCCTTTGAGCCGACTTCTGAAGCGAGCTCGAGTAGATTGGGGAAATCCGAGACTGGGTCGATTAGGCCCTCGTCTAGCCAGGCATCTATGGCGGACTGGCTGGATTCGTCTATTTGGAAAGGGGCATCGATTTTACGTTGCGCGACGAAGTTGCGTGTCGCCTCAAAGACGCGAGCAGCGGTTTCCATGCCCCAGACGCGATTTTCAACGGGCAGACGTGTCAATGCCAAGATCAAGGTCTGGATCGCGCACTCGCTGCGCAGCCAGTGACTAGTTAGAAAGAGTTCGACCCCCTGTCGCACGCTCGAATGGGTGAAGGAAATTGTACGGAACGGCTGGCGCAGGTGACGTGCCGCGACCATACGATCAATCAACTTGTCTAAGCCCTCGCCCAGATCGCGATCTAGTGGGCGCAAAGATCGTTGCAGAGGACCGAGTTGGCTCCTGTCAAACTGATTCCGGGCAGCTAGCAAAGCCCAAACGATACCTGCAATTCCCGACGTATCGCTGGCCTCTAGGGCTCTTACGACAACACCGCCCACCGCGTCTCGATGAGCATGGTCAAGTAATCGCCGGGAGAATTCGTGATCGCTCTCCTCAAGTTCGGGCCCCTGCGCCATCTGCTGAAAATAAAGATCAATCTCGAAAGGGGTCTCGAGTTCGGACAGCACAGCCTTGCGAAACGCGTAAGCCTTTGGCTGCAAAGCCGGCGGGAGCTGGTCCATGCGACTGTTATATATTTCGCGAAGCTGGCCGCTGCGATATTGCGCGGCATCTAGCTCGACAGACCACTGACTCAGTACTTCTTGAGCTTTGCCCATGATGTCGCTACGCGATGTGATCACAAATTGATGGTTTGACGAAGCCTTAGCTAGCAAGCGAGGTAGCTGCTCGGTCCAGCTATCTGCGCCCTCTCGCAGGCGATACTGGCCCCACGGGTCCTCAATGTAAAAAAGCGTCGGTCCGTGATTGATGAGCTTCCTCGCACTGGTCGGAGTGTCGTCGGAGCCGAGTGTTACCACTTCTAAGCTTCCGTCGCGCTGTCGTGCGAGCTCGCATAATCTGAGTGCGGCCTGCGTTTTGCCCGTGCCCGACGGGCCACGGATCACGATGGCTCCCTTGTCTGTCAGTTGCTCAACCATGTTGTGGAAGTTCGTTGGCGGGACGAAATTCTCTAGGCTAGCAAGGCTCGAGAGGAACCCGTCATGTTCACGCACGATCGCCAGGAGATCCTCGCGGGTCCAAACTCCGGGTACTGCCCCACGGGTGCGGCGCTTTGCTTCAGAGCGCAGCTTGGCGAGAAGGCTATCTTGGTTCGGCCGAGGTACGTGTAGTAGGTCCGACATCAGTTCCCGTAGCACGGAAGCGAGGTATTTTTCCGTAAGGCCGCCCCAGATTGCGACTCGGCCTTCTGGTGACTTCTTGAGCGTGTCCTTGAGAATGTCGGGAAACTCACCCTTGTCAGGCGCCTCTTCAAAACCTTGAACCAAGAGGCCGCGTGCGACACCTTTCACGCTGGCAGTGGTGACGAGCAGATAACGTGTGTCGGGATCGTCAAGATGGTGAAGAGCCTCACGACGGCCGCCAGGCTTGTCGGAACCATGCTTCAGCAGCCTTACGAAATCGTCAATTGACCAAGGCTCACCTGTGTTGCGTTTGACCTGCACTACAAGCTTATAACCGCCGGCGACCATTGCACTTGGCTGCATTCGTCCCGGAACGGAGGGTTCGAGATCGACTTCAAGATCCTCCTCGTTGGCGGGTTCAAGTACCAAGCGGGTAGCGGCTTTGGAGATCAGCAGAAGCTGGAAAGCGGCGAGGATCGATACATCAACTTGATAGTCGAAGCCGAGCTGCGCAGCGGCGGCGCCACGGATTGAATTTGTCGCACTCATTAACCGTTTATCCCCTTTCTGTTACGTCCCGAATATTTATCTCGGTCCAAGCAGTTTCGCTCGGCCATTCAGCTCTGAGGGCCTACGGACGACAATTTTCGCAGCCACCTTGCGCAGGGTATTGACACGAAATCACAGATGCCTATGCTAGGCAAGTCGCGTAGGCCACAAGACACGGGATCTGAGCCGCACCCGCCCCATGATGCACTGGCCAGACAATTAGTGAATAAAGCACCGCCCCCATGCGGCAGGGCTTGTGTTAACTATTGTCTAAAATCAGAGTGCAATCATGACCCAATCATCCTCCCCTCGTATCCCTCGCTGGCTTCGTGAACAACGTGAGCAGCATAAGCAAAATCGCGCCTTCAACTCGGACTATCTGATTCTGCCTGACGGTAATTCGGTCGGGGATCTCCGGCGTGCGGGCACGGACGTAGACTCCTACTGTCTAGAACGCTTCGACATCTCTCTGGATCACCTCATTGAGGAAGCTCGACAGCGCTTCGAATTCGTGACCGATGCCGCAGTCTATTTGCTTGGTGGCATCATGGCAGCCATCAAGCTCGGCGAACCCGGGATCCTTCACAAAGATCGCCTGCAGATGGTAGAGCGCGACCTGCTCGCCTGCGCACAACAGGATTACGCCGACGCCAAAATGCAATTGGGACTGCTCTATTGCTCAGCGGGTAAGTACTTCGGGCATACCGAAGAAGAGGGCCTGACCTGGATGCTAAGAGCCTTCAATAGCAATCACTCCGATGCGCCGTCCGAACTAGGTAACTACTACCTGCGTAAAGAACGCTGGGACAAAGCGGCGTCTTTCCTGCGCAAAGGCGACAAGCGAAAATGTGCGATGTCAGCATTCAGGCTGGCTCAGATGTACCATCAAGGTGCCGGGCCTATCGAGCAAAGCATCCAGAAGGCCTTCAAGCTCTACGGGCAAGCCTCCATGCGCGGATACCCAGAAGCGACAGTCGAGATGATCGAGCTGTTCTTGACCGATCCTCAGGCTTTTCCACTTCCTGCCAAACCAGAGGAGCTGCTCCACGAGGCAATCAAGGACGGTCTTCCTATGGCCATGTTCTGGCTTGCGGACATGTTCGAGAATGGCCAACACGTTCAACAGGATCTCAACGAGGCTGTGAGGCTGTACAAGCAGGCCGCCGACCTAGGACTAGCGGCAGCCGCACTCAAGATGGGCAACATCCACGACGAGAGCCATCACGACGCATTTACCACGTACAAGGATGTTGAAAAAGCAGTCCACTGGTACGAGCGGGCTGCAAAAAATCCAGATAACGATGAGGTACGTAAGCGTGCCTTCCTCGCGCTGGGCGATATCGGAATGAGGACAGAGCGGTACGAGCAGGCCCGTGGCTGTTTTCTGAACGCTGTGCATTTTGGGTCAGTGACAGGCCACCGTCTCGCTGCACAGGCAGCTCATCTTCACAACGCTCAGCAACGTGGCAATGGGGACAAATAACATGACCAGACTTATCGCTTGCCCCCACTGCGTAGACGGCTACACCAGTTGCCCTGTTTGCCAAGGAGGTCGGGCATTGGTTACCTGCCCAGACTGTGGCGGTGACGGCTGCTGGTACGATCCGGATGCCGAAAAACTGCGTGAATGCAACCGATGCGAGGGAGAAGGCGCGGTTGACGCAGACTCCTGTGGCCACTGCGGCGGTCAAGGCTCGGTTCTCTGCATGCCTTGCCATGGAACAGGCTCGCTATCCGAGGACGACTGCCAGATCTGCGGCGGAACAGAGGAAGTTACCTGCCGGCTGTGTCATGGTTCCGGAGAAGGGGGGGATGAAAACGACAGCCTCTGCGGACGATGTGACGGTTCAGGGCTTGAGAGCTGCCCTGCCTGTACGTAAGGACGTTTGAGTATGAAGAAGCCGGTGAGAGCAAACTCACCGGCTTTTTTAATCCACTTTCTTGCAAGCGCTAAAGGAGCTTCAGCATCTTCTCTAAGCGGCATCCATTTTCGGATAACTGAGCGGGCATGGAGGCCCGCTACGAATCAAACCAGACGCAGCTCATCTGCTCCGATTAAAGGGAAGTACGACAGCTTCACCAGACTTGATGGATGGATCGCTTGCAAGCATATTTTTCAGCTTCGCCAGATGGAACACAGACGCTTTGCCCGAAAGATAGTGCTCGGGTAAACCGGCTAGCTTTTCAACATCGTTCGTCGCCAGACCGATGTACCCACTGACGGATTCAAGTGGCATCACTCCAGATGATGAGAGCAGCTCAATTGTGCGTTTTAGTAAACGAGGCTGTTCAGGTACACGGGAGTCGTCACCTGGTTCGGACTTTGCACCCCATCTGGCGGAACGCCGTTTGAACAGTAGAAGCTTTTCATCGGCGTCGATGATCTTCAGAGCCTCAAGACGCATGATCATGGCGGCGACCGAAACGCCCCAGCGCTGCTTAAGGAGCAGTAGGCTATCTAGCGTGACCGGTATCTTCACATCTGCTGCAAAAGTCTCTGCTGGCAGGAGGAAAGCCCCTGCAAATCGGTGAGCTTGCGACTCCATCAACTTGTAGCGATCAGGGTCAGTCGAACGATCAATGCCTTTATGGAGAATCAGATGACCGAGCTCATGAGCGAGGTCGAAACGGCTTCGAAAACTGTTCGCCTTATCGGCTGAAAGCAGGATCAGCGGACGTTGGAGTGCGCAACTCCAAGCCGATAGCCCTTCAATCGGAGCAATTCCCGTTTCTTCCCGAACCAGGATGACCCCGGCTCCTTCAACTGCAAGAGCAAGATCTGGAATGGCTCGCCGGCCTAGGCTCCACATCTCCCGGCATTCATCGGCTGCTTCCTCGATATCGGTATTGGCGATTTGTTGTGGGTCTGTAAATGACCTTACCGGCAGATTGATAGCCGGAAAGTCTACGAACTCATTCATCGCCAAGACGATGTCCTGCGTCCATTCAAGCCGAGCTTCAAGCATCGCACGTGCAGCCACGTGGGCCGAGGCGTTGCTTCGGAACAAAGGAAGTGACCCTTTCTGAGGAAGGGGTCTGGTAAACCACTCAGGGCTTACATTAATCACTTTCGAAAGGCTCGTGAGAGCCTCCGCTTCGGGAGCTTGCTGTCCCGATTTCCACTTACTTATAGTGGCCGGGGAAACTCCGACCATGGCAGCGAGTTGTACCTGCGAAAGGGCGCGGGCAGCCAAAGCCTGGATCAGGCGGCCTGGCTGAAAATCTTTAATGCCCCGGCTCATGTTTCTTCCTGCTCTCCGCGCTCGATGAGGTTCGTTTTGAGTGTCACTGTTGCTTTGTCGATCTGTTTCGGCGCCGCGTCATACCGCTCAAGAAATTGCGCCAACGGCTCTCGGAAAAGCCAACCGTCCATCTTGGGGGTCGGCACCGCAATGTAGATCTGCAGCGGCTTTTCAGGCTGGTGACTGAGTGAGCCGCTGAACCTCGAGACGAAGAAGAATGCTCCACCCTCTACCTTTTGTGATCCAAAGAGAGAGAGTTGAGCCAGCTCACTCATCGCCTGATTGGCCTCGGCAAGCTCCCGTCGAATGGTGCTGCGGCTCGCATGATTCCATTTGGTGGTGTTCATATTCAGCCGGGTGAATTTGAACATACCGACCTTACCCACGATTACTCGGTTACCTTGAACAGGAACGAGTTCAGCATTGGCTGCTTCCAGCAATTCACTGAACCGCTCATTCATCTCGATATGCCGCATATGGCCCAACGCTACCTTGCGTTGCTTCCTGACGTCCTTTGTTATGGCATGCGCTCGCAGTGCACCTGCAACAAAGGCGTCTTCCACGCCCATCACAAGGTCACGGGGGACTTCAGCAATCAACAAAGCAGCAATAGCATCTGGGTTTAGGGTCATTTCATTGCGCTCGGGTTTCGATAAACGAGATTATAGGTCGTAAAAATTTCGTGTAAATAGATCATGATCCGATTTTCATGTTGTGAACCGGCGCTTTTCGCATTTCGAGAAATTTGCCGCCTCGAAGGTCCCGCGATTTCACGTGGTATGCGTTATCTCCTTCATGAACGTGTGACAACTGACGATGAGGTGCTCCGGTTTTGCTCAAGCTCAATCGGATTGTCACCTTCTTTTTTAGGAAGCTTTTCTCAAGAAATTCGATCAGATCCGAAGTTGTCACCTGCTTTTTTTCGCTAAGCCAGTGACGATTGCAGGACTTCGGTCAACAAATACGTCATTATTTGTCACCGACTTATTTAGCGAAGAACAAACGAAAAACCCACCATCAGGTGGGTTTTTTCATTCACCTGTGGATAAACCCATCATGCGACCTGTCCCACCTCGCGTACCGGCCCGTTCGCTGTTTTTCCTGCCTGTAACACCGCCCATTTCATAAACTCGACAATCGCCCATTCCTCGCGCCGCTCTTTTGCGCAGTACACGAAATAGTCAAATTTCAGCTCTGACGTAGCATTGGTGACTTGCACCAGGCGTTTGGATTGCAGGGCTTCTGAGGCGAATACGTTGTTGACCAGGGCGATGCCTTGCCCCGCGCAGGCGGCACTTATCAACAGGGATTCGTCGCCGTAACTTGAACCTTGGATCATTTTGCGATTATTCATCCCGAATGCATTCATCCACACCTTCCAATAGTTGCGTTCGGTGTCTTGCAGCAGAGGAAAAGTCAGGCAGTCCTGCGGGCTCTCGATATTGCGCTGTTTGCTGAGCAGGTCGGGGCTGCAAACCGGGATGAGATAGGATGACCAGAGCCGGGTGGCGTGGTTGTCCGGGCTGGCGGCCATTTCCCGCTGGATCGAGATATCCACATGCCCGTGCTTGAGGTCCGACAAGCCGTTGCAGATCTGTATGGAGATTTCGACGTTCGGGCAGCGTGCCTTGAAATCGCCCAAAGCGGGAATCAACCAGGAACTGGCGATAGTGGAGGTCGTGCTGATGACCAGGCGGGTCTGTCGAGTCTGTTTAAGCGACGCGCCGGACCAGGCTTTCTCGATCACGTCGAAAGTGTCTGCAAGCTCGTCGTACAAACCACGGCCGCTGGCGGTCAGTTGAATGCCCTTGGCGTCGCGCTCGAACAGGCGCTTGCCGATTTGATCTTCCAGACCCTTGATCTGCTGGCTCACGGCAGCAGGCGATACGCACAAATGGTCAGCCGCGCGCTTCATGCTGCCGACTTTGCACACTTCCACGAAGGTGCGAAGGGCTATCAACGGGATCGCTCTGCTCATCCTGCATACTCCGCCGAAGTCTCACAGCCCATTTGCCGAGGGATCAACGCGCTTGTGTGTGTTGCCATATCGGTCTTCCGAAAGCCTGTTCATGTCCTTGGCGAGCCTTTTCGAGGCACAACCATGCCCCGTCTGGTCAACGCCACCAGACAACTGCGTATCAGCAACTGTGGGTAAGTTTTGAATCACGTGGTCGCAGGCGTGTCCTGCGCTTGGGCTGCGGGCTTGGGCTTGCTCTTGCTGAGCACGAACCAGACCGCCAGGCATATCAGCCCGCCCCCGTAGAGGTGCCCGGCAGACAGACTTTCGTGAAGAAACATCACGCCCCAGAGCACGCCGAAGGGCGGAATCAGGAATGTCACGGTCAAGGAGCGAACAGGTCCGATGTCGGCGATCAACCGGAAGTACAAGATGTAGGCGCAGGCCGTGCAGATGAAACCGACTGCAGCGAGCGACATCCAGACGGTTGCGTCACCCCAACTGGCGGGCGGATTGACCGTTGCTGAAATGGCGAAGAAAGGCGCCAGGAATAACGTTGCTCCGATCTGACTGCCGAACGCGACCAGCTTCGCATCCAGTCCGCCCTTGTCGGCAATCCACTGACGTGTCAGGAATCCTGCGGCGCCGTAGCAGCTGGTCGCGACCAGACACGCCAGGGCGCCCATCACGACGGTGCTGGTGAAGGTCATTGGCCCTGTGGTGGTCAACAATGTGATGCCCACCAGACCGGTCAGTACACCTGCCGCTTTTTTCGGCGTCAGCGAGTCATTGAAGAACATCGAGCCGATCAACACACCCATCAACGGCGTCGTGGCATTGAGAATCGCCGAGTACCCGGCGGGCAGTAACATTGCCGCCATGCTGTACATCAAAAAAGGAATGCCAGAGTTGATTACGCCGAGAATAAGCGTCGCTTTGAGTTTTCCGTGAAATTCGTGGCGGGTTTTCAAAATGGCCAGAATGACCAATAAACCGATGGCGCCGAGTAATACGCGGAAGAATGCGGTGGGTAATGCGCCGAGCACAGGGGCGGCAACGCGCATGAACAGAAAACTTGCGCCCCAGATGGCGGCGAGTACAAGTAGTCGAACATAGTCGGATAATTTCATCGCACTTCCCTTTGAATCACATCGTTGACCCTCGCCGTAAAGTTGTCGATTGACGCTTGTCGAGGCGGGGTGTGATGATTTGAGCAGTGTCTGAAGCCGTGCTCAAGCGAGCTTTTCTAACGCACATTAGATTTTCTTAACTGAGGACAGGCATGAAATTCCCGCCCCTTTACGCGCTGTTGTGTTTTGAAGCGACGGGGCGTCATGCCAGCATGAAAGGCGCGGCGGGGGAGCTTTTCGTCACGCCGGCGGCGATCAGCCAGCAAATCGCCAAACTGGAAAAGGCCGTCGGTGTCACGCTGTTCATCCGCAACACCAAGCGCCTGGAACTCACGCCTGAGGGCAAGATTTACCTGCGGGCGATTCGCCCCGCGCTGGGACAGATTTCCGATGCCACCCAGCGACTGATGAACGACAACGGGCCGAATACCATCACCGTCAGTTGCACCAGCGGATTTGCGATGCAGTGGCTGCTGCCGCGTTTGCCGGACTTCCAGGCCATATGCCCAGGCATCGAAGTGCTCATCAGCACGACCAACCGGCTCGTGGACCTGCTGGGCGACGGCGTCGATTTTGCTGTGCGGCACGGCTTGGGCCGCTATCCGGGGCTTGAGGTGGAAATGCTCATCAATGACCGGCTGCAACCCGTATGCAGCCCGAGCCTGCTGCCGGATTCTCGATATCTGTCATCGCCCATCGACCTGAAGAGTTACAACCTGCTGCACGATGAGCACCGTGAAGACTGGGCGTTGTGGCTGCGTGCAGTGGGTATCGAAGATGCTGAAGCCGCGGTGCATCGAGGGTCGGTCTTCGTCGACTCCAATGGCGTGATCGAAGCCGCTCTGGCGGGGATGGGCATCGCGCTGGTGCGTCGTTCGCTGATCCGCGAAGAACTCGCGTCTGGGCGCCTGGTCGTGCCGTTTCGCGCCACTATCGACACGCCGATCGCCTACTACCTGGTTTACGACGAGACCGCCATTCTCCCCAAATCGAGCCGCCAATTTCGCGACTGGCTGGTGTCTCAGGCCATCGCCAGCCAGCGGGAATTCACCACGCGCTGATCTGCATACACACTGGATTTGCACTTGGTCGCGATTATTCAAACGGCCAGGTTGCGTCTGACCGGACGCCATCGCCAGCACACTTACTGCTGGACGATGAAATCCCGAAGACTCGTTCTGTCTTCTGTTTATTCACTGTTTATCAACTGAGTTAAGTCGTACTTTAGTGTCCGGTGGCGCAGCACAATCATCCATAAAATGACTTAAACGATTGATAAATCTCCCGATTAAGCAAAGTTCGGTTAAGTCAGACTTAACCGTCGATTGCGTATTTCTAGTTTGCTCGCCTGTGCGATTTTCTTCAGTTTATCCCTCAACCGGCAGGCGTCGATCGGTATTCGCTGACGCCGATAAACAACGAGCACGGATGCTCCGGGCTGAAGGAGAACCTCATGACTGAATTCCAAATATTTCGCCCCATGGCCTGGGACAAACTGGTTCATGAATATGATCTGGACGGTTCCAGGCTCTTGCCGTGGGATGGCTATCCAACGCCGATTGGCGGCGGTTGGTGTGTGGTCCGGCCACACACCAAATCGCTGTCGCATACCCAGATTGATCAGGAATTTTTCATCGGTATCAAAGGGACGGCCAAGTTGGTGGTGGGGAATCAGACTTACCCGTTCACCATGGGCGATATCGCCGCTATTCCCAAGCACACCGATCACTATGTGCTCAACGACACCGACGAGGACTTTCATTTTTACGTGGTGTGGTGGGATCGGGATTCCGCCAACCGCTTCCTTGACGAAGACGCCCAGCAAGCTGTCGCCCTGAATGAGTTTGCGTTGCAGAAGGCGACGATTCACGACGTGTCCGATCAGAGGGCTTCGTAATGGGTAAGTTGCTTGTCACCATCACGCCGCCGACGCCAAACGGCGACCTGCACATCGGTCATATGGCCGGTCCATTCCTGGCCGCTGACATCTACACCCGCGCACAGCGCCAGCGCGGCCACGACTGCACGCTGGTCTCCTATTCCGACGACTACCAGTCCTACATGCTTCGCCGCGGCATTGAACTGGATCGCCCGCCGCAAGAGCTGGCGCTGGAGAACACCGACAAGATCAACGACACGTTGGAGAAGATGGGTATCCGGGTCGATTTCTGGATGCGGCCGTACCGCAACAACTACTTCAAGAAAGCCGTGGAAGAGATGTACGAATTCGCGGTGAAGGCCGGGGCGATCTACAAGAAAGTCAGCCAGGAACCCTACTGCGAGCATTGCGATAAATGGGGTTACGAAGCGTTCGGGCGCGGCAACTGCGATCACTGCGGTTCCGACTCCGACGCCAGCCAGTGCGAAGAATGCGCGCACACGCCCAATGCCTCGAAGATGTCCCAGTTCCGCTGCAAGCTGTGCAGCGCGCAGATGATCTGGCGCCCTGTAGAGCGAGAGTTTCTGGCGCTGTCGAATTTCCGCAGTCATCTGAAAAACACATTCGAACACGCGCCGCTGCGGCCTTTCATCCGCCGCTTCCTCAATGAAGAGTTCGAAATTGGGCCCGTTGACTGGGGCATCACCCGCCCTCACGACGGCGGTCTGGACCTCAAGCCCGATGGCAGCCGGCGCATCCACACCTGGGTCATGGGGCTGTCGGGCTACCTGGCGGCGTTCCGTGAATACCTGAACGAGTACAAGCACGCGCCTTGGGAGTACGACGAATACTGCCGATCCGGCAAAGGTCGGCTGGTGCACTTCTTGGGATACGACTGCGCGTTCAGTCACATGATGGTGTATCCGTCGCTGCTGCAGACCATGCACGGCTACCGCATGCGCCAGACCTTCTACACCAACCAGTTTCTGACACTGAACGGCAAGAACCTGTCCACCAGCCGAAATTACGCCATCTGGGCGCGGGATCTTGTTGCGCAAGCCTGTACAGACAGTGCGCGTTTTTATCTGGCGCTGATCGCACCGGAGCAGGACACCGACGATTTCGACGTCGAGAAATTCGCTGCCTGGCGTGAACAGACCTTCAACGAGGTGCTGGTCAAGCTCGCGGCGCAGGCCGAACGGGAACGCGTGGACGGCGACAGCCTGAAAGTGAGCTCGGCGGATGCGGCCGCGATCAAGATCCTCGTGGCGCGCTGGTTTGAAGTGACCTCTGTGGATCACTTCAGCATGAAGGGGCTGGCGGTGCTGTTGTCGGACGTGATCAACGCCGCGCGCGACCGTCAGTTGCTGGGCAAGCGGATCCTGCCGTTCATGGCATTGATCGGTGCCATCGGGGCTCCGGTGTTCCCGGACCTGGCCCGGCAGATCCTGCGTTATTGCCGCTTCACTGAGAATGAAGTGTTTCACCAACTGGTTTACGTCAGTGCCGTCGAGTACGAAATCTGATCGGGAGGCGCACGGTGATGAAAACTTCGTTCGATGTGATCGTGATCGGCGCCGGTGTCATGGGAGCTTCGATTGCCGCTGCACTGGTTGAGAACGGGCTCGATGTCGCCCTGATGGAGAAAGGAATTGCCGCAGGCCAAGGCGCAACGCGTGACACCGGCGGCATTGTCCGCGGTCTGGAGCTGGACCCCGCGCTGCGTCCTCTGACCCGTCGCGGCGCGCATCATGGCAGCACCGGCATCGTTCACGCGATGTTCGAGCAGGCGCTCAGCCGCAGTGGCGTTGCCTACATCGCCAGCGCCGAGGTCTGCGGCAAATATCTGGAAGCATTCGGCAACGAAGGCCCGGAAAACATCGAGCTGCACGCGTCAGTGGATGCGCTGGATAACGGACGTTATTCAGCGTACTGCCCCGGCGAATGTTTGCTCATCGAACGCAGCGGCGGGACCGTCGATGCACGCGCCGCCGTGTCGAACCTCTCCCGGTACGTCAGCGAGAAGGCCACTTATCTCGATCATCTGGCGGTCGATCGGTGTGTCGAGCTGGACGGTCATGTGCAGGTCCACGCAGGCAAGCTGTGCCTGGAGGCGACGTGGGTGGTCGATGCCTGCGGCGCCAGCGGACCGCTTACCCGGCCGCGTAATGCGGTGCATGCACGCACGATTCCTTTCACGCGGTTCGGCTGTGACCAGGCGCCGAGCATGCCGATCATTGCGCACAATCTGAACACCTACCTGCTGCCGCTCGGGCGCAATCTGGTTCAGGTTGGAGGTCAGCGCCGTCAGCGCGCCGCTCACGCTGATCAACTCAACCTGGCGCCTTTGGATAACGAGCAAGACGTGATGGATCGCGTCGCCCGGCTTGGTTACGACAAACACCACAGTCTCCCGGTAGTGACGCAGATTGCCTGGGACGCCTACACCGATGACGGCCGGCCGCTGATTGGCCGATCCAGTGCCAGAAGCCACATCTTTCTGGCGACAGGGTTCTGTGGCATTGGCTTCAAGATGGCGCCCAGCGTGGCCGAGCTGCTTGCATTCGAACTCGGGGGACTGATGGCAGGTTTGCCAATGGACGCCCACCATCGGTCGATCATGGAAGCGTTTTGCCCATCCAGGTTCGCTGAGGTGGCGTTGTCATGATGCGAATAGGCATTTGCGCAGCGCTGGACGTCGGCACGACCCTGCATGCACGCAGCTTCCTCCGCGGGGTTTACCTCTCAAGCCACTTGTTCGGCAATGTCCGCCGCGCGCGGCATTTCTATTTCGACGACGGCGCGAGCGCGGAGGGTGGCCGGGCTGCGGCCAGGCATTTCATCGATGCCCAAGTGGACGCCGTCATCGGTCACTTCGCTTCCGACTCTGCTGCCGCTGTCGTCGAAAGTTATGCACAGGCAGGTATTCCGCTGATTCTGCCCGCTTCCACCTGTGCAGCATTGACGCAGGACGGCAGTACAACGTTTCGCGTCTGCGCATCGGACAGGGTGTTGGCGGAGCGTTTATTGAGCTTCGCCCAGCAGCAAGGCTTCATGCGGCTGGCGTTGTTTGCAGACGCCAGCCTGCATGGCCAGCAGCAGATGCACGAAATACAACAGGCGATGAAGTTATCCACAGTGCAGCTCGCAGGGACGCTGGAGCGTGCTGATGCCGTGGTGTTCTGCGGGCGACTCAAGGCCAGCCGACAGTTCCTTGTGGAAAACCGCGCCGCCGGTTGTGGATTACCGATGATCTTCACTGATGACGCGGCCTCGCCCGCACTCGTAAATGGACTTGAGCAGACCGGCACGGTGTATGTCATCAGCTTTCCGGTCGCCAGCGATTTGCCCGAAGCGCAATCAGCTGAGCTGGCCTACCAACGCCTCTATGGAGAGCCCGCGCCGGTTTACGCCATCGAAACCCTTGCGGCCTTTGCCCTTGTGGAGGGTGCCGCCGGCCAGCGTCGCGGGCTGCTCCACGCCCTGCGTTTCAATCAGTTTTCCACACCTGCCGGCCCCGTCAGTTTCAGCAACGGGGAAAACGATCATGCCCGGGTTTCGTTGTGGGTCTATGTCGACCAGCACGTCCATGAACGACGTCTGCTGTGTTGAAACGGGCCACTTCAGGGCTCGCCACGTCTTTGTACTTTCAGGAAGGACCACCATGAATCAGTTTGAAATCGAGGGTTTGCGCCAGGAGCTGGACGTCATCTCGGTCGGCTTCGGCCCCGCCGGTATCGCACTGGCGTGTGCGCTGGAAGACGAGTCGGAGGACAACGGCAAGAAGCCGTTCCAGCGCGTGCGTTTTTTCGAGAAGGGTCGGGATTCCACGTGGCATGGCGCGTTTCTTCTGGCAGGGACCGACATCAACCATCACGTGTTTCGTGATCTGGTCACGCCTCGCAATCCTCGCAGCCGTTTCTCCTTCGCGATGTACTTGAAGGAGAAAGGCCGGCTGTACAAGTTCGGTCTGTTGGGGCGGCCAGCCAGTCGCGTGGAATGGTCGGATTACATTTCCTGGGTGGCGGGGCAGCTCAAGGAATATGTCTCCTACGACGAGGGCGTCCTTGAGGTTCTGCCGGTAGCGGAAAAAGGGACCTTGCGCGCAGTCGATGTCGTTACCTCGCAAGGGACTTATCGCACGCGGCGTCTGGTGCTGTCCCATGGCAGCCTGCCAAGAATTCCTGAAGCGTTCGCGCCCCACCTTGGCGGGCGAGTTTTCCACACTTCTCAATACCTGAAAAACATCCACCTTGGCGGCGGTCCTATCGCGCAGCGCTGGCTGGTGCTGGGTTCTGGCCAAAGCGCCGGCGAGGCCGTCGCGCACTTGCTTGGCGCCGCGCCGACGACGCAAGTGCATTCGGTTCATCGCGGAGTTGGTTTCCGCGTCGGTCAATTGGGACAGTTCCCCAATATGGCCTTCCTCCCGGAGCAGGTGGACTATTTCCATCAACTGCAGCCGGCGAGCCGCAACAAGGTCTTCGAGGCAATTCGTTCGACCAACTACGCAGGCATCGACGCCGATGAGAGTCAGGCGCTGTACTCGTTCATGTACGAAGGTGAGGTGAGTGGGCACCAGCGGCTCAACCTGCATACATGGTCCAGCGTGCAGAGCGTGGAAAAGGTCGGTGACGCATACTCGGTGGTGCTGCGCGACAGCAACACAGGCCTTGAAACCACGCTTTATGTCGACGGAATCGTACTGGGCACGGGTTACGAACAGCTCGCGGTGCCACCTTTGCTGACGTTGCTGCAGCCTTGGCTGTTGCGCGATGAAGACGGCAGCCTGGCGGTGGACCGGCACTATCGCGTGGGCTTGCAGAACAGTGAAGGCCTACAGATCCTGGCCAATGGGACGTCGGAAAAGACTCACGGCATCAGCGATGCCCAGTCGTTTTCCATGGTGGCCCTGCGTGCGCAGCACCTGACCGACGCTTTGCTCGCCACCCAGCCTCGGCAGCTCGCGCCTGTCGTGGCGCATCCGGCGTTATCGATGCCTGCACGCGTGGAGGCACGGCCATGAACTTCATCTCCCACATCGTAGGCGACTCGAACTTCGTCCGGCTCAAGGGGCTGGGATTCGAGAACCTGCATTTGAAGCTCGAATCATGCAATCCGGCGGGCTCGATCAAGATGAAGACCGCGATCGGCCTGATCGATTCCTACGCAGAGCGCCGACTTATCCACAAGGACACCATCCTGATCGAGTCATCGTCGGGCAACCTCGGCGTGGCGCTGGCAATGATCTGCGCAGAGCGCGGCTACAAGTTCTGCTGCGTGGTCGATCCCAACACCAACCTGCACAACATCAAGATGATGGAGGCTTTCGGTGCACAGATCGTGATCGTCACTGAGCGCGATGATAACGACGGGTATCTGGGCACCCGGATCCGCTATATCCGTGATGCGGTCGCCCGTGATCCGCGTTACCTGTGGCTCAATCAGTACAGCAACCCTGCCAATGCGCGCACGCATGAACACACCACGGCGCGTTCGATTCACATCGCCTTTCCGGCGCTGGATTACCTCGTGGTGGGCGCGGGCACGACAGGTACGCTGATGGGCTGTGTGCAGTACTTTCGCAAGCATTCGCCTCGCACCAAAATCATCGCGGTCGACAGCGTGGGGTCCGTGACGTTTGGCCAGGCGCCGGGCAGCCGCTTCATCCCCGGGCTGGGTTCCAGCCAGATGCCGCCGATCTTCCGCGCCAACCATTTGCACAAACAGCAAGTGGTCGATGAGCGGGCCACCGTCGCCATGTGTCGCTGGCTGGCGAAGTCCAATGGCGTGCTGGCAGGCGGCTCGACCGGGACGGTGGTCGCGGGGCTGGCGGCACCCTCGCTGGGCATTCCGAAGGATGCGGTGGTGGTAGCGATCTCTCCGGATGCGGGCGAACGGTACCTGGAAACCATCTACAACGATGAGTGGGTCATGCAGAAGTTCGGGCGCGCCGAACTCGCCGCGTTGGGCAGCCAACCCATCAGCCGCTACCTGAGGAACTACGTCCACACCTTCGAAGGGGAAGCCGTCAATGCCTGACTTCCACGTCATTCCCGGCGCTGTGATCAAAGAGATTCTGGAGCGCCATGCTGACAGCATGGTTGCGCGAATCGAACACGTCTATCTGCAGCATCATGATGGGCAAACCCTCAATCCCGACAGTTACTTTTTGCGTTTTCCACAGCAGCCCGCCAACCGGATCATCGCGTTACCTGCGGCGCTCGACGGAGACGACGCAGTGGCTGGCATCAAATGGATCTCCAGCTTCCCGGGCAATGTGGCGCATCAGCAGCCGCGTGCTTCGGCTGTGGTCATCCTCAATGATCGCCAAACCGGTTATCCCTACGCCTGCCTGGAAGGTGCGCAGATCAGCGCAGTCAGAACCGCAGCGTCAGCCGTGTCAGGCGCGTACTGGCTCAACGGTCAGTCAAGAAAGGCGCGATCTGTAGGATTCGTCGGCGCCGGAGTGATTGCGCGCAACATCGCTCGAATGCTTTGTGTGGAGGGCTGGGAATTCACCGACGCGGTGGTGCATGACTTCGACGCGGCATCGGCAAATGCGCTCACAGGCTTCATTGAGCAGAACGACTTATGCACAGCCCGCATCGGCTCGCTTGAGCAAGCGCTGGCGGCGGACCTTGTCATTTTCGCGACGACAGCAGGTGAGCCTTACGTCCGTGCGCCAATGGCCTTCAGGCCGGGTCAGGTGGTGTTGAACATCTCGCTTCGCGACATCGCGCCAGAGCTCTTGCTCGAAGCCAACAACCTCTGCGATGACGTTGAGCACTGCATGAAGGCCAACACATCGCCTCATCTGGCTGAACAGCTCATCGGCAACCGTTCGTTCATGAACGGCACGTTGGCCGGACTGATCCGCGAGGAAGTCGAACTGGATCCGGCCAGGCCATCCATCTTCTCGCCCTTCGGCCTGGGTGTGCTGGACCTTGCGCTGAGTAAATTCATCGTCGACACGGCGCTCGCTGAATCGCGCGCAGTCGCCATCGATTCGTTCTTTGGAGAGACACTGAGATGGAACTGAGCCCGGCACTGCCCATAGAGAAGTTACCCACAACCGGCGGGCCGAGCGCGCCATCGATCAGAGTGGGTATCGTTGGTTGCGGCTCTCGGGGTCTCACCGTTCTCGAGCGGCTGTGTGCACTGGCTGGTGATATCGGGCGTCAGGTCGAAATCAGCGTGTTCGATCCTCAAACGCCGGGACCGGGGCTGCACTCGGTCGATCAACCCGACTATCTGATGCTCAACACCGTCGCGTCGCAGATCTCCATGTTCCCCGACCCAGCCGCCCTGGCGGGCTTGGCCGGCCGACGCGGACCTAATTTCTATGAGTGGTGCCTGCGTTGCAAGTCCGCGGAGCGCAGCGTCAGGCCAAACGAGTTTCTGCCCCGCCGGTGGCTTGGCGAGTACCTGAGCTGGACGTATGCGGAGGTTATTCGAGACCTGCCCGACAACGTGACAGTCAGGCATCACGCCTGCGTTGTGGATAACGTGGAACACACCGATTTGGGCGGGTTCATACTTTCCACAGAGAGTGGGGAAAAGCATCCAGTCGACTGGCTGCTTATCACCGTTGGGCACTCGCAGCCGGCTCCGAATGTGGAAAACAGCTTTGACTCGGATGTGACAGCTCCTGTTTATCCACAGTTACACGTTCTGGGCAATATTTCATCCACAGACGCGATTGCTGTTCAGGGCCTGGGTTTATCGGCGATGGACGCGGTTGCGGAGCTGACGGTGGGGCGAGGAGGTCGCTTCGTGCACGGGCCTCAGGGGCTTGAGTACTTGCCCAGCGGGCATGAGCCACGGCTGTTTCTGTACTCGCGGACGGGTCTTCCCTATCGCACGCGCCCTGATGTAGCTGCTCATCGAGCGAATCCTCCCGCTTTGATTTTTACCCTGTCGGCGGTAGCCGCGCTCCGGGCTGATCATCCAGAGGGCCTCGATTTCGAGGCGCAGGTGCTACCGCTGATCAAAGCAGAAATGCTCGCCGAATATTTCGGCATGTTCGCGTCGCTCAAAGGCGAGTCGCCCCAGCGAGTCAAGTCAGAAATCGCCCATGCCTTTCTGGTGGGAGACTTGGATAAGCGAGCGCGCGAGTTGGCCGCACGGTTTTCCGCGCCGAGCCTGGACGAGGCTGTGTATAACCCCAACTTTCAGCGCGCGCCGGTGGAAAACTACGGCGCATGGATGCGTGACTTCATGGAGCGCGACATCGCTGAGAGTATCGCTGATCTTGACCACAGCCCTGTAAAGACAGCTGCAGAAGTGTGGAGAAGCTGCCGGGAGCAGATCCGTCGAGTTGTGGATAACGGCGGACTGAAGCCCGAGTCCCATCGCATTTTCTTCTCGGAATACGCCCCACTGGTCAACCGCATGGTCGCTGGGCCGCAAAAAGAACGCCATCAGGAGCTGCTGGCATTGTCCAACGCCGGCTTAATCGAGTGGGTGCACTGCGCTCAAGTTATCCACAATGAAGCGGCTGGCGTGACACTGGTAGAGCTCGGCTCGGGAGACAGAGTGAAGCTGACACAGGTCATCAAGGCTCATGTGAGTAGCAACTCAAGCGCTGATACTCAGCCGGCGGTCATCAGGCAACTGCGGGAGAATGGAATTATCCACAGCCTCGACGATTCCGGAAACGGTATTCACGTAGACAGCCACGGCAGGGCGCTACCCAATCTGTGGATAACCGGACCGGTCGTGGAGGGCGCCACGTATTACAACCACTATGTGCCTTCTGCTGGCAGTTACTCCCGAGCCTTCATCGACGCCGACCGAATCGCCCGGGAGATGCTGGGCGTTCATGTGCAGGCAGGGGTGGTTGCGTAAGTCCTGCTGACCGACGCATTGGGGGGAAGCAACGGTATTCCGTCACTGATGCCTTAAATGGGTTTTGTTGCGATGACTTCCAGAACCTGTTGCTGATCCAACAGCCATTGAGCTGACACGTCACACCGGGCCACGACGAGATGATAGATGACGTTGAAGTCGCTTTGCAGATCACGGCTGAAGATGGGTTCATGATGCGCAATCCGATTTCTGAGCAATCTCACCTGATTCAGGTCATCAAAAACTCTCTTTCGTTGTGCGGCGTTGGACATCGTCGGGTCAAGGTTCGGAAGTACTTTGGCGAGACAATGTCTCCAGATGCGATCATCGTGTCTGCTGGTGAACATCTTTTCCCAGAAGACGAATTTCAGTTCAGCGATAACTTGGCCTGTGGCTGATGACTTGTTTCTGACACGCTGCAAGTCGCCTAACGCGTTGTAGCCCGGTCCATTTTGTTTGGGGAGACTTCGTTCGAAGCCTGCATTCCAGGGCCATTGTGGCCCGTGCGTTGACGCCAGCGCGTCAGCGACGGCATTGCGAATAGCCACCTCACAGATGTGTAATGGGATCAGCAGTGCTCCGCAAACCCTGGCATTCCAGGCGTATAGCGCCAGTGCGTCTTCGGCGCTGCCTCCAACAGACCGGGCGAATTGCTCATAAGTGGCCATCCGTGCGGGTGAAAGCGTGGCTCTGACGGCATGGGCCGTTAGCATTGACTCGGCATCCCTATATCCCTATAGTTTTTTCACTAGCCACGGGACACGCGGGTGCATGCACCTCCCCCCGAGGACAGACGAAGCAAAAAAGAACTCTGCCAGATGGCGGGGTTTTTTTTGGCCGCAGTATAGGAGTCCTGCTTTCTCGACGCCTTTACAAAAGTATTTCCGCTTCCATTCACACTGGGGCACCGAGGAGCAGCGGCAAGAGATAACGATGACTCGTCCTCATTCGAGCTATCTGACACTTGCCTGCGACCCAATAAAAAGCCCGCGCTGACAACGTCAGGCGGGCTTAGGGAGGGCGGGATCAAGGGCCGGGGCTTGCCCGAATGATCTTGGGAAACTCATCGAGCGTCACGGACGCCGCGCATCGATCAGCGTTGCACGACCAGCGTTGCTGGGTTTCGGCCATGCCTTTGTCTGCAGACTGAGTGTCCAGGACGGTGACGGGGCGGTTGTTCATTGCTTGGGCGGTGATCCGTGCTTCTCTCGCCCGGCCCGACGCCCAGGCCACCCATATGCGTTCGCTGCCATGGGTAAAGGCCAGTGTGTTGATGCCATCCTCTTGCAGGCTGCTGGCGGCGTCATACGTAAAGTCGCGAACGTAGGGGCTGATGGCTTTGAGCACCGAGTACGCCGGTTTTGCGCTCAGGTCGCTGTTGAGCAGTCCGAAGTTGTGCTCCTGTTCGTCTCGAGCGTCGCCATCGTTAATCAGGTCGTACCACCACATGCCCTTGACGTTGGGCAGGGTGCGGACCAGAAAGTAGGCTCGCGCCAGATACGCCGATTGACGAATGACGCTGATGCCACAGTTTCCATCATGGCTGGGCCAGCTCATCTCGGTCAGATAAAGCGCGATTGGCTTGCCGGCTTTGGAGCTGATGCTGTGGTCCACATCGCGCAGCCACGCAATCCAGCTTTCCGGGGTGTTGCGGTCTGCGCCTTCACAGTGCACATAAGGGTGAAGTGAAATCCCGTCGGCATCCTTGAACACACCCGCGGCCACCATGCGGTCGACGAATCCTCCCTTGATGCCTGCTGTCGTCACCGCGCCGGCCAGCACCTTGGCCTGTGGATTGTTTTTGCGAATGATGGGCGCGGCATCGCGGACCAGCTTCACGTAGTCCGTGCTCAGGCGAGGGTCGGTCGGACTGTCCAGGTCCCACTCGTTCCAGACTTCATAGAACTTCACCGGGCTGCCTAACTGACGGGAGATGTAATCCACATAATTCAGATAGGGCTCTTTGACTTCAGGCGTGCGCGGTTTGACATTGCCGGTGAACGACGTGCCGTAGCCCAGGATGATCACCGGGCTCATGTCCAGCCCTTTGGCCGTCCCCAGCCACGCGCGCCATTGCGGGATGATGCGGGGTTGATTGCGCTCCGGTTCAGAAGTCGACCAGAAGGCATCGTCGCGCACCGAGGTGATGCCGGCGGCTTTTGCCAGCTCCATGCTGCGCAGTGGCTGCTGCGAGTTGTTCATCGAATGGGTCGCGACGCCGACGATGAACGGTTCGGCGAACGCGGTGCCGGCCAATGACAGCGCCAGCAACACGGACAGGCTGACACGGCGGCAGATTGAAAAGCGCATGCGTGGAATCCCCCGTTCAGCTCAGCCCCGGCAGCGGGTTCCATCGCGGCAGCTCAAGTGGCTTTGGGAGGGCGTTTCTCACTTGCGACTTCACGGCCAGCACATGCCCTACGGCCATTCCGAGGAAGAGGTTGGCCAGGGTGACTTCCAGCGTGTCGGTGGTCCAGCTGACGATGCAAATGCAAAAACTGGTGCCCAGCATGGCGCGGCCATAACGCGTGGTGCTGTCGGCAAGGATGAAGAACAGAGGAATGTGCAGAGCGTATAAAAACAGCCCCGCCAGGCCGAAGATCGCCCACAGATAAACCACGGTACTGTCGGAAATCATGAAGACGTCCGCGTCTATGACCGGGAATGCCGCCACCGAGCTGCCTACCAGCCCGAAGCCTGCGCCGGTGATCGCACGGTCTTCACTGATAAGCGCCTTGATCACATTCGGCCAGGTGTTGATCAGCCGGTCGTAAATGGACGCAAGCGCACTGGTCGCGGAGATCTTGTTAGGGTCGAAGTCGAACATCAATGCAAGGAACGGCAGCGAAATCCCCAGTACGACGGCCACGACAATGGCCGCACGCGTGGTCCAGCGGAACCGGCAGATCATCAGCAGACCCACAGCGCCGATGAAACCCAGTGCCGGCGCTTTGCTGGTGGTCAGTATCACGCCCCCCAACCCGATCCCGCAGACCAGCAGGCCAAGCAGCCTGGAGCGCAAGGTCGCGATCAGGTACAGGCTGAAGATCGAGATGATGATCGCCAGCGCGCTCGAAATTCGCGCAAAGCCTGCGGGGCGGTCCGCATCCTCCGCTGCCCACGCGGTGTTCGCGCTCAGCTCGGTGCCGGCGATGGTATAGCTGTAGCCCTTCCATGGCAGGTTGATGTAGCGATCCAGGGCGATACCCGCCAGCGAAGCCATCAGGCAGAACGCGATGGCCCACATGAACAGGCGCTTGTGGCGAATGATCTGGTCGCCACACGCCAGCCCGAACAGCAGGGGGCTGATGCCATACAGTGCGAACGCGAAGTTGCCCGCGCCTGCGCCGTTGAGTCCCGCCCACGCCGCTGACAGGAGCAGGCCCAGCAGGCATAACCATACCGCCGGGCTTGCCTTGAAGTTGCGCAGTTCCAGTGCAAACAGAATGAGGCAGGCGACCTTCGGGCCGTACAGCATCACCGAGATGCCGGCCTGATCCAGATAGAAACGCAAAGCGCCGGAAAAGGTTTCGACCACCATCAGGCTGATCGCCACCAGGACGATTGCTGTGGATTTGTCGAAAGAGAGCAGGGACGGTTTTTCAACGTAAACGGGGGAAGTCGACATCATGGTACAGCCCCTCGGGAGCGTTTGAGCGGAGAGTGAATCGCAAGACTTTTCGCGTGGAACGCGCACTGCGTTACGGCAAAGCTACCGCCAGCCGATGTCGGCAATGGCCGTCGGTCCGCATGTGAATTTGCCGTGATCAATAGGCCGTCGAGAGAGAGCAGAAGGCCGAAAGGCCTGCTGTCGAACGGCGAGACAAGGGATATATCAGCCGCAGACGTGGGGGCTGTCAATCAAATAGTCAAAGTTTCGGACATGATTTCACCATCAAAAAAATCCATGTTTATAACTGATTGATTTAATTGAGGGATAGAAAATTGACGCTGGCTTATGGGATATCGGGAGGGCGTTAAAAGCGACCTTCTATGACTCATTTCTGGTACACAAATGGCTGCTGTGAGCAAAAAATGATCAATTGATAACGCGATAGAAACGTGAGGTCACCCATTTTTCTGAGTGACTTCACGTCTTTCGCGGCTCCGTCGCTTAGGTGTAGCGACGCTTGTCTGGCGCTGGCGGGAAGTATTGATACAGCCAGGTCTCGCTGAGCGTGCGATCACCGGTCTTGATGAACATCCGCATTTCCACAGGATCGACCGAATCGCTCGTCGGGTACCAGTCAAACGTGACCCTGAAGCCTTTGATATCGGGCAATACCAGCACATTGAAGTCCTGCACTTTGCCATTTGAAACGGTGACCACGGGCTCGATGCCAGACCCTTCGGGCAAGCGATCGATACCGCCGCCGTTGAAGTCCACAGCGAAGCGCCGCGCCCAGACGTCCGGATAGTGCTCGCCCGGCGCCCAGCCTTCGATGAAGCCACCCATGCCGGAGCGCGTTGCGTGCACTTGAGCCAGCGGCGTACTGACCGGTGGCAACGGGCTCCAGTACAGTTTGTAGCCGTAATTCATCGACATCCCGGCTTTGACCGGCACCTTCGGGTTCCAGAACGCGACGATGTTATCCAGGGTTTCGCCGGTGGTGGGCAGTTCCAGCAGATCGATCGAGCCCTCGCCCCATGCGGTGGTCGGCTCGACCCACAGGCTAGGCCTGCGGTGGTACCAGTCGACGGTGTCCTGATAGGTCTTGAAGTCGTGGTCGGTCTGGACCAGGCCGAAGCCCTTGGGATCCTTATCGGCAAACGCGTTGAATTGCAGCTTGGCGGGGTTGTTCAGCGGACGACAGATCCACTCGCCGTTGCCGCGCCACATGGCCAGACGGTCGGAGTCATGGATTTCCGGGTGAAGGGTGTCGCACATTCGGCGTTCGTGTGTGCCGCAGCTGAACATGCTGGTCATGGTCGCGATGCCGAGTTGCTCGATGTCGGCGCGCGCATTGATGTGCGCGTCGATATCCATCACCACGCGGTCGGCCTGGCAGTCGATATCGAAACGATACGCGCCTGTCGCACTTGGCGAGTCGAGGAGGGCATAGACCACGAAGCGAGTGGCGTCCTTGGTCGGCTTCTCGAACCAGAATTTGGTGAAGTCGGGGAATTCTTCAGGGCGATGGGCGTAGGTGTCGATCGCCAGCCCGCGAGCCGAAAGACCGTACTGTTTGTTGCTGTCGATCGCCCGGAAATAGCTGGCGCCCAAGAACGACAGAATGTCGTTGATCGCGATTTCCGGCGCCTTGAACAGTTTGAACCCGGCGAAACCCAGATCGCCTTTAAGCTGCGACTGGTCGATACGACTGGCTTCGTAGTTGAAAAGCTCAGGTCGGAAATGCACTTCTCGCGCTTCCTGGCTGGCGGGGTCGACGCTGTACATGCGCACGGGCGTCTTGAAGCCGGCGCCGACATGGAAAAAGTGCACGTCTAGCTGACCCTTGACGTCATTCCACAGAGAATGACCCGCGTCGTATTTGATCGCATTGAACTGCTGAGGGGTCATGTTCGCCAAGGTAGGTGGCAGGTTCTGCTTGGTGCTCACATAAGGCTTGCCGGCCAGCTGTTTTGCGGTTTGTTGCAGAGTCTTGAAGTCGAAATGTTCAATCTCGCCATCGGCCGCCGCAGCCAGGGCACGCGCCGCATACAGACCCGAGGCTGGCAGCGCACTATAGGCTGCCAGCGCCATGGAAGCTTTCAGGAGATTCCTGCGATTCATAAGGTGAAGCCTCTGAAGAAATGCTGTGCCTTCCTGCACGAAAAAGTGCGCTTTCCCAATCCTTGCCGAACGCAAATTACCAACAAACAGATAACAAACTCGGCATCTTGTTCGCAAAAAAGATAAAAAAACGTTTCAGGCCGCGACTTGGGCAACTTCAGAGTGTTACGAGTTATGTGTTCATGCCTGCTGGATGAGCGCCAGGCGCACAGCGAAGCCAATCAGCAGGCTGCCAAAAAGCCATTGCTGGACGCGTTGTGCAGCATGACTGCGAGCCAGCCAGCGACCCAGCCAACTGCCCGTCATGGCGTAAACGCTGTCGAATGCCAGCCCGAGCGTCACCAGAATCACGCCTAACTTCAAAAACTGACCCATCACCGAGCCATCCTGCAGATCGATGAATTGCGGCAGCAGCACGGAGCAGAACAGCAGCGCTTTCGGATTGAGCAAGTTGGTGAACAGGCCGCGCAGAATTGCGGTTCCCCATGAAATCCCAAGCTCACTCGAACCGCCCGGGGCGGATGAATCCGTTGAACCGGGGCGGAACATTTTCAGGCCCAGCCAGAGCAGATAACCAGCGCCCATGACGCGCACCACTTCGAACGTCCAGGGCGAGACTTTGAACAGCGTCGCAAGACCCGAAGCCGCCAGCGCAACGTGAAGTGCCCGCGCGATGGCGAGGCCAGCGGCAGTCGCCAGCGCCTTGCCTCGACCCTGCCGTGCGCCGGTTTGTAACAGCAGAATCATGTCCGGACCCGGCAGAAGCAAGACCATCGACAGGGCGACAATGAACAGGGCGATGCCTTCCATGTTTCAGCTCCAGAGCGAAAGTGATGGAAGAAATTCTACGGCCGGAGGGTGAAGCAGGTGCTTGCGTCTTCAACTACAAAAGCGGTAACTATTGGCATGTTCTGCCACTTTCAGCCTGTAAAGGGTAATGCTTATGCCAACTTCACTGACCTCACGTCTTGATGCTTACGATCGGCGCATTCTGACCGCACTGCAGCGGGATGGTCGTTTGACGAATGTTCAATTGGCCGATGAAATCGGACTTTCGGCATCGCCATGTCTGCGCCGGGTGCGCAATCTGGAAGAGGCGGGCGTGATCCGCGGCTATCAGGCAACGCTCGATGCCGAGGCGTTGGGACTGGGTCTGACGGTGTTCGTCGGGGTGAAGGTCGATCGCCATCACGAAGACGAAGCGCAGAAATTTCACCAGGCGGTGTCGACACTGCCTGAGGTGATTTCGGCCTATCTGGTGTCAGGAGAGTCGGATTTTTTACTGCACGTTGTCGTACCGGACCTGCGTGGCTATGACCAGTTTCTGAGCGACACATTACTGAAAATGCCAAGCGTCAGGGATATCCGCAGCAGCTTCGCCATCCGCACGCTCAAGGCGCAAGGGCCTTTGCCGCTGGGGCATTTGCCGGTTTGAGCGCCTTACTCCTGAGGCGTGAGCACGCTCACGCCTCAGGTCATTCAGGGCATCGGAAACTACGCCTGCGTCGTGTGACCGCCAGCACCCATCGCTGCCTGACGTAAGGCCTCCGAACGCGTCGGGTGAGGGTGGCAGGTGAGGGCGATGTCCTCGGCCGAAGCGGCAAACTCCATCGCAACGCAGTACTCGGCGATCATCTCGCTGACACTCGGGCCTACCAGATGAACACCGAGTATCTCGTCGGTCTTCTCATCGGCCAGCACCTTAGCGAAGCCGTCGGTCTCGTGATTGACCTTCGCCCGGCTGTTGGCGCTGAAAGGAAATTTTCCCACCTTGTATGCGCGGCCTTCTTCCTTCAATTGCTCCTCTGTCTTGCCCACGCTCGCCAGTTCCGGCCAGGTGTAAATCACGTTGGGGATGAGGTTGTAATTGAGTTCGCCTTTCTTGCCGACGATACGTTCGACGCACACGCCCGCTTCGTCCTCGGCTTTGTGCGCGAGCATCGGCCCGGATGTCACGTCGCCGATCACCCAAATGCCGTCCACGGCCGTGCGATGACCTTTGTTGGCCAGCACCCCTCGTTTGTCGACTTCCAGGCCGACTGTTTCCAGGCCCAGACCTTTCGTGACAGGCCGACGGCCGATGGAGACCAGCACGTAGTCCGCTTCGATGACTTCTGCTTCGCCGCCGGCTGCAGGTTCCACGGTCAGACTGACCCCCGCATCGCTGGCGACGGCGGAAGTGACTTTCGAGCTGAGCTTGAAGTTCATGCCCTGGCGCGACAATGAGCGATGCAGAGTTTTGCCAGTTTCCAGATCCGATCCATGTGCCACGTGGTCGAGGAACTCCACGACGGTGACCTTGGCGCCGAGCCTGCGCCAGACCGAGCCCAGTTCCAGACCGATGACGCCTGCGCCGATCACTACCAGATGCTTCGGTACTTCGCTCAACGACAGCGCACCGGTCGAGTCGAGGATGCGCTTGTTGTCGATGGTCACACCCGGCAGCGGCGTCGGCTCTGAGCCGGTGGCGATGATGATGTCCTTGGCGGTGAGTTCGGTCTCGCTGCCACTGGCGTCGGTGACGATGACTTTGCCGGGGCCAGTGAGGCGCCCCCAGCCTTTTATCCACTCGGCTTTGTACTTGCGAAACAGAAATTCGATGCCCTTGGTCAGGCCGGTCACGCTCTCGGCTTTCTGCGCCATCATCTGCCCCAGATTCAGGGTGGGCGTGACCTCGATTCCCAGCTTTTTGAATTCCTCTCCGGTGGCTGCTTCATACAGCTCCGAAGCGTGAAGCAGCGACTTGGAGGGGATGCATCCGACGTTCAAACAGGTACCGCCCAACGTTTCCCTGCCCTCCACGCACGCAACTTTCAGACCTTTCTGACCTGCATGAATGGCTGCGTTGTAGCCGCCTGGGCCGCCGCCAATGATGACCACATCGTAATTACTCATGAAGCGCACTCCTGGAGGGAAAATCGACAATGGAGGGAAGCGTAGACCGCTCTTCGGAAAAGTCCCGGAAGACCGGAATAGGCAGGATTATGAGCATAATATTTTCCGCTCGGCAAACTGTCGGGTATTCAGTGGCTGAAAATGAACGCTGTGGATAAGTTGTTAGCAGCGCGTGTGCAAGGGTCTTTGAACAGCGCGGCGATGTGCGGAGTACGTCGACTATGAGGTAGGGGCCGGTCGCGTGACTTCACGCAGCGCATGACGGATCCGTCTGCCGATCGTTATCACCAGCAGCACCGCCATAATGGCCAGCACGATATTGATGGCGGCCGTGGGCAGATACCCAAGCGCCAGCGCGGTCCCGAAGACGGCGAATATCAGCAGTCGAACGCTGCCGGGCAGAGGACCCTCATGGCGCCGTGAAGCCTTGATCAGAGGACCGAGCAAGCCAGCGAACTCACTCAGGATCGACAGCCATGCCACGAGTAGGACCAGCAGCAGACTGATCTTGGGCACCACTGAAAACGGCAGTGCCAGAGCCGTTTCAGCCACCACGCGGCTCAGTTCGCGGGCGCAGGTAGCTGCCCTGGAAGATTGGCCGAACTCACTCACCAGTTGCGTTTCGATGGCGGCGAAAATCAGGCGGATGACGATCCAGATCGGGATCAACGCGAAGATCCAGAGGTGAAAGGCGAACGCTGCCACGAGCACGCCCACGGCCACCGAAATCAGTCCCGCGCAGAGCGTGACATGCACGGCGCGGACACCGTCGTCGAACAACATTCTGGTCAGCGGATGCAGCCATTTTTGCAGCGAGGCGGTTGTCATCGCAGGTCTGCTCCCTGTGGATAACTTTTTGGCAGCTTAGTGCAGATTTCTGAGGATTTCTGCATGACTGATGGCACTTTGAGTCTTATAGAAGGAGGGCACCTGTCTGCTTGCTGTCCGACGCTGAAATTTGGGGGCGAACCCGAGTGGTCAGTACGAAAATTTCACGATTTTTGTTATATCGTAACGCCCCTATTCAAGTGTTTCGGCGTGTTTCATCAATGCAGCCACGGGTGGCAGGACAGTAATGACTACAGCGGTTAACGGTTTATGGAGTATCGATGCGGGTTGATCTTGATAACGAGGACGTATCGCCTGTTGGCCTGCCGCGATTTCAGCGCGCTGCTTTCCATGGCAAACGGCTTTCTCGTCTGACGCTGATCCTTGGCGCCATGGGCATCCTGGGCCTTGTAGTGTCGCTGTTCGTTGATCTTTTTTCCCCCGATTCTCTGTGGACTGCCGTCATCACCAACAGCGCCGCGAGCCTGCTGGTGCTTGCATCTGCGCTGCAGTCGGCAGAGGTGGTCAGCCTCTGGCGCGCCCGGGTCATCTCGCCTGAGCAGTCGCCGGAAGCTCCGCAGGACGGATTGCTCGAAGGTCCGGAGCCGGGTTGGTACGACCGGTTGCTGGGACGCATAAGCGAGTCGGGCACTTCGATGATCGGGCAGATCGGCTTGCCGGTTTTCTGGCTGGCCGGTTGGACGTTGCTGGCCCTCATCAGCATCCTGATGGTTTGGAATTTCTCGCTGGTCGGCAGCAATGTCGGCCTGATGGGGAATGTGGTCGGCGGGCTGTCGCTGCTCATCGGCTTCGGGCTGCTGGTGATCGAGCGTCAGCTCAGCAACGAGGCCAAGGCCAGTTGGCCCGAGGCAGAGCAACTGGCGCAGATCACGCGAATGGCCATTGGCACGCTCGTGATCGCAGCGTTTTGCCTGTTTTTCGCCTCGGCTGATCGCGTCTGGCCGACTCGCCTGGCGGTGTTGATCGGCGTGCTGCCCGGGCTGGTTGCGGTCGAACTGTTGCTGCGCGCGCTGCTGTCGATTTTCAGTCCGCGCAACGAACGCATGGAGCCTCGGTTTGTCGCGAACAGCTTCGTGGCAGGGTTGCTGCGCTGGCCGCCGCAACCACTGACCGCGCTGCAGGACGAACTGCACAACCGTTTCGGCATCGACTTGCGGCAGATCTGGGCGTTTACCTACATGCGCCGGGCCTTCTTGCCAGTGTTTGGGGTCATCGTCGCGCTGGGTTGGGCGTTGAGCGGGGTGCACGAGATACCGATGCAGGGCAGAGGCGTCTATGAACGTTTTGGCAAACCCGTGGAAGTCATGGGACCAGGCCTTCACGTCGGGCTGCCCTGGCCCTTCGGGACAGTGCTGCCAGTAGAAAACGGCGTGGTTCATGAATTGGCGACCAGCACCGAAGGCGGCGCAACGACGCAGACGCTTGATCCGGCTGAAGGTCCGCCTCCGACCATTGCTAACCGTTTATGGGACGCCACCCACATCAACGACAAATCTCAGGTGATCGCCAGCGGCTCCGGGGACAAGCAGAGCTTTCAGATCGTCAACATGGACGTGCGCTTCGTCTACCGCATCGGTTTGACCGATCAGGCAGCCCTCGCGGCCACCTACAACAGTGCCGATATTCCAAGCCTGATCCGCAGCACCGCCAGCCGGGTGCTGGTGCATGATTTCGCTTCCCGGACGCTCGACGAGTTGCTGGGTGAGCAGCGGACCGATCTGTCCGCCGATATCGGCGATGCCGTACAGCGCGATCTGAAAAAGCTCGACAGCGGCGTGGAAATTCTTGCGACAGTCGTGGAGTCCATTCACCCGCCCGCCGGTGCCGCCAATGCTTATCACGCCGTCCAGGCCGCCCAGATCAGTGCTCAGGCATTGATTTTCCGCGAGCGCGGCGCGGCTGCCGATCAGGCTAATCTGGCGCAGTTGCATGCCAGCGTCGCTCACGATCAAGCGGCTGCCAGTTCTCGCGAGGTCATGGCCACCGCGCAAAGTGCGGACTTGCGCTTCAGCGCGGAGCAGCAAGGTTATGCCAAGGCCGGCCAGGCGTTTCTGCTCGAGCAGTACCTGAGTCAACTCACTCAAGGCCTGACCCACGCCAAAGTGCTTGTCCTCGACCACCGCCTCGGTGGCAGCAGTGCCCCCACCATCGATTTGCGTACCTTCACTCTCCCGGCCGACCCAGCGGCGTCGCCTAAAGCGATTGACCAGCCACTGGCTGAATAAGGAGTCGTCCCTTGAGTCTGTTTCATTCCCACGATCATCACGACCATGCCGGTCACAGCCACGGCGGTCATCACCATGGTCATCATCACGATGACGCGTCCGGCCCGGTCGGATTCCCCTGGCGCCGTGCTGCGCTGGCGGCGGTGCTCATTGCCTTTGCCGTTGCGGCGGCCAGCCTGGTGCAGGTGCGTTCGGGCGAGGCGACCGTTGTCACGCGCTTTGGCAATCCCGCGCGGGTGTTGCTCGATCCTGGCCTGAGCTGGCGCTGGCCTGCGCCGTTCGAAGCGGCGATCCCGGTCGATCTGCGTCTGCGCACGACCTCAAGCGGTCTTCAAGACGTCGGTACGCGCGACGGGTTGCGCATCATCATTCAGGCCTATGTCGCCTGGCAGGTCCAGGGTGATCCGGACAACGTGAAGCGCTTCATGCGCGCCGTGCAAAATCAACCTGACGAAGCGGCGCGGCAGATCCGCACCTTCGTCGGCTCGGCTCTTGAAACGACGGCCGCCAGCTTCGATCTGTCCAGCCTCATCAACACCGATTCCAGCCAGGTGCGTATCGCCGATTTCGAGAACCAGCTGCGCCAGCAGATCGATAAGCAGTTGCTGACGACCTATGGTGTGCGCGTCCTGCAAGTGGGGGTCGAGCGCCTGACACTGCCTTCTGTGACCCTCAATGCAACCGTCGACCGTATGCGCGCCGAACGTGAAACCATCGCCACCGAACGTACGGCGATCGGCAAGCGCGAGGCGGCGCAGATCCGCTCGGCAGCCGAGCGCGACGCTCGTATCGTCGAGGCCGACGCCACCGTAAAAGCTGCGGACATCGAGGCGCAGTCCCGTGTTGAGGCCGCGCAGATTTACGGCCGCGCTTACGCAGGTTCGCCGCAGCTGTATAACCTGCTGCGCTCGCTGGACACGCTGGGAACAGTGGTCGGGCCGAGCACCAAGCTGATTTTGCGCACCGATGCCGCGCCTTTCAGGGTGCTGGTCGACGGCCCGCCGACCTTGGACGGCAAGGCTGGAACGCAACCATGAGTGAGCAGGACTCGGTGCAGATCGATCGCCCAGTGGTCAACAGCCCTTGGCTGCAAGCCAGCCGGTTGGCCTTTCTGGGGTTGTACGTGGTGACGCTGCTGGCGGCGCTCGGCTGGGCGGTTTCCAACGTCAGGCAAATCGATCCCCAGAATCGCGCCGTGGTGTTTCGTTTTGGCGAACTGGATCGTGTGCAGAATGCCGGATTGTTGCTGGCCTGGCCGCAACCCTTCGAACAAGTGGTGCTGCTGCCTTCAACAGATCGGGTGATCGAGCGTCACGTGGAAACGCTGTTGCGTTCGCCCACTGCGCTGGCCGCCGACAAAGTCACCAGTTTCGCGACGCCGATGAGCGACGCGCTGGCAGGCTCCGGCTACTTACTGACCGGAGATGCCGGTGTCGTGCAGCTGGATGTCACCGCTTATTACAAGGTCACCGACCCTCGCGCGTTTGTGCTTCAGGGCGAGCATGTGCTGCCGGCGCTGGACCGTCTGGTCAATCGCAGTGCGGTCAGCCTCACGGCTGCGCGGGATCTGGACACCATCCTGGTCGCCCGGCCCGAGCTGGTGGGCTCTGACAGTCAGTCCGCCGAACGCCGTGAGCGTCTGCGCGGCGATCTCGTGCACGGCATCAACGCGCGTCTGAGCGACCTGACTCAAACCGGCGCGGGGCTGGGCGTGGAGATCGTGCGGGTGGACGTGCAATCCAGCCTGCCTGCCGCTGCCGTCAATGCGTTCAATGCAGTCCTGACCGCCAGCCAGCAAGCCGATCAGGCGGTCGCGAACGCTCGTACCGACGCCGAAAAGCTCAACCAGACGGCGAACCAGCAGGCTGACCGCACGTTGCAAGTGGCGCATGCACAGGCATCGGAGCGACTGGCCAAAGCCCAGACCGACACCGCGACGGTCACCGGGCTGGCGCAATCGATTCAGAACAAGAGCGATCCAGGCCTGCTGCTGCGCATTTACCGCGAGCGTGTTCCGGGCATTCTCAGGCAGGCAGGTTCGGTGACCACAGTCGATCCCCATGACGATTCACGCCTGATCATTCAGGGAGCTGACAAATGAGTGGCGAAGCCGTTCACACACACGACCATACCCACGACGATGCGCCTGCTCAGGCAAGCATGCTCACGCGCAGCGAACAGCGCAGCGCCGCTCGCCAGTTGACCCTCGCGATGCTGGCACTCGGTTTGCTCGCGCTGGGGCTGGTCTGGCGCTTTTTCGCGCCTGAGCAAGTGGGCGTCAGCCAGCTGTTGCTCGGCGCCGCATCGCTGCTCGTCGCCATTCCCGTCGTCAGCGCCGGCTGGCATAGCCTGCGTCATCCAAGTCTGCATGGCATTACCGATCAACTGATTGCTTTGGCCATGCTAGGCGCCTGGGCGACGGGCGATCTGATGACCGCGGCACTGCTGCCGATCATCATGATTTTCGGCCACGTCCTCGAAGAGCGCAGCGTGATTGGTTCGCAGGAAGCGATTCAAGCGTTGGGAAAACTGACCCGCAGTCATGCGCGTCTGATCGCAGCCGATGGCTCGATTCGTGAGGTCGACAACGGCTCGCTGGTGGCAGGTGATCGGGTGGAGGTGCGAGCCGGTGATCGTGTGCCCGCTGACGGCCTGGTGATCTCCGGTCAGGCGAGCCTCGACACTGCGCCCATCACCGGCGAGTCGGTGCCGCTGGAGGCGCGCGCGGGGATCGAGGTGTTCGGAGGAGCGATCAACCTCGATGGTCTGCTGCGGATCGAAGTGACGCGCATCGGCAATGAGTCGACGCTGGGCAAGGTCATTGCGCTGATGCAGAGCGCCGAGCGCTCGAAGCCACCGATTACCCGACTGCTGGAGCGCTATGCAGGCAGTTACATGGTGTTGGTTTTGCTCATCGCAGCCGTGACCTGGTTCATCACCAATAACGCGCAAGCGATGCTGGCGGTGCTGGTGGCGGCGTGTCCGTGCGCGCTGGTGCTGTCGGCGCCCGCCACGGCGATTGCCGGCATCGCAGTCGCTGCGCGACACGGCATTCTGATACGCAGCTCGGCCTTTCTCGAAGAACTGGCCGACCTCACGTCATTGGTGGTCGACAAGACCGGCACGCTGACCTACGGCACCTTGCGCCTGCAATCGGTTCAGGCCGAGGAGGGCGCCGATGACGATCTGACCGCGCTGGCGGCGAGCCTCGGATCGGCGAGCAGTCATCCCGTCAGCCGGGCGCTTGCCGGATTGGTCGAGAAGGATCGGTTAATGGCGCTTGAAGACATTCGCGAGCGGCAGGGGCTGGGTGTCGTAGCGCGGACCGCGCGTGGCGAGGCGGCGCTGGGGCGGCCCGAGCTGTTCGCACAGTTGGGCATCGTCACCTCGCCAGTGCCCAACCATGATGGTCCGATTGCAGGCCTTGCGGTCAACGGCGTGTTCCAGGCGTGGTTGCTGTTGGCCGACAGCCTCAAGCCCGAAGCTCGTCAGGCCTTGAGCGAGCTGCGTGAGCTGGGCATGGGGCGTCAGTTGCTGCTGACCGGCGACCGCCAGAGCGTCGCCGACAGCCTCGGCCGCGAAGTCGGTATCGGTGATATCCATGCTCAGGCGATGCCTGAAGACAAACTCAACCGCGTCATGGGTGAGATCAAAAGCGGTTTTCGGCCGATGGTGGTCGGTGACGGCATCAACGACTCCCTCGCCTTGAAGGCCGGGGTCGTCGGCGTGGCCATGGGCGCAGGCGGTGCAGACATCGCGCTGGCGTCCGCCGATATCGTGCTGATCGGCAGCGACCTGCGTCGTCTCGGTACGTGCGTCCGCCTGAGCCGTCAGTGTCGGCAGACGCTGCAGGTCAACGTCATCATCGGCCTGGGCTGGACGCTCGCCATCGTCGCCTTGGCAGCATTCGGCGTGCTGGGTGCTGCCGGCGCCATGATTGCGGCCGTGCTGCATAACCTCAGCACGCTGCTCGTTCTGGGCAATGCCGGCCGTTTGTTGCGTTTCCATGAGCCCATCGGAAAATTTCACAATCCCTCGTAAGCCTTGAAACCCGGCGCTTTCGCTGAGAGCGGCGGGTTAGAGGTGCCGGCTAAGTATAAAAATTCGCTTGAGCTTTGAAGGACTCTGTAACAAATTAAGATTCAGTCATGAAGAGGGTGCTCCATCGCAGGCTTCAAATTGGCTCGAATTCCGGGGAGCAGCGCAGTACCCGTTTCAGATTCGTGATCTTCATTTGCAGTAAGCCGATTGCCTGACGGTTCCTACTCTGGAGCCGGTTTTGGACTACCCTTTTCCGTGTTTCTGGATCAGGGGGATTTCTCAATGCTCGCGCAACTTCCACCGGCGTTACAGAAGCTTCATCTACCACTGCGGCTCAAGCTTTGGGATGGCAACGAAGTCGAATTGGGGGCCGACCCCAGCGTCACGATTGTCGTCAAGGATCCCTCGCTGGTGTCCGATTTCACTCACCCAAGCCTGGACCTTCTTGGCAGCGCGTTCGTTGAAGGGCGGCTTGAGCTCGAAGGCTCGATCAGCGAAGTCATGCGGGTCTGCGACGAGTTGACTGCCGCGCTGGTGGACGAGGACGACGACGTCGCGCCGGTCCGGACCGAGCACGATAAAGAAACCGACGCCAAGTCCATCTCCTACCACTACGACCTTTCCAACGATTTCTACCAGCTATGGCTGGACAAGGAGATGGTCTATTCCTGCGCCTACTTCAAGACCGGCAACGAGACGCTTGAGCAGGCGCAACAGGATAAATTTCATCATCTGTGCCGCAAGCTGCGTTTGAAGCCGGGCGAATATCTGCTGGACGTCGGCTGTGGCTGGGGCGGTCTTGCGCGCTTTGCGGCGCGTGAATACGGCGTCAAAGTGTTCGGCATCACCTTGAGCCGCGAGCAACTGGCGCTGGCGCAGGAGCGGGTCAAAGCTGAAGGTCTGGAAGGTCAGGTTGAGTTGCAACTGCTCGACTATCGCGATTTGCCCAAAGATGGCCGGTTCGACAAAGTTGTCAGTGTCGGCATGTTCGAGCACGTGGGCCACGCTAACCTCGACCTGTACGCCAAGTGCCTGTTCGATGCCGTGAAGGAGGGTGGCCTGGTGATGAACCATGGCATCACGGCCAAGCACACGGATGGTCGTCCTGTCGGGCGCGGCGCAGGGGATTTCATTGATCGCTACGTTTTCCCTAACGGTGAACTGCCTCATCTGTCGATGATCACCGGTTTCATCAGTGAAGCCGGACTGGAAGTGGTGGACGTGGAAAGCCTGCGTTTGCATTACGCCAGGACGCTCGATCACTGGAGCATGCGGCTGGAAGAAAAGCTCGAGGTCGCTGCGGCAATGGTGCCTGAGCAGGCGCTGCGGATCTTCCGCCTGTACCTGGCCGGGTGCGCTTATGCGTTTTCAAAGGGCTGGATCAACCTGCACCAGATTCTTGCAGTCAAGCCGCGCGCCGACGGCGGTCATGACTTGCCCTGGACGCGAGACGATCTTTACGCTTGAACCGGTAGGCCGTGAGCTCAAGCGGCAGTCAGCTTCAATCGTCAGGGGCACAGTCGACCGAGCCGGGTCGTCTGTGCTCCGGCAGCGCGGGAAACGCTCTGCCGCTGACCCTCAAACCATCAGAGAATCGGCGATATCAAGCGCGCCACGCGCATCCCCAACTGCTGCAAATGGTGAGTCTCCTTGCTTTCCTCGATCGAGATTTCGTGCGCTTGGGCGAAGTCATCGCTGAGCATCGCTTCTACTTCGCGGGCGAAATCTTCGTCGACCGTCAGCAGCATCAGCTCGAAATTCAGCCGGAACGAACGATTGTCCAGGTTGGCGCTGCCGATCGCCGAAATCGCGTTGTCCACCAGCACCACCTTCTGATGCAGGAACCCCGGTTGATAACGAAACATCCGCACGCCTGCTCGCACGGCTTCGAAGGCGAACAGGCTGGAGGCGGCATACACCGTGTAATGATCGGGACGCGAGGGCAGCAGCAGGCGCACATCGACGCCTCTGAGCACTGCCAGGCGCAATGCCGCTGACACGGCTTCGTCTGGAATGAAATACGGCGTGGTGATCCACACGCGCTCGGTGGCGGCATGAATCGCCTCGACAAAGAACAACGAACAGGTTTCCTGCGCGTCCGCAGGCCCGGTTGCAAGGAACTGGCACAGCACGCCATCATCCGGATAGCTGTCCGGCAGTATCAGGGGCGGCAGCTGGCGGGTTGCCCAGAACCAGTCTTCAGCGAACGACTCTTGCAGACATGCCACCACCGGACCCACGACCGCCACGTGGGTGTCACGCCAAGGCGCCAGCGGTGGCTTGAGGCCCAGATACTCGTCGCCGACGTTATGACCGCCCACGAAGCCCTTCACTCCGTCCACCACGACAATCTTGCGGTGGTTGCGGAAGTTGATCTGGAATCGATTGAGCCACCCGCCGCGCGTGGCGAAGGCCTTGATCTGAACGCCCCCGGCGCGCAGCTTTTCCACATACTTGGCCGGCAGCGCATGACTGCCGATCCGGTCATACAGGACGAAGATTTCAACGCCTTCTGCAGCCTTTTCCAGCAAGACGGTTTGCAGACGGCGTCCGAGGTCATCGTCATGAATGATGAAAAACTGTACGAACACCGCTCGTTTGGCGGCACGGATAGCGTCGAAAATCGCGGCGAAGGTCGCTTCACCGTTGATCAACAGTTTCACTTCATTGTTGGCCAGGCACGGCATGCGACCCAGCTTGGGCATCGCGCGCAAGGAGGCATAGGCGTCCGAGCGTCTGGCGGCCACTGCTTCCTCAATCCAGGGTTTCCAGTTGAAGTCGACAATGGCGTTGCGCATCTCGTTGTTCGCCTGACGACGCGCCTTGATGTACGCATCGAAGGTGCTGCGGCCAAAAACCAGATACGGAATAAGCGTGATGTAGGGGATGAATATCAGCGGCATTGCCCAGGCGATAGAGCCTTGAGCCGTGCGCACCGTCAATAGGGCGTGGATCGCTGCTACGATGCCCAGAAGGTGAGTGAAGCCAATCAAATAGCCAAAGAAATACGGGCTGTGATAATCCATGCGCAACCTTGAGCTTATGGCGTATTGGTGTTTAACAGACCACAGTGCG
The DNA here is from genome assembly GCF_030209235.1 of Pseudomonas sp. efr-133-TYG-103a. Taxonomy (NCBI): domain Bacteria; kingdom Pseudomonadati; phylum Pseudomonadota; class Gammaproteobacteria; order Pseudomonadales; family Pseudomonadaceae; genus Pseudomonas; species Pseudomonas sp. efr-133-TYG-103a. The sequence continues at coordinate 222,617 of NZ_JARVSK010000004.1, forward strand.
CGGGGATTGTCGCTATTTTCTTGGTGCTGCAACTGGTTATCCGATTCGTCGTCTAAACCTCATCGTCTGACGGCTCCAATGAGCCGCGTTGAAACTGCCTCAGAGCAAAAAGGAATCCGATTCATGAAAAAGCGCGTATTGGCGTTGATGGTATGTCTGGCTGCGCCGTTCGCTCAAGCGCAGGTGCTGCAGCCGGGACTGTGGGAGCTGACCTCGAGCAACATGCAGGTCGATGGGCAACAGATGCCCGACATGCAGGTCATGCTCGCTCAGCTGCAAATGATGGCGCCGCAGCAACGTGCCGCTATGGAACAAATGCTGGCAAAACAAGGGATTACGCTCGGTGGGCAAGGCGTTCGCGTTTGCTTGACTCCTGAGCAAGTCAAAAATGAGCAGATTCCTCTGACAGATCCCAAGACCGGCTGTACGCAGCAGATCACTGACAAGAATGGCCCGACCTGGAAATTCAAATTCAGTTGCCCACGTGCTCAGGGTACGGGCACTGCGCAGTTCTTGAGTGATCGCGCGTTCAATACGCACGTCGTTGGCTCGTTCAATGCCACGGGCCAACAGCAGAATGGCAGCATGGACACCAAGGCGGTCTGGTTGGGGCAGAATTGCGGCACTGTCAAACCTCGTACGTAATTGACAGCATCGGTCAACGCCCCGCTAGCCGGGGCGTTTAAGTGTCTATCTCGTTTGTGTTCCACGTGGAACATCTTATTGTTTTACCTGATGTTTTACCCGTTACTCATTGTTTAGTGGGCTAAAACACGACCCATTTCTGTAAAAAGCTTCATCTTTGGTCTTGTCTCGGCATGTTATATTATTACGAATAATGACCTGCTTATTCGAGCCTGATGATCACTTTTTCTGGAATGTGTCATGCATCGACGTCAAATGCTGCTCAACATGCTACTGGCCAGCGCAGCATGTGCGCTCCCGTTTTCAGTCAACGCAACGCAGATTCGCAACGCACGACTCTGGCGCTCTGATAGCAAATTGCGGCTGGTCTTCGACCTGAGCGGTCCTGTGCAGTACAAGACCTTCACCCTCAGCGCGCCCGAGCGGATCATCATCGACGTCAGTGGCGCACGGCTTGAAGGTAACTTCAGCCAGCTGGCACTGGAGAACACCCCTATCAAAGCGATTCGCTCGGGCCATTTTGGTCAAGGCGACACGCGCATCGTCCTGGACCTGCAGTCGCCGGTGCAGCTCAATAGCTTTCTGTTGGGGCCAGAAGGCGCGCAGGGCAACCGCCTGGTACTGGATCTTGGAAGTGCCGCGGCTGCTCATTCGCCCGCTCAACTGGCGGCTGCCGCGCCGCTGGTCAAGCAGCCATCAAGTCCCGTCGTCGACAAACAGCACCCCAAGCGCGACATCATGGTGGTGGTCGATGCTGGCCACGGTGGAAAAGACCCTGGTGCCGTGGGCTCAAAAGGCGAGCGTGAGAAAGACGTCGTGCTGTCCATCGCGCAACTGCTGGCCAAGCGATTGAAGCGCGAAAAGGGCTTTGATGTGCGTCTGGTACGCAATGATGACTTCTTCGTGCCGCTGCGCAAACGCGTGGACATCGCCCGCAAATACAACGCCGACATGTTCATTTCAGTGCATGCGGACGCTGCACCTCGGCTCACGGCGTCGGGTGCTTCGGTGTTCGCGTTGTCCGAGAACGGCGCCACCTCGGCGACGGCGCGATTCATGGCGCAGCGTGAGAACGGCGCGGACCTCATCGGGGCGAACAGCCTGTTGAACCTGAAGGACAAGGACCCGATGCTGGCGGGGGTCATCCTCGACATGTCGATGAACGCGACCATTGCTGCCAGCCTGCAACTGGGACACACCGTGCTCGGCAGTCTGGAAGGCGTCACCACGTTGCACCAGAAACGCGTGGAACAGGCCGGATTTGCCGTGCTGAAATCACCGGATGTTCCGTCCATCCTGGTTGAAACCGGATTCATCTCCAACAGCCGGGACAGCCAGCGGCTGGTCACCGCACGGCATCAGCAGGCCGTTGCCGACGGCTTGTTCGAGGGCATGAAGACGTATTTCGAGCGCAATCCTCCGGCGGGGTCCTTCATCGCCTGGCGCCAGGAACAAAAGGCCGCTGAGCAGGCCATCGTCTGATCAGCGTTACGGCTGCGCCTCGAATCGGGCCTGGCGTTCAACGGCAACCCGTCACGCGACTGCAAGTGATCTTGCTCCGGCTGCCGTTGGAGCTTGAGACTCGGCTGACTGTGGTCCAGCCGACCTTCAGGGTGTATCCGACCCAGACTTCGCCATCCGAGGCGAGCCCGGTGAAGAACGTCATCGAGCCATAGCGGCTGTTGGTCTGCGCCCAGCGGCGCTTGGCTTCGCTTTCATAACCGCGCAAAAACATCGTTTTTCCCGACATCGCCACGCTGTAGCTGTTGTCGTAGGCATCGGCACACGCCAGCAGCGTTGCCGTGCGAGTGCACAGCGCCTGATCGAGCCGAGCCAATGGCACTGCGGCTGAAACCTGCGCGCCTGAGAGCACGGTCAACGCCGCCATCATTCCCGCCAAAACACCTGAAACCCTGAGCATCGCGTCGACCCAAAAAAGTATTAGCATGTTTGTATTGTTATACTATAACGTAAAAAGCATCCGAACCTGCTACTTGATGAGATGCCCATGAATCGCCTTCCTGTAACCGTGCTGTCCGGCTTCCTGGGTGCCGGCAAAAGTACGCTGCTGAACTATGTGCTGCGCAACCGTGAAAATCTGCGCGTCGCTGTCATCGTCAATGACATGAGCGAAATCAACATCGACGGCAGCGAGGTGCAGCGCGATGTCAGCTTGAACCGGGCCGAAGAAAAGCTCGTGGAAATGAGCAACGGCTGCATCTGCTGCACCCTGCGTGAAGACTTGCTGGAAGAAGTGAGCCGGTTGGCGCGTGACGGCCGTTTCGACTACCTGCTGATTGAATCGACCGGGATTTCCGAACCGCTGCCCGTGGCCGAGACCTTCACTTTTCGAGACGAGGAGGGACGCAGTCTGGCGGACGTCGCTCGGCTCGACACCATGGTCACCGTTGTCGATGGGCTGAATTTCCTTCAGGACTATCAGGCTGCGGAAGGCCTGGCGACGCGCGGCGAAACATTGGGTGAAGAGGATGAACGTTCCATCACCGATCTATTGATCGAGCAGGTCGAGTTCGCGGATGTGATTCTGGTCAGCAAGATCGACCTGATCAGCACCGCCGATCGGCAGGAGTTGATGGCAATCCTCAAGCGCCTCAACAGCCAGGCGCACATTTTGCCGATGGTCATGGGTGCCGTGCCGCTGGGCAGAATCCTCGACACCGGGCTGTTCGACTTCGAGCGCGCGGCACAAGCGCCAGGCTGGCTGCAGGAACTGCGCGGTGAACACACGCCGGAGACTCAGGAGTACGGCATTGCATCGACGGCGTATCGCGCGCGTCGACCTTTCCATCCACAGCGCTTTTTCGACTTCATCAATCAGCCGTGGACCAACGGCAAGCTGCTGCGCTCCAAGGGGTTCTTCTGGCTGGCGAGCAAGCATCAGGATGCTGGCAGCTGGTCACAGGCGGGAGGGCTGATGCGTCACGGATTTGCCGGGCGCTGGTGGCGATTCGTGCCCAAGGCTCAGTGGCCGCAGGACGACGAAAGCACGCAAGTGATCGTGCGAAGCTGGAGCGCTCAAACCGGAGATTGTCGGCAGGAGCTGGTCTTCATTGGTCAGCACATCGATTTTGATCAGCTGACGGCGTCGCTGGATGACTGCCTGTTGACCGACGCGGAAATGAGCATGGGCGTCGAGGGGTGGAGTGAGTTCGCCGATCCCTTCGGTGACTGGTATGGCGAGGCGGCCTGACGCCGACGGCTGCGATTGGTCGTGTGGCAGGCGATAGTTACTGTTCTTTCCACACGCCCTTGCTCTGTTGCTCGCAAAACGGCTTGAGGAAAGCAGCGTCGCTCGCTACGCCGTAATAGTGAATGTTCTGCCGATAAGGCATATTGGCAACTTGCGCGTTGCTGCACTGGCCGAATGAGCCGGTCGGGCATTGCTCCATGTAGGTGACTTCGACTTTCTGATCCTTGAGCTGCGGTTTGCAGAAGCCATCGTGGAACAGGTCCGCCGGAATGGTCAGGTTCTCCTGACACACCTTGACGTCCAGTCGCTCGCCCTGACTGTGCACGACGCACGACTCGCCGCGCGCCTGAACTGAAACGGCTGCCAATACCACCAATGTCAGCCGCACGGGCAGCCAGTTTGCTCGCATTTTTACCTCCGTCTTCGCTCGGTTTCGGGAGCGACGTTCAACAATGGCCGGACATGCTGCAGAACATTCCCACACATGTCATTGCTGGCCCTTTGGGTGCAGGCAAGACCAGTCTGATCAGACAACTGCTGGCGCAAAAGCCTGCTGGTGAGCGCTGGGCAATCCTCATCAATGAATTCGGCCAGATCGGGCTCGACGCTGCGCTGTTGACCACCGCGCAGGATGGTATCGCACTTGGCGAAGTGGCTGGCGGGTGTCTGTGTTGCGTCAATGGCGCACCCTTCCAGATCGGCTTGGGTCGTCTTTTGCGCAAAGCCCGGCCGGATCGTCTGTTCATCGAGCCTTCCGGGCTGGGCCACCCGGTTCAACTGATGGCGCAGCTGCGTGAGGCGCCGTGGGTCGGCGTGCTGGCAGTTCAGCCCAGCGTAGTGGTGCTGGACGCTCAGGCGCTGGCGAGCGGCAAGCCATTGCCACGATCCCAGCAAGAAGCGCTGAGCGACGCAGGGTTGCTCGTGCTGAATAAGTCGGCGGGACTCGCGCCTGTTCAGCGCAAGACGATCATCGACGCCTTACCGTCTCGACAGCTGCACTGGACAGAGCAGGCGTTGCTGCCCCTTGAACGACTGCCAGGCATCAACTCGCGGGCAAAGGAGGGTGTGGATAACTTCATCGCACCGAAGACCTTGGCGCAGCTGCCTGCGGACTGGTCCAATCCGATGCAGCCGATCTGCTTGAGTCAGCATCAGGCCGAGGGCTGGAGCATCGGCTGGCGCTGGCATCCGGACAGGGTGTTCGACGCGGCAAAGGTAGAAGCCTGGCTGCAAGGCCTGCAATGGCGCCGCGCCAAGCTGGTGATTCACAGTACGTCGGGGTGGTGGTCGGGGAATGCGCTGGAAGGAGAGGAATGGGCCTGGCGGACGACCGAGTGGCGCAAGGATTCACGTCTTGAACTCATCTGCAGCGAACCTCACGATGCTGCGCAACTTACCGCGCAGCTCGCGGCCTGTCTGGCCTAGCGCGGCTTAGCCACAGCGCGTCATTGCTTCCATTTGTTGTGTTCCTGGCGCCACTCACTCAGCTGGATAATCTCGGCCGTCGGCTTCGGGTTCTTGATTTCGAAGGGGTAGGGCGCCAGTTCGATCTGCGCCGTGTGTGCGCCGAACATCGTGATCGAGCCCGGATGACGCTGTTCGCCGGTTACCGTGAACTCAAAGTTATACACCCGCGCCAGACGCTTGCGGCCGTCGTTGTCACGTTTGAACGTGATACGCCGCAACGCGACATTGCCGTCCAGTAACTCGATGTCCAGCTTGGCACAGTGTTGTTTGACGCGTTCAAGTGCGCGCTCACGCAGACCATGAGAATGCCACAGCCAGGCGCCGGCGGTGGCCAGCAGCATCAGGACGAAAATGTTGCCCAGGGTCAGCATGCAAGAGAGCTCCAACAGAAGGTGTTCAGCTTAACTGCGTCGGGTGATCGACAGCCATACTCCGAAAGCTTAATTTCGCTTCACTTCGTCCGGCATCGCTACTACTGTGCTTTCCCGGCCTCAGGAACCTGTCATGAAACGCTCGCCTCATCTTCTCGCCATCCAGTCCCACGTAGTGTTTGGCCACGCCGGCAACAGCGCTGCGGTGTTCCCTATGCAGCGTATCGGCATCAATGTCTGGCCGCTGAATACCGTTCAGTTCTCCAACCACACTCAGTATGGTCATTGGGCAGGCGAAGTGTTGGCGCCGCAGCAGATTCCTGCGCTGGTCGAAGGGATCGCCGCCATCGGTGAGTTGGGCAACTGCGACGCCGTGCTCTCCGGTTACCTGGGCAGCGCGGCGCAGGGACGGGCCATTCTCGACGCCGTTGCCCAGATCAAGCGTTCCAATCCTCGCGCGCTGTACTTGTGCGATCCCGTCATGGGACACCCGGAAAAAGGCTGCATCGTGCCTCAGGAGGTCAGCGATTTCCTGCTCGACGAGGCCGCTGCGGTCGCCGATTTTCTCTGCCCCAACCAGTTGGAACTGGACAGTTTTTCAGGTCGCAAGCCGAGCTCCCTGCTCGACTGCCTGAGCATGGCGCGTGCGTTGTTGGCCAGAGGCCCGAGGGCGATCGTGGTGAAACATCTGGATTACCCTGGCAAACCTGCCGATGGTTTCGAGATGCTTTTGGTCACGCAGCACGAGAGCTGGCATCTGCGCCGTCCGCTGCTTGCGTTTCCACGCCAGCCGGTGGGCGTGGGCGATCTGACGTCAGGGCTGTTCCTGTCCAGAGTGCTGTTGGGCGACGACCTGCGCACTGCCTTCGAGTACACCGCGTCTGCGGTGCATGAGGTGCTGCTGGAAACCCAGGCGTGCGGCAGTTACGAGCTTGAGCTGATCAGGGCGCAGGATCGTATCGCTCATCCGCGAGTGAAGTTTGAGGCGACTCGCCTGTAACTTCGCATGCAAGAGCGTGGCGTGCCCCGCGATCGAGGGGCACCTGCGGCAAAAAATCCGGCTCACGCGTTCGCTCGACGCCGCGTTTCTACAGTGAGCTCGCTCTGGATTTGAGTCTGACGATCAAACGCCGTCTTCTCTGATTTCGCGATAGCGCTTTTCCAGTTCCTGACGAATCTGACGACGCTGCTGCGCCTGGACGTAGCGACGCTTGTCTTCGCTGGTGGCGGGGGTCAGAGGCGGCACGCTGGCCGGTTTGCGTTGGTCATCCACGGCAACCATCGTGAAGAAGCAGCTGTTGGTGTGACGAACAGAGCGCTCGCGGATGTTCTCGGTCACAACCTTGATGCCCACTTCCATGGACGTGTTGCCGGTGTAGTTCACCGAGGCCAGGAAGGTCACCAGCTCACCTACATGGATCGGCTCACGAAAAATCACCTGATCCACCGACAGGGTCACGACGTAGCGACCGGCGTATCGGCTCGCGCATGCGTACGCAACCTCATCCAGGTACTTCAAAAGTGTGCCGCCGTGCACGTTGCCAGAGAAGTTGGCCATGTCCGGGGTCATCAATACAGTCATCGACAGCTGGGCGTTTCCGGGTTCCATAGCGTGCTCACGGTCATTTGAGTCAATTTGGCACCTCGTGTGGGTGCTCGGATGCAGATCGGGTTTATAACCGACGATATCGGGACGCCGTCAGCGGGTTCGCCGTCACGCCACTCGCCTATCTGTTTCCATATATTGCACCGGCTTTATCCGCTTTTGTGCAGTGTTAACCTGCGAAAACCCTTGGATTGGGTAATTCCTGCGCTTCTTCCGGAAATTTCTGACTTCGCTGATGATATTTCGTACAGCCGTAGTCGATCTTTCATGCAGAAGCGCGCATTTTCGCTGTCGTCACAAGGAGCCCGCGCCCATGCATGCCATCAGTTTCATTCAGGATCTGGCAGTCATCATGCTGGTCGCAGGCGTGGTGACAGTCGTCTTTCATCGGCTCAAGCAGCCCGTTGTCCTCGGTTACATCGTCGCCGGCTTCATCATCGGGCCGCATACCCCGCCGTTCGGCCTGATTCATGATGAAGACACCATCAAGACCCTCGCCGAACTCGGTGTGATTTTCCTGATGTTCTGTCTCGGACTGGAGTTCAGTCTGCGCAAGCTGTTCAAGGTCGGTGCGACAGCCTTCATCGCCGCTTTCCTCGAGATCATGCTGATGATCTGGATCGGCTACGAAATCGGCCAGTTCTTCGCGTGGAACACCATGGATTCACTGTTTCTGGGCGCGATCCTCGCCATTTCCTCGACCACGATCATCGTCAAGGCACTCAATGATCTGAAGATGAAAAACCAGCGTTTCGCGCAGCTGATTTTCGGTGTGCTGATCGTTGAGGACATTCTGGGTATCGGCATCATTGCGTTGCTGTCAGGCATCGCGGTCAGCGGTACGGTCAGCTCGGGCGAGGTGTTCTCCACCGTCGGCAAGCTTTCGCTGTTCATGATTGTGGCGCTGGTCATCGGCATTCTGGTGGTGCCACGACTCTTGGCGTATGTGGCGAAGTTCGAAAGCAACGAAATGCTGTTGGTCACGGTGCTGGGACTGTGTTTCGGTTTCTGCCTGCTCGTGGTCAAGCTTGAATACAGCATGGTGCTCGGGGCGTTCCTGATCGGCGCCATCATGGCCGAATCCAGGCAACTGGGAAAAATCGAGCATCTGGTCGAGCCGATTCGGGACATGTTCAGCGCGATCTTTTTCGTCGCCATCGGTTTGCTGATCGACCCGCAGATCCTGCTCGATTACGCCTGGCCGATCGCAGTCATCACGGTCGCGGTGGTGTTGGGCAAGATGCTGTCCTGCGGGCTCGGCGCATTTATCGCCGGTAACGATGGCAAAACCTCACTGCGCGTGGGGATGGGGCTGTCACAGATCGGCGAATTCTCTTTCATCATCGCCGCCCTGGGCATGACGCTCCAGGTCACCAGCGATTTCCTGTATCCGGTGGCGGTTGCAGTATCGGCGATCACAACTTTGCTCACGCCTTATCTGATCCGGTCCGCTGATCCGCTTTCCCACAAACTGGGCAGCATCGTGCCGACGAGAGTCGCCCGGGTTTTCGGCATGTACGGAGAGTGGCTGCGCAGCATCCAGCCACAGGGCGAGGGCGCGCTGCTGGCTTCGATGATCCGCAAAATCCTGCTGCAAGTCGGCGTGAATCTGGCACTGGTCGTGGCGATATTCTTCTGCGGGGCATTTTTTGCCGAGCGCATCGGCGAGTATTTCAGCGAGTGGGTCACCGAAATCGGACAGCAGAAAGCCTGGATCTGGGGAGCGTCATTGCTGCTGTCGTTGCCGTTTCTGATTGCGGCTTATCGCAAGCTCAAGGCGCTGTCGATGCTGCTGGCGGAGATGGGCGTGAAGCCCGAGATGGCTGGACGGCACACCGCACGGGTCAGGCGCGTGATCGCGGAGGTCATTCCACTGGTGTCGTTGCTGGTGATCTTCCTGCTGATCGCACTGCTGTCGGCGAGCATGCTGCCCACCAATGAATGGCTGCTGTTGATCGTAGTGGTGGCGGGGGTGGTGGCGGCCGTGTTGTGGCGCTGGTTCATCCGGGTGCACACGCGCATGCAGATCGCGCTGCTGGAAACACTGGGTAATCATCAGGAGCCTTCAGAGCGTTGAGCTCCGAAGGCTTGGCTGCTGCGGGACGGTTTCAGCTTTCGAGCCAGACGTCTCGCGCCCAGTGCCAGACCGATTCCCAGCTCTCTTCGGTGACGATTTCTTCCTCGCCCGACCACAGCACGACCGTGCCGTCTTCCTCGACGCAATAGTAATCTTCACCGTCCTGGCAGATCGGGATCAGCTCGCGCGGAACGCCGATGTCCCAGGCGTTCGCCGCCACATCCGGCAGATAGGTGTGCGATTGCGGGTCGGTGACGGTCACCGGCTCCAGGCTGCCGTACACCACGTCGCTGACGGTCAGGAGAAATTCTTTGAAGACAAAGGGGATGTTGATGAACAGCTGCTCTTCGATTTCGACGAGCTGATCTTCGTCCGGCAGTTCCAGCGGGACGGGAACTGGCTCATTGGCTTCACGGAGTTGTTCGATGACTTCTTCCACGACGTGGATCCTCTAACGATTTACGCGGGTTATACAGTAGCTCAAAGGCATCGCCAAATTAACCGCGGCCTCAGAAAAACAAAACCCCGAACAGTGTCGGGGTTCTGGATTAACCATGCCGCGAAGCGTTTCAGCCGTTCTGGCGGATACCGGCAACCAGCCAAGGCTGGTTCTCGCCCGGTGCGCGTTCCATGTTCCAGCTCTCGCTGAACACTTCACCCTGGTCGAAGCGGGAAGTTTTGGAGACACCCGAGAACGTCAGGGTCGCGATGGTCTTGTCAGCGCGATCATCCAGGCCGTCCAGCTGCACGGTCAGGTTGTCGATGTAGGTCGACTGGAAGCCGTCGCCCAGATCCGCACGTTCCTTTTTCAGGAACTGCAGCATTTGCGGGGTCACGAACTCGGCGATCTTGTCCATCTCGTTAGCATCCCAGTGCTGCTGCAGCGACTGGAAGTGCGTGCGAGCGGCTTCAAGGAAGCGTTCTTCGTTGAACCAGGCCGGCGCGTTGATCACAGGGCGAGCTGCCGCAGCAGGCGCAGCGCCACCGAAGATCGAAGTGTTCTGAGCCGGTTGCTCGAACGTTTCACGCTGGTAAGGCGCGCCAGCAGGTGCCATGTGCGGCTGTTGCTTGCGTCGACGTGCCGCAATGAAGCGGAAGATCACGAATGCGATGACCGCCATGATCAGGATGTCGAAGAATTGCATGCCCTGGAAACCACCGCCCATGAACATGGAGGCCAGCAGGCCACCGGCGGCGATACCGGCCAGTGGGCCCAGCCATTTGGAAGCACCGCCTGCAGCAGGCGCAGGACGACCGGCGGCATTAGGTGCGGCGGCAGGGGCAGAAGGAGCTGTCTGGCGCGCCTGGTGACTTGGCGCCGAGCCCATGCTCTTGCCACCACCGAAACGCGCGGCGTTGGCATCCAGGCTCATGGTGAGACCGATGACCAGCGCCAAAGCGATGCTTAGAAAACGTTGCATATTGGGAATTCCCGTTTGTGGATTGCACGCGCGCCATGTTGCACAGGACAAATGTGTCTGACCAGCAGCCATATGTTTCTGGCTTTTGCGTGGATCTCAACAGCGCCCGTACTACTTGGGTTGTGGGGCGATGGAGAAAGTTCTGTAGGAAAGATGGGGGCCCAATGTAGGAATGCAAGAGCGCAGGGGTTAAGGCTATTGGTTCTCCACCGTATGCAGCGGCCTCTTCCCGGCTAAAGCCGGTCCTACAACGCCGCGAGCTCTCCCCTTCCTGCTGAATCCGGCCCTACCGACGCTGCAAGCTTTTCTTCCCGGCTGAAGCCGGTCCTACAAACGCTGCGAGTTTTCCTTTTCCTGCTGAAGCCGGCCCTACAGACGCTGCGAGCTTTTCTTCCCGGCTAAAGCCGGTCCTACAGACGCTGCGAGCTTTTCGTAGGACCGGCTTTAGCCGGGAAGGCGTCGAGTGTTGCGACGTTGATCGACAGGGGCAGCCAGACAGTCTGCTCACACCTGCAACGTACCGGTCAGGATCAGACTGGTTCCAGCTTCGCGTAGCCCAGCATCAGCCATTTGCTGCCTTCGGCAAAATTCACCTGAACCCGGGCCTGTGCGCCTGAGCCCTCGAAATTGAGGATCACGCCCTCACCAAAAACCGCGTGCTGCACGCGCTGGCCCAGCGAGAACTGGCTTTGCGGGATACCTTCACCGTCGAACAGGCGGCTTGGCGCCATCGTTTTGGAGCCACCGAAAGGACGCGTCACGCTGTTAGAGAGACGCACTTCCTGAATCAGATTCGGTGGGACCTCACGTACGAATCGTGAAACCTTGTTGTAGGTTTCGCTGCCGTACAGGCGCCGGGTTTCGGCGTAGGTCAGCACCAGATGCTGCATCGCACGCGTGATGCCCACGTAGGCCAAGCGTCGCTCCTCCTCAAGACGACCCGGTTCTTCCAGGCTCATCTTGTGCGGGAACAGGCCTTCTTCCATGCCCACGAGGAACACGTACGGGAACTCAAGGCCTTTGGCGCTGTGCAGCGTCATCAGTTGAATGCTGTCTTCGTGCTCGTCCGCCTGCGTGTCGCCCGCTTCAAGCGACGCGTGACCGAGGAAAGCGGCTAATGGCGTCAGGTCTTCCTCTTCTTCGCTGTTTTCGAAGGCGCGGGCGGCGCTGACCAGTTCCTCAAGGTTTTCCACCCGTGCCTGGCCCTTCTCACCTTTTTCTTCCTGGTGATAGGTGATCAGCCCGGATTGCTCGATGACGGTCTGCGTCATCAAGTGCAGCGGCATCTCCATGACTTTGGCAGAAAGGTTTTCGATCAGCTCGATGAACGCGCCCAGCGCACTGGCGGCTCGTCCGGTGAGACCTTTGTTCGCAACCAGCTGACGCATGGCTTCCCACATCGAGACATCGGCGTGGCGGGCATGCTCGCGGATTGCCTCAACAGTTTTCTCGCCGATGCCACGGGCTGGCACGTTGATGACCCGTTCAAGCGCGGAGTCGTTGCCGCGCCCGTCGAGCAGGCGCAGGTAAGCCATGGCGTTCTTGATTTCGGCGCGTTCGAAGAATCGCTGACCGCCATAGATGCGGTACGGAATCCGCTCACGCAGCAAAGCCTCTTCCAGTACCCGCGACTGGGCGTTTGACCGATAGAGAATTGCGATATCGCTGCGCGACAGGCCTGTCTTGATGGCGCTTTCGATGGTTTCGACCACATAGCGTGCTTCATCGTGCTCGTTGAAGGCCGCGTACAGGCTGATCAATTCGCCGTCGCCGACATCGGTCCACAGCTCTTTGCCCAAGCGGCCGCTGTTATTGACGATCAGGCCGTTGGCCGCTTTGAGAATGCTCGCCGTGGAGCGGTAGTTCTGCTCCAGACGGATGACCTCGGTGTCCGGGAAGTCATCGGAATACTGATGAATGTTCTCGATCTTGGCGCCGCGCCAGCCATAAATCGACTGATCGTCATCGCCCACCACCATCAGGCTGTCGCCGCCCTTGGCCAGTAGACGCAGCCAGGCGTACTGCACGGCGTTGGTGTCCTGAAATTCGTCCACCAGCACGTGGCGGAAACGCCGCTGGTAGTGTTGCAGCAGGCCCGGATGGTCCCGCCACAAATCAAGCGCGCGCAGCAGCAGTTCGGAGAAGTCGATAACGCCGGCGCGCTGGCAGGCCGCTTCGTAGGCTTCGTAAATGCTGCGCATGGTTGCCAGGAACAGATCGCCACTGGCCTGAATGTGTTGTGGGCGAAGCCCTTCATCCTTCTGGCCGTTGATGAACCACTGCGCCTGACGCGCTGGCCAGCGCTGCTCATCCAGACCCAACTCGCGGATCACGCGTTTGACCAGACGCTGCTGATCATCGCTGTCGAGGATCTGGAAGCTCTGACTCAGTCCCGCTTCCTGCCAGTGCGCGCGCAACAGGCGATGCGCCAGACCGTGGAAGGTGCCGACCCACATTCCGGCCGGGTTGATACCCATTAACTGCTCGATGCGGTGGCGCATCTCGGCAGCGGCCTTGTTGGTGAACGTCACCGACAGGATCGAGTGCGGCGAGGCATTTTCGACCTGGATCAGCCAGGCGATACGGTGCACAAGCACGCGGGTTTTGCCGGAACCAGCGCCGGCCAGGACCAACTGACGACCCAGTGAGGCAGCTACGGCCTGACGTTGGGCATCGTTGAGGGAATTAAGCAGAAGGGAGAGATCATCGCGCATCGGCGCATTCTAGGGTGCCGGGGTGGAGTGGGCAAACTCTTACGCCGGTCGGTCGCAAAGTCAGGCCGTCACTCACACTGGAAGCGGTCTCAATCGCGGATTTGTCGCTCGAAAAAAAGGCGCGATGCGACCGTCCATACAATTTATTTTTCTGACTGTTTGGTCTCTTTGGTGGCTTGTGTATGCTCCGCTGACGCTCAAGGCCCTAATTATAAGAACTGCCATGATCTCCAGCTCCGAAGCCCCGGCCGACTCTGTGGCGACACGACGTGTCATCCGCAGACAGTTTGCTACTCAGCTTGCAGTCGAGCGCACACGCCTTCTTTACCAAGGGTCGCTGCTGCCGACTCTTTTCATGTTCATCAATGGTCTGCTGTGCGCCTGGTTGCTCTGGAGCCCGGAACGCTACGTGCTGGTCAGCGTCTGGATGGGCTGGCTGTCGGCGCTGATCTGTCTGCGGGTGTTGCAGGTGGCGGCGTTTCGCGCGGCTTCGCCGGAGCGTCAGGCACATCCGGTCTGGAAGCGCATGTTTCTGGCCGGCGCCTGCGTCAGCGGGCTTACGTTGTCGAGCGCGGCGCTGGCGCTGGTGCCTGTGGAAAACTTCATTCAGCAAGCGTGGGTGTTCGGCCTGATCGGCGCCGCGACGCTGTCTGCCAGCGTGGCATACGCTGTGAGCATCCCGGCGTTTCTGACCTTTGCCGTGCCTTGTCTGCTGCCTCCGATCATCTATCTGTTCTGGGGCGCAGAGGTACCGATGCGGGGCTGGGGCTGGCTGGGCCTTATCCTTCTGCTGGCGCTCATCGTCGTGGCCATTCAGGTCAACAGGCTGATTCAGCGCGGCCTCATCCGCCGTTTCCAAAACCTGGCGCTGATCGAGCACCTGCAGCAGGCACAGGCGAAAAGTGATGAGCTCAATCGCGAGCTGGCGCGACAGTACGAAGAGCGCACGCGATTTCTCACGCACTACGATGAACTCACCGGGTTGGCCAATCGCGCGCTGTTCAACGAGCGTCTGCGCGAGGCTAACCAGCGTGTGCGGCAGGGCGGTAAAAACCTGGCTCTGCTGCACATCAATCTTGATCGCTTCAAATTGCTCAACGACAGCCTGGGTCATGACATCGCCGATCAACTACTGCGCCTGGTCGCTCGCCGCTTGAGCGCGGAGTTGGCTGGCGCCGACACCGTCGCCCGGCTGTCTGCCGATGAATTCGCGGTGATCCTCGACAGCCACGCAAACCTGACCACGCTGGCGCGGCTGACCACACGACTGCTCAGCAAAATGCGCTCGCCGATCACGGTTTCCGGACATGATCTGGTGATCAGTGCGTCGATCGGGATCGCGCTGCTGCCTGACTCGGCACGTGACCTGGCGGCTTTGGTCAGTCAGGCGAATATGGCGATGCAATACGCCAAGCACCTGGGTGGCAACAACGTCCAGTTCTACACGGAAAGTCTTCAGGCGCGCACGCTTGAGCGTTTGCAACTGGAAATTCAGCTGCGTCGCGCGATCGAAGACGGCCAGCTCGAAGTGTTCTATCAGCCCAAGCTGGAACTGATCACTGGGCGAATGAACTCGGCTGAGGCTTTGGTGCGCTGGCGCCATCCTGCGCGCGGTATGGTGCCGCCCGGAGAGTTCATCGGGTTGGCGGAAGAAACAGGACTGATCGCCGATATCGGCGAATTCGTGCTGCGTCAGGCTTGTCGCCAGGCGTGTGAGTGGGTGCGTGACGGAATTGCGCCGATCCGGGTGTCGGTCAATCTTTCCGTGCATCAGTTGCGGCAGGGCAAGCTCGTCAGCCTTGTGCGTCAGGTGCTGGACGAAACCGGGCTGCTGCCCGAATACCTGGAGCTTGAGCTGACCGAGAGTCAGTTGCTCGACAGCGTCGAGCACATCATCACGACCTTCCAACAGTTGCGTGAGCTGGGCGTAAAACTTGCGATCGACGATTTCGGCACGGGTTATTCATCGCTGAGTTACCTCAAGCGTTTCCCGGTCGATTACGTGAAGATCGATCAGTCATTCATTCGCGGCCTGGGCGAGGGCACGGAAGACGCGGCGATCACCCGGGCAATCATCGCGATGGCACATAGTCTGGAGCTCAAAGTAGTGGCCGAGGGCGTAGAGGACTGCACCCAGCTGGACTTCCTGAAGTCCCACGGCTGCGATGAAGTGCAGGGTTATCTGATCAGTCGTCCTGTCGAAGCGGACGCGATGGGCGAGGTGTTGCGTAATCGGGTGGGCGAGGCCTGGAGTCCCGTGTAAAAAGTCCTACACTGCAAGGCGACCTGTCATTCAGGTGTGATCGGTTGCCAACGGCGAGCTCGTTTAGCTGTGCGGTTTGCAGGTCATGTAGTATAACTACAAAAAAGCTACAGCCCGGCCCATCCTTCTATTGAGTCCTGTCCTTTGAATCTGTTGCAGCACATCGCCCAGTCACGCCATCTCTTACGCAAGTCGGAGCTGAAAGTAGCAGACCATGTGCTGCTCGATCCGGCGGCCGTGATGCACAGCTCCATGGCCGATCTGGCCCACAGCGTCGGCATCAGCGAGCCCACCATCGTGCGGTTTTGCCGCGCCATAGGTTGCACCGGTTTTCAGGATCTGAAACTCAAGCTGGCCCAGAGCCTGGCCGCAGGCGCGAGCTTCGGTCAGTTCGCGATCCATGAAGATGACTCGGTTGCCGACTACAGCCTGAAGATTTTCGACACCACGCTGCACACGCTGATGGAAGTGCGTGAAAAGCTCGATCCCCATGCGTTGCAGGCTGCCGTCACGGTCATGGCGGCAGCGCATCGCGTGGAGTTCTATGGATTCGGCGCGTCGGGCGCGGTCGCTGCCGACGCTCAGCACAAGTTTTTCCGATTGCTGCTGACGGCGGCTTCCTACTCTGATCCGCACATGCAGGCGATGTCCGCAGTGACGCTCAAACCGACCGACGTTGCCGTGTGTATCTCGCAGTCGGGTCGCTCGAAGGACCTGCTGATCACGGCCAATCTGGTGCGTGAGAGTGGCGCCAACCTGATCACCCTGTGCCCGAGTCAGACACCGTTGGCCGAATTGTCGACAGTCAACCTGGCAATCGATGTGCATGAGGACACCGAAATCTACACCCCGTTGACCTCACGCATTGCCCACCTGGTGGTCATCGATGTACTGGCGATGGGCGTTGCGATGGCGCGCGGCCCGAGTCTGGTCAATCATCTCAAGAGCGTGAAGCGCAGCTTGCGCAGCCTGCGGTTGTCGCCGAAGTCGATCAAGTCCGCTGAGGATTGAGCGACCTGTTCAGCAACGATTCTGTGGGAACGAGCTTGCTCACGAAGACGCAGAGGCGAGCGCTGAAGGTGTAAATTTTCAGGCATCTTCGCAAGCAAGGTCGTTCCCACAGGCTATGGATCAATTGGCCGGTCTTCAGCGTTCACCAACTTGTCACCCGCGCGCCACCTGATCGTCACGGCTCAGGGCCACTCTGTACTCCCGCACACGCAATGGGAGACAGGATATGCCTCGGCACTACGATGACTCGCAGCAGCACAGCACCTCCAGCGCCAAGACCCGCCGTCAGCAGGAAGACCAACGCCGCATGGCGTTTCGTCGCGCGATCGAAACCTACTCCGAAGAACGCCGCTTGAATCAGGAGCTCTCTGACTACCTCGATGCCGCGTCGGCCAATTTCTGGCAGAGCGCTAGCGTTTCGGAAGGTGGCCATCAAAGCGCGCGACCAACTCGCTGATCTGCGCCCGCTCGGTGCGAATGAACGCAAGGAATGCGTGAGCCACCGGCGACAACCGCTTCTCTCGTGCCTGGACCACGCACCAGCTCCGATACAGAGGCAACTCGGCCACTGGCAACTCTTTGAGCATGCCCGTGGCCAGTTCCAGGCTCAGCGCATGCCGGGTCAGCAGCGCAATACCCAATCCCGCCACCACACACTCACGCTGCGCCTCGGCTGAGGACACCTCCAGCGAGTGTTCAAAGTGGATGCGCTTCTCCTTGAAATACTCCTCGCACGCCTTTCGCGTCCCCGAACCCGATTCGCGGATAACCAGCGTGTGACCTTCCAGGTTCTTCAACGAAGGGTTGTCCAGCTGTGCCAGCGGATGATCGGGTCTTGCGACCGCAACGATCGGGTTGTTCAGAAAAGGCAGGAATTCCAGATTCATGTCCTGTGGGACCATCGACATCACCACTAAATCATCCCGGTTATCGGACAGCCGACGGATCACTTGCGCTCGGTTGACGACTGTCAGATTGAGCATGACTTCGGGATACTGGCGCTTAAAAGCGGCGAACAGGTGGGGAACGAAGTATTTTGCACTGGACTCGATCGCCAGCTTCAGTTGGCCCTGCAATGAGCCCTGCATGTCTGAAAGCTGCATGTCGAGGTTTTCCAGCCGGCCAAAAATGTCACGGCTTGCCGTCTGCAGCGCGTCAGCGGCCTCAGTCAGGTAGAGCTTTTTACCGACGTATTCGAAAAGCGGCTGGCCGATCAATTCTTCCAGCTGCCGAATCTGCAAGCTGACGGCAGGCTGCGTCAGCGACATTTCCTCGGCGGCGCGGCTGTAGGAGCGCAAATCGCAGACTTCATTAAAGATCCGCAATTGACGCAACGTCATACGCATCAATGACTTACGCATGATTCACTCCCTCCTGCATCCTCTCGAACAGGAACTATAAGGTTTTACTTATGTTTAACCCAATTTTTACTCATTTTTATTAATTGCTGATTGGTCTTAGGGTGACTTCATCGCAGCGACGCAATATGCAGTGACGGTTGTCGCCACGAAGTGACCGGTTTCCGGTCCGTCTGCTCATCGGTCGAGGAAATGCCAGTGATAACAAAAATCCTGATCGCCAACCGCGGAGAAATTGCTGTCCGGATCGTGCGCGCTTGCGCCGAAATGGGCATCCGCTCGGTGGCGATCTATTCCGACGCGGACCGCCACGCGCTTCATGTAAAGCGCGCGGATGAGGCTTACGGCATCGGCGCTGAGCCGCTGGAGGGCTATCTCAACCCGCGCAAGCTGGTGAATCTGGCTGTCGAAACCGGCTGTGATGCGCTGCACCCGGGGTATGGTTTTCTTTCGGAAAACGCCGAACTGGCGGAGATCTGCGCCGAACGCGGGATCAAGTTCATCGGCCCCTCCGCTGAAGTGATCCGCCGCATGGGTGACAAGACCGAAGCGCGCCGCAGCATGATTAAGGCTGGCGTACCGGTCACACCCGGCACCGAAGGCAATGTGGCGGACGTCGCCGAAGCGTTGGTCGAAGGGGACCGCATCGGTTACCCGGTGATGCTCAAGGCCACTTCTGGCGGCGGTGGGCGCGGTATTCGGCGCTGCAACAGCCGCGATGAGCTCGAGCAGGCGTTCCCCAGGGTCATTTCCGAGGCGACCAAGGCATTCGGCAAAGCGGAAGTCTTCCTCGAAAAATGCATCGTCAATCCCAAGCACATCGAGGCGCAGATTCTTGGCGACAGCTTCGGCAATGTCGTGCACCTGTTCGAGCGCGACTGCTCGATTCAGCGCCGCAACCAGAAGCTCATCGAAATCGCGCCAAGCCCGCAACTGACCCCGGAGCAGCGCGCCTATATCGGCGATCTGTCGGTGCGCGCAGCCAAGGCGGTGGGCTACGAGAACGCCGGCACCGTGGAGTTTCTGCTCGCCGAGGGCGAGGTGTACTTCATGGAGATGAACACCCGCGTGCAGGTTGAGCACACGATCACCGAAGAAATCACCGGGATCGACATCGTTCGCGAACAGATCCGTATCGCCTCGGGGCTTCCACTGTCGGTCAAGCAGGAAGACATCATTCATCGCGGCTTCGCGTTGCAGTTCCGCATCAACGCTGAGGACCCCAAGAACAACTTCCTGCCCAGCTTCGGCAAGATTACCCGTTACTACGCGCCCGGCGGACCTGGCGTGCGGACCGACACGGCGATTTACACCGGCTACACGATTCCGCCGTTCTACGACTCGATGTGCCTGAAGCTGATCGTCTGGGCGTTGACCTGGGAGGAGGCGATGGACCGTGGCTTGCGTGCGCTGGATGACATGCGCCTGCAAGGCGTGAAGACCACCGCCGCCTATTACCAGGAAATCCTGCGTAACCCGGAATTTCGCAGCGGCCAGTTCAATACCAGCTTCGTCGAAAGCCACCCTGAACTGACCAATTATTCGATCAAGCGCAAACCCGAAGAGCTGGCCCTGGCCATCGCTGCCGCCATTGCCGCCCATGCAGGCCTGTGAGGAACACGTAAATGTCCAAGAAGATCTTCGTTACTGACACCATCCTGCGCGACGCCCACCAATCGCTGCTGGCCACCCGCATGCGCACCGAGGACATGCTGCCGATCTGCGAGAAGCTCGACAAAGTCGGCTACTGGTCGCTGGAGGTCTGGGGCGGCGCGACATTCGATGCGTGCGTACGTTTTCTGAAGGAAGACCCTTGGGAGCGCCTGCGTCAGCTGCGCGCCGCGCTGCCGAATACACGCCTGCAGATGCTGCTGCGGGGTCAGAACCTTTTGGGATATCGCCATTACAGCGACGATGTGGTGAAGGCGTTCGTCGCCAAGGCTGCGGTCAACGGCATCGATGTGTTCCGCATCTTCGACGCCATGAACGACGTGCGTAACTTGCGCGTCGCCATTGAGGCGGTGAAAGCGGCCGGCAAGCACGCTCAAGGCACCATCGCTTACACGACAAGCCCGGTGCATACCATCGAGGCCTTCGTTGCGCAGGCCCGGCAGATGGAAGCCATGGGCTGCGACTCCGTCGCGATCAAGGACATGGCCGGTCTGCTGACCCCCTATGCCACAGGCGAGCTGGTCAAGGCGCTGAAAGCCGAGCAGTCGCTTCCGGTCTTCATTCACTCTCACGACACGGCCGGTCTGGCTGCGATGTGCCAGCTGAAGGCTGTAGAAAACGGCGCCGACCACATTGATACAGCGATCTCCAGCTTTGCGTGGGGCACCAGCCATCCAGGCACTGAGTCGATGGTCGCCGCTCTCAAGGGCAGCGAGTTCGACACGGGGCTGGACCTGGAACTGCTGCAGGAAATCGGTCTGTATTTCTACGCCGTGCGTAAGAAATATCATCAGTTCGAAAGCGAGTTCACCGCCGTCGACACGCGCGTGCAGGTCAATCAGGTGCCGGGCGGGATGATTTCCAACCTCGCCAACCAGCTAAAAGAACAGGGCGCACTCAACCGGATGGGCGAAGTGCTGGCTGAAATCCCGCGCGTGCGCAAAGACCTCGGCTATCCGCCTCTGGTGACGCCGACTTCGCAGATCGTCGGCACCCAGGCGTTCTTCAACGTGCTTGCGGGCGAGCGTTACAAGACCATCACCAATGAAGTGAAGCTTTACCTCACCGGCGGCTACGGCAAGGCGCCGGGTCAGGTGGACGAGAAGCTGCGTCGTCAGGCCATCGGTAATGAAGAGCTGATCGACGTCCGTCCAGCGGACCTGCTGAAACCGGAAATGACCAAGTTGCGCGGCGAAATCGGCGCGCTGGCAAAATCCGAGGAAGACGTGCTGACTTATGCCATGTTCCCGGACATTGGGCGCAAGTTCCTCGAAGAGCGCGCTGCGGGCACTTTGGCGCCAGAACCGCTGTTGCCGATCCCTGAGCCTGGCACAGTCGCCAAGGCGGGCGGCGAGGGCGTGCCGACCGAGTTCGTGATTGACGTTCACGGCGAAAGCTATCGCGTCGACATCACAGGGGTGGGCGTCAAGGCCGAAGGCAAGCGTCATTTCTACCTTTCCATCGATGGCATGCCGGAAGAAGTAGTGTTCGAGCCGCTCAACGAATTTGTCGGCGGTGGCATCGGCAAGCGTGCCCAGGCAAGCAAACCGGGCCATGTCAGCACCACCATGCCTGGCAACATCGTCGAGGTGCTGGTCAAGGAAGGCGACACCGTCAGAGCAGGTCAAGCGGTGTTGATCACCGAGGCAATGAAGATGGAAACCGAAGTGCAGGCGGCGGTTGCCGGCAAGGTCGTGGCGATCCATGTCGCGAAAGGCGATCGCGTGAATCCGGGCGAAATTCTGGTCGAGATCGAAGGCTGATTCGATGCTCGAAAAATGAACAGCCTCCTGCGTCTTGACGCAGGAGGCTGAGGTTTACCTCTGGGGGAGCACTCGTGGCTCCCCTTTTTTTGCCTGTCGAACAGGCTGACTGTCAGCGCGGCTTGTAGTGCTTCTGAAACACGTGCAGCACTTCCTTGAACGACATCTTCCCCTTGCCGATCTCCACCATCTGGTCTTCAGGCAAATAGCTGAATTTCACGTAGAGCATCTTGCCTTTGGCTTTGTCCGAATGACTCAGCCCATCAATGGCTTTCTTCAGGGCTTCGAGCTGCGCGGGAGCGCCAATGATGTTGGTCCAGTCCGGTGCGGGAATCAGGCTGCCGAGGAAGCCTGCGACGGCGGACAGCAGTTCGTTGGCCGGAAACACCCCAGAGAAGCGCTGATTGGGCGCGTACGGGCTGATGCCCATGTAGAGCTTGGGCAGGGTTTTGATCTGCGATTCCAGACCGCGATGCGGGTGGGCGAGCAGGAACTCGACGACTTGCACGGCGGTACCGACGATGACCAGAGACTGGACGCCGGCTCCCGTCTCGGAAAAAAGGTAGTGATTATTCGAACCGGCGACTGCTTTTTTCAGCTGCCCCCGGTCGATGATGATGCTTCCATACTTGCCCGATTTCAGAACGGGTTCAGGAACGCGCCATGGATTTTCAGGCGCTGCGGTTGCACGGAATTGATTGAGATCTTGCATGGGATTCTTCCTTGAATGAGTAGGGACGTTCACTTCCTGTGAACATCCTTACAGTAGGCCCCGAAGCGTCTCCGCGTGGCCATCCTGCACGATTTTCGGAATTGTCCGACCTGCGTGCGAGAACAGAGGCTACGCAGATCGCAACTGCGCGAGCGTGTTGATCTGCTCGCCATCCTTGAAGTTATCCACGTCCAGCCAAGCCTTGAACGCCTTGCCTAATGCCGGCCACTCGCTGTCGATGATCGAAAACCACGCCGTATTGCGGTTTGCCCCTTTGACCACCATGTGCTGACGGAATGTGCCCTCGAAGGTAAACCCGAACCGTTGCGCAGCCTTCATCGAGCGGGCGTTATCAGCGTTGCACTTCCATTCGAGCCTGCGGTTGCCGAGCGCGAACGACTCCTTGGCCAGCAGATAAATCGCCTCCGTGCCCTTGGGTGTGCGTTGCATGGACGCGCCGAATGTCACGTGACCGATCTCGATACGGCCCTGGGTGGGGACAATCGACATCAGGCTCAGAAAACCATCGATGGTCCCGGTTTCCTGATCGATCACGGTGTAGAACCACGGATCGGTAGAGCTCTGCAGTCCGGACAGGTAATCACCAAACGCGGCGCGCTCGGCAAACGGGCCCACAGCCAGGTAATCCCACAGTTTGGCGTCTGAGCCAGGGCCCTGCAGTGCTGCCCAGAGCCCGTCGCCATGGCGCGCAGCGTCGAGCTTTTCAAGACGAATGAAACGGCCGTTCAGTGTTCGTGCGTCCGGCAATTTTGCCGATTGCCAGTGTTCAAGATTCGACATATTCAAGATTCCCGGGCCTTACAACGGTTTGCGAAACTGGATGAAACCTGGACGCTCGGCGATGCGCTCGTAGAGCTGGATGGCGGTGGCATTGCTCTCATGAGTCAGCCAGTGAACCTTGTCGGCGCCCGCTGTCTTCGCGATCGCGTACACGTATTCGATCAGCTTGCGACCGACGCCAGTGCCACGCTGCTCCGGCACCACCAGCAGATCCTGCAGATAGCACGCGTTGTGAATGCTCCAGTTCGAGCGGTGATAAATGAAGTGAACCAGGCCGACCGCCTTGCCGTCCTGCCAGGCGAGCGCCGCGTTAGTCGGTTCGCTGTTGTCCAGAAACCGCTGCCAGGTGCTTTGCGTCACGGCATCGGCCAATTTGGTTTTGTAGAACGTCAGGTACGCCTCCCACAGCGGCAGCCAGGCGTGTTTATCGGCGGCCGTCACCGGGCGGATATGTAAATCAGACACTGGATTCTCCTTGGCTCATCAATCGAGCGATTTCCCGATCATCGGGGTCTTGGCTGCCGGCCAGCCCTTGGCTTACGCCAACGATGTCTTCAGGGCTGCGGTTTTGATTGAGTTTGCGCTTGCCCTCGAGCCGCTCGATGGGAATGGCAAAGCCAACGATGCCGTTGAGCATTTTCTGAATGTAGTCGGCAGGGGCGTCGCTGACCGCCCAGGGCTCGGACCGCACCGCCTCGTGCTTGTCCGTCAGGCCGGACACGATACGCAACAGGCGCTCGGGGTCAGAAAAAACCTCTGGCCGACCATACGCATGAATCGCCACGTAATTCCAGGTAGGCACCACTTTGCCGTGCTCGGCTTTGGCGGCGTAAAAGGACGGGCTGATGTAGGCGTCCGGCCCCTGAAAAATCAGCATCGCTTCGGCACCTGAAGCGAGGGCTTTCCACTGCGGGTTCGCTTTGGCGAGATGGCCGGACACCGTGCCGTTGGGTCCTTCAGCCGCATCCAGCAATACCGGGATATGGCTGGCCTGCAGCCCGGTTTCGTCGAACGTGACCAAGGTTGCCAGGCGCGCGTTGTCGATCTGCCGATGGAGGCTGGCGAGATCCTCGTCTTTAAAATAGTTGGGCGTGTACATGATATTTCCCTTGGCGACTGACCCAATCGTAGGCAGCCTATTGGTTCGATGTAAGAGCCATTAATGGTCGATTTCATAGAGCCAATGACATGCCTGATGTGACGCCGTCTCTCACGTTCGACTTTGCTGGCATTGAGCTGGACCGGCGCCATGGACTTAGCCGTCAGCTCTATCTGGCGCTGCGCCAGCGCATTCTCGATGGTCGCTTGGGCAGCGGCACGCGGCTGCCTGCGAGCCGTGACCTCGCCGCGTCCTTGTCGATTTCGCGTAACAGCGTGATGCGCGCTTACGATCAACTGTACGCCGAGGGTTTCATCCAGGGGCGCATCGGTGATGGGACGTACGTCGCCCTGCTGCAAAAATCGGCAGCTATCGGGTGGTCGTCGCTGAAACTATCCACAAAACTGTCCACAGGGTTATCACCAAGCTTATCAACAGGTTTATCCACAAAATCCGCAGAAATGGCTGGTGATTTATCCAGTGAAGTTATCCACAGTGCCTCCATGGAGCGGTTGAAAACCCATCATCTGACCGTCCCTAAAACCGGCCTTCCTTGCGCGTTCCGAGTCGGATTGCCTGCATTCGACCTGTTTCCGTTTGACGTTTGGGGCAAGCTGCACGCGGCTTTCTGGCGCAAACCCGGGCTGAATCACCTGGGTTACGGAGACCCGGCGGGTGAGTGGCGGCTTCGCGAATTGATCGCTGTTTATTTACGAACATCTCGTGACTTGCAGTGCTCCCCTGAACAAATTGTGATCACCAGTGGTGCGCAACAGGCAATTACCCTTTGTGCACAGTTGCTGTTGAACAACGGCGATGCCGTTGCGATCGAGAATCCGGGTTACCGGGCCGCCGGCCATGCATTTGCCATGGCGGGTGCAACGTTGCGTGGCATGCCGGTGGATGTCGACGGCATGCGAAGTCCCGATGTCGACGACCGCAGTTGCAGACTTGCCTACGTCACGCCGTCCCATCAGTATCCGCTGGGTGTGACCATGAGCCTGGCGCGGCGGCTGGAATTACTGGCGTGGGCTGAGCGCACACAGGGCTGGATCGTCGAAGACGACTATGACGGTGAATACCGCTACAGCGGTGCGCCTCTGACGCCGCTGGCCGCGCTGGATCGCAACGGTCGAGTGCTCTATGTCGGCACGTTCGGCAAAGTGGCCTTTCCGGCATTGCGTCTTGGGTATCTGGTGCTGCCGCGAAATCTGGTCAAGCCTTTCAGCCAGCGGCGCGCCGTGGACATGCGCCACTCTGAGGTCGGCACGCAGATGGTCATGGCCGAATTCATCGCTGCCGGCCACTTCCAGCGGCACATCCGCCGCATGCGTCGCGCTGCCCTGAATCGTCGTGATGCATTGCTGGCCGGATGGCCGCAGGACTTGCCTGGCTGCGGCCCGATGCCCAAGCCGTTGGCGGGCCTGCATGTGTCCGTGAAGGTCAACAGCATCGAGCGCGAGCGGGAACTGATCGCCAAGGCCCAGGGTGTGGGGGTCGAGGTGTCGGCGTTGAGCGATTATTGGTTGCCCGACTCAGAAACCCCTGTGGATAACCGCGCAGGATTAGTGCTGGGATTTGCGGCGGTGCCCGAGGCGGATATCGCTTCGGCGCTGGAAAGACTTCGCAATGTCTGGCGGGATTGAGGCCCAATTGTGCTTGGCGCATTGGCTGACCCGCGATTGGCATATCGCTTAAACCCCCGCATTGACGGGCGTATACTCGCGCCCATTGCAACTTTCCTTGAGATACGTCCATGAGTCTTCCTCTTTCTGCGACGCCGGAACGCAAGTTCGGCACGCCGTTGATTGCTTTCATTTTGCTCGTCGTGGGTGGGCTGTTCCTTCAGTCCGCCGTGGGTGGCAAGCAGGTCCTGTTGCTGATCGTCGGTGCGGCACTGGGCCTGACCCTGTACCACGCGGCATTCGGTTTCACCTCGGCGTGGCGGGTGTTCATCAACGAGCGGCGGGGCGCCGGTCTGCGGGCGCAGATGGTCATGCTCGCCATTGCTGTCGTGCTGTTCTTCCCGGCCTTGGGCGCGGGCACGTTATTCGGCAACCCGGTCACCGGACTGGTCGCGCCGGCCGGCGTGTCGGTGGTGTTCGGTGCGTTCATTTTCGGCATTGGCATGCAGATGGGCGGTGGCTGCGCGTCAGGCACGTTATTTACAGTGGGTGGCGGCAACGCCCGAATGCTGGTGACCTTGCTGTTCTTCATCATCGGCTCGGTCATCGCCACTCACCACGCTGACTGGTGGTTTTCGCTGCCGTCGTTTCCGGCGACTTCCATCGTCAAAACCTTCGGCGTGTTTCCTGCGCTGATCATGAGCCTGGCGCTGTTCGCGGTGATCGCCCTGATCACCGTGAAGCTTGAAAAGCAACGCCATGGCGAGCTGGAGGCTGCCGTCACCAGTGAGCACGTCGGGTTGCGCCGTTTCCTGCGCGGTCCCTGGCCGCTGGTATGGGGGGCGATTGCGCTGGCGTTGCTGAACTACGCCACCCTGGCACTGGCAGGGCGTCCGTGGGGCATCACGTCAGCCTTTGCCCTGTGGGGCGCGAAGGTCGCGAGCGCGATGGGTGTGGACGTCGGCAGCTGGGTGTTCTGGCAGATGCCGGCAAACGCCAAGGCTCTGGCCGCCCCTGTGTGGGAGGACATCACCACGGTCATGGATATCGGCATTATGTTGGGTGCGGCAGTGGCCGCAGGTCTTGCAGGACGTTTCTCGCCAAACCTGAAAATTCCGACCCGTTCATTGATCGCGGCGGTATTGGGCGGGTTGCTGCTCGGTTATGGCTCGCGTCTGGCGTACGGCTGCAACATTGGCGCGTACTTCAGTGGTATCGCATCCGGCAGCCTGCATGGCTGGCTGTGGCTGATCGCGGCATTTGCGGGCAACGCAGTGGGCGTGCGCATTCGCCCGTTCTTCTTTGAAGGCGAGCGTCGTCCGGTTGCGCTGACGGGCTGCTGATCTCAGTTCAAGGCGCCGACTGCAGGTGCGCACTTGCCCGCGATGGCGGTGTGTCGATGACGGGTTTACTGCCTGACACACCGCAAACGCGGGCGGGCGCGCCTCCGCAAAGGAGTCGCGTTAACCTTTCAACTGGTCTTTCGCTACTTTTGCGATGTTCTCGGCTGTAAACCCGAATTTCGCTTGCAGCTTGTCGATCGGGGCGGAAGCGCCGAAGGTGTTCATGACAATCTTCGCGCCGCTCTGGCCCACGTAACGATCCCAGCCCACAGGCCCAGCCTGTTCCACCACCACGCGTGCGGTAACGCTCGGCGGGAAGACGCTGTCGCGGTAGGACTTGTCCTGATCTTCGAACAATTCCCAGCTCGGCATCGACACGACGCGGGCGGCAATCCCTTCGGCCTTGAGCTTCTCGAACGCCTCGACAGTCATGCCAACCTCGCTGCCAGTGGCGATCAAAATCACCTCCACCTTGTCCTTCACGGCATCGGCCAATACATAAGCGCCTTTTGCGACGTTCTCAGCGCTGGCATATTTCGACCGATCAAGCGTTGGCATCGGCTGGCGCGACAGGATCAGGCTGCAAGGGCGGTGTGTCTGCGCCAGCGCGACTTTCCACGCTTCGGCGGTCTCATTGGCGTCACCCGGACGCAGCGTCACCAGACCCGGCGTGGAACGCAGTTGCGTAAGGTGCTCGATAGGCTGGTGAGTGGGACCGTCCTCTCCAACGCCGATTGAGTCGTGGGTAAACACGAAGACCACCGGCAGTTCCATGATCGACGCCAGGCGGATCGGCGGCTTCATGTAATCGCTGAACACCAGGAAAGTCGAGGTGTAGGGGCGGATGTAGGAGAGCGCCAGACCGTTCGCAATCGAACCCATGGCATGCTCGCGCACACCGAAGTGCAAGTTGCGGCCGCCATAGCTGCCTGCTTCGAAGCTGCCTGCACCCTCAAAGGTGAGATTGGTTTTGGTGGACGGAGAAAGGTCCGCCGATCCTCCGATCAGCCACGGAATCTGCTGGGCGAAACCGTTGAGAACTTTGCCGCCGGACGCACGTGTGGCCTGGCCTTTTGCATCCGCTTCAAAGCTGACCGCCGTGTTACGCCATCCCTCCGGCATCTCCCCGGCACGCATCCGCTGCAGTTCATCGGCCAGGGCCGGATCATCTTTCTCGAAGCGGGCGAAGGTATCCTGCCAGGCCTTGAAGTCGCCGCCGTTGCGCTCCAGCAGTGCGTCGCGCAACACGTGACGGGCTTCTTCAGGAACCAGAAAACTGCTGTTTTCATCCCAGCCGTAGGCTTTCTTGGTCAGCTTGATTTCGTCCTCGCCCAACGGTTCGCCATGGGCGGCAGCCGTGTTGTGCTTGTTCGGCGAACCATAGCCGATGACGCTGTCGACCACGATCAGCGTGGGTGCATCGTCGGTGCGCTGGAATGTCCTGATGGCCTCGGCCAGCGCCGCGGCATCGTTGGCGTCCTTCACGTGAAGGGTTTTCCAGCCGTAACCTTCGAAGCGTTTCTGCGCATCGTCGCTGTAGGCCAGTTCGGTGTGACCTTCGATGCTGATGGTGTTGTTGTCGTAGATCCAGCAAAGGTTGGAGAGCTTCAAATGCCCCGCGATCGAAGCCGCTTCTGCGGTTACGCCTTCCATCATGTCGCCGTCCCCGCACAGGACGTAAACGTTGTAATCGAACAGCGTAGCGCCCGGTTTGTTGAAGCGTTCGCCCAACCAGCGCTCGGCCATGGCCATGCCCACGCTGTTGGCGCAGCCCTGACCCAGCGGACCGGTGGTGGTCTCGACGCCGGTGGTCATGCGGTATTCAGGGTGGCCAGGCGTTTTGGAATCCAGTTGGCGGAACAGCTTGATGTCTTCGAGACTGACCGCAGGTTTGCCGGACGGCGTGCCGTGGGCATCGATCTCCACCACTCCGGCCAAGTGCAGCAAGGAATAAAGCAGCATCGAGGCATGCCCGACAGACAGTACAAAGCGATCGCGGTTTGGCCAGTCAGGATGTTCCGGGTGATAACGCAGGAAATCTTTCCACAGCGTGTAGCCTACTGGCGCCAAGGCCATCGGAGTGCCGGGGTGACCGGAGTTGGCCTTCTGCACAGCGTCCATCGCCAGGGTACGAATCGTATTGATGGTCAACTGGTCGCGTTCGGTGTGCGCTGTAGCAGGTCGTTCGGTGGAGTGAGAGGTGGCAGACGAGCTCATTAACTTTCTCCTCGTGACGTAGGGCTTGAACATCCAGATAGGTGTTGAGCCCGATGAGGCGAGGTTCGTTCCATGAATAATCTGTCAGCTGGACAGCGAACCAACCAGTCCATTTGTTCTCGAATCCTTGGGGTTTGTGCATGTTGCCGTCCCGTAATTCAGAACCGGTATCGGGGGTGGCTTTTGCAGGAAACGATCATCAGGAAGTATCGAGCCGTGATCAGGACTTTCACCTACATCGGTTGGTCACTGTTCTGGCTTCTGATCTGGGACGTCATCGTCACCGCTGATTTCATGCTGTACCTGGAACGCAAGATCACCTTGCCCTCCATGCCTTTGACCCTGCTGGGTTCGGCGCTTGTGGTGCTGACCAGTTTTCGCAACAGCAGCGCATATAACCGGTGGTGGGAGGCGCGTACGCTTTGGGGCGCGCTGGTCAATAATTCCCGCAGCTTCGCCCGGCAGGTGCTGACGCTGATCGACGATGAGGATGAACTCAATCCGGTCAAAGCCGTACTGCTACGCAGACATGTGGCTTACGTGGAATGTTTGTCTGCGCATCTGAAAGGCAGCGAATGCGGTGAAGACATCACGGCCATGATCCCGCGCGAAGAGTACGAGCGACGCAAGCGTACCAACAACTTTCCCAACGCGATCCTCAATGAGTCCGCTGCCATCATCACTGCCGAATACAAGGCCGGCCGGCTGGATAGCATTCGCCTGGAGCGGCTTGAAGCGACGCTCGTGGAAGTCTCCAACTGCCAGGGCGGCATGGAGCGTATCGCAAATACACCGCTGCCTTACCCGTACGTGACCTTTCCGCGATTGTTCATCACGTTGTTCTGCATCATCGTGCCCATCGGCCTGGTTGAGACCTTGGGCTGGTTCACGCCTTTGGCATCGACAGTCGTAGGATTCATGCTGCTGGCCATCGAGAAAATAGGCACGGATCTGCAAAGCCCGTTCAAGGCTTCCGAGCATGAGATCCAGATGAAAGCGCTGTGTGAAAACATCTCCGGCAACCTCAACTCCATGCTGCAGGACGCCATGGAAAAGCGATAAGCCGGGATTGCGAGACGACCGTTCAGATCTGCAGGCGCTGGCCTGCGGATCTGGACGCAGATAAGTCAGCAGCCCATGCGGACAGATACGCGATTGCGCTGCTGGTTGAAATCGTACTGCGAGCCTGCGGAAAGAATCGCGATCGGTACTGCGTCTGGTTTTGAGCGCTGACGCCGTTAGCGCAGTTCACCACAGACATCCAGCTCTACCAGCCGGCGGATTTCGTCTTTGGCCAGTCCCGCGCCGAGCAGCGCGTGCAGTTTGCCGAACGCGGCTTCGCGCGTCATGCCGCCGCCGGACAACACGCCCGCTCCGCGCAGACGACTGCCGGCTTCGTAGATGTCCAGCTCCACGCCACCTTCGTGACACTGGGTAATCGCGACCACCACGATGCCTTGACGATGCGCCCGTTGCAGGCTTTCGAGGAAGTCCGGATTGTCGCTTGGCCCTGTGCCGCTGCCGAAGCATTCCAGGACCAGACCCTCGATACCGCTGTCGATCAGCGCGTCCAGCTGAGCGGCACTCATGCCGGGAAACAGCGGCAGCACCGCGACGTTTGCCAGTGTTTTCGGCTGCCGGTAGTCCAGCGCTGCGGGCAGCGCGGACACTGCCTCGCCGCCCCGGGTGCGATTCAGTGCCGCGAAGGGATTGCGCCCAAAGCTGCGAATTTTCGCGCAGCGCGTGGGCTCAAGCACTTCGCCATGAAAGTACAGGTGTACGCCCGACGTCAGGCCTTTACCCAATGCTTGCAGCGCACCGTTGACGTTCTCCCACGCATCGCTGTCAGCGACGCCGGCAGGCAACATGGACCCGGTGAACACCACTGGCGCCGTCAGGCCCAACAGCTGAAAGCTCATGGCGGCCGCACTGTAGGCCAGCGTATCGGTGCCGTGCAGGATGAGCACGGCATCGCAGCCCTGAGCGTCGACCGCATCGACGACCGCCTCGCGCAGGCGTTGCCAGTAGGCAGGCGTCATGTTGGCGCTGTCGATCAGGGGCGACATTTCGCGAAACGTCCACTGCGGCACCGTAAGCCCAGGCAACGCCGCGAGCTGTCCGGCCATGCGGGACTCGAAGCCGGAGGCCGGCGCCAGGCCATTTTCGCTGGCCTGCATGCCGATCGTCCCGCCGGTGTAGAGCACCATGACCTGCCGGGCCGCCGTGTGATTTTCGCGATTCATGCCTGTCTCCCTGGACTGACTGTCAACAGATTAAGGTGTTTCAGTGGCCGGCTTGCCGCTCGCAGCCGCAGGCGTGGCGACCGATTGAGCGTGGCCGGGCTTGGGCCAGGCTTGCAAGTCCAGATCCAGATCCGGGAACTGACTGGAATCGAAGACCGGCGTATCGATGCCTGCCTTTCGCTGTGCGTCGTAGTCCTGCAGGATACGCAAACCGACTTTGAACAGCATTGCCAGGGCGATCAGGTTAACGAACGCAAGCAACGTCATCGTGATGTCGGCGAAGGCAAACACGGTTCCAAGGTCCTCGACCGCACCCCACAGGATCAGCGCCAGCACCAGCGCGCGATAACCAATCAGCGCCTTGCGGTTTTCACCGAGCAGGAATCGCAGGCTGTTTTCGCCCAGGTAATAGTTGTAGAGGATCGAGGTGAACACGAACAACGCCAGCGCCACGCTGATGAACAGCTTGCCCCAGTCACCGACAACGGCGGCAAGCGAGTTCTGCGTCAGCGCGATGCCGTCGCCCTCGAAGCCTGGCGTGTAAAAGCCCGACAGCAGGATCAGCAAAGCGGTGCAGGTGCAGATCACGAATGTATCGAGGAAGACGCTGAACGCCTGAACCACACCTTGCGCAACCGGATGCTGAACGTCAGCCACCGCTGCGACGTTAGGCGCGCTGCCCAGGCCTGCTTCGTTGGCGAATACGCCGCGCTTGACGCCCATGACGATAGCGCTGCCGATCAGTCCGCCGAACACTTCGTCCAGCCCGAATGCACTTTTGACGATGGTCATCAGCATCTGTGGGACGTGTTCGAACTGCACGCCGATGACATAGAGCGTCACGGCGATGTAGACCAGCGTCTTGATCGGAACCAGCAGATCGGCCACCGCCGCGATACGTTTGATACCGCCGATGAAAACCAGGCCCAGCAGCACCGCCAAGCCGATACCGGCATAGCCCGGGGAAATCTTGAACGCGTCATTGAGCGAGTGGGTGACGGCATGGGATTGCAGGCCATTGAAGGCGAAACCGAATGTCACCAGCAGCAGGACAGCCATGACCATGCCCAGCCAGCGTTTGCCCAGCCCGTGCTGGATGTAATACGAAGGACCGCCGCGATACTGGCCTTCTGCGTCGCAGCGTTTATACAGCTGGCCGAGGGAACATTCGAAGAAACTGCTGGCCATGCCGACCAGTGCCGTGACCCACATCCAGAACACTGCGCCAGGGCCGCCGAGGGTGACCGCAATGCCGACGCCGGCGATGTTGCCCGCGCCGACGCGCCCGGCCAGGCTGAGCATCAGGGCCTGAAACGAGCTCAGTTGCCCCGAGCTGCTGCGCAGGCTCTCGCGAAAGACCGCGAACATGTGGAAGAAGTGGCGTAACTGAACGAAGCGCGAGCGAATTGTGAAGTATCCACCGAGCCCGACAATGAGCACGATCAGCAGTTTTCCCGAGAGGAAGTCGTTGATGACTTCAAGCATTGAATGTTCCTCGCTTTTTTAGAGGGGCCGCACTATACCGGTGCGCGTTATTGGAGTCTGTAAACCATTTCCTGCTTTGCGGGTGCACATTGCCCTTCAGGAGGCCGCAGGCAATTGTGACTCGCGTGAAGTTGAACAATTCCGGGCAAAAAAAAGGGCCTGAAGTGTCTACTTCCGGCCCTCAAAAGGGTGAGGGGTGTCTAGGCCCTCAGCCTGGTGATCGTGTTGCAGTTAAAGCGTCAGCGTCCGGAATCAGGCCTTCAGAGGTACCAGTCTGGGCGCGATCATGTTTTCGGGGCGCAGAATGTCGGCGAGCATGACGTCGTCGAGCAAGCCTTCTTCGCGCACCAGTTCCAGTACACCGCGGCCGGTTTCCAGGGCAACGCGGGCGATACGCGTGGCGTTTTCGTAGCCGATGTAAGGGTTCAGTGCGGTGACCAGGCCAATCGAGTGCTCGACCAGTTCACGGCAACGGACTTCGTTGGCGGTGATGCCGACGATGCAATGTTCGCGCAGCATGTCCATGGCACGTTGCAGCAGGCGGATCGAATCAAAAATCTTGTACGCGATCAGGGGCTCCATCACGTTCAGCTGCAGCTGGCCGCCTTCGGCTGCGACAGTGAGCGCGAGATCGTTACCCATGATTTCGAACGCGCACATGTTCACGGCTTCCGGAATCACCGGATTGACCTTGCCCGGCATGATCGAGCTGCCAGGCTGGCGCGCCGGCAGATTGATTTCATTGATACCGGTACGCGGACCGCTGGACAGCAGGCGCAGGTCGTTACAGATCTTCGAGAGCTTGACGGCTGTGCGCTTGAGCATGCCGGAGAACAGTACAAAGGCGCCCATGTCCGAAGTGGCTTCGATCAGGTCAGCCGCAGGTACCAGCGGCTGACCGCTGATGGTCGCCAGACGCTGCACTGCCAGGTGCTGATAGCCAGGGTCGGCGTTGATGCCCGTGCCGATCGCGGTACCGCCCAGGTTGACCTCGGTCAGCAGTTCAGGCGCCAAGCTGCGCAGACGGTTGAGGTCCTCGGTCAGCGTGGTAGCGAAGGCCCGGAATTCCTGGCCCAGCGTCATCGGCACGGCGTCCTGCAACTGGGTGCGGCCCATTTTCAGGACGTGGTTGAATTCCTGACCTTTGGCCGCGAATGCCTGAATGAGGCTGTCGAGGCTGGCGAGCAAGGCGTCGTGACCCAGCAGCAGACCCAGACGGATCGCCGTCGGGTAGGCATCGTTGGTCGACTGCGCCATGTTCACGTCATTGTTGGGGTGCAGGTAGTTGTATTCGCCTTTGGCATGGCCCATCGCTTCGAGCGCAATGTTGGCGATGACTTCGTTGGCGTTCATGTTGGTCGAGGTGCCAGCGCCGCCCTGAATCATGTCGACGACGAACTGCTCGTGGAAATCGCCCCGTATCAGGCGAGCACATGCTTCGCTGATTGCCGCGTGCTTCTCATTGCTCAAATGACCCAACTGATGGTTCGCATCGGCAGCCGCCTGCTTGACCATCGCCAGTGCCACGACCAGCTTTGGGTAGTGCGAGAGCGGAACGCCGGAGAGGTGAAAGTTGTTCACCGCACGCAGAGTCTGAATGCCGTAATACGCTTCAGCGGGTACTTCGAGGACGCCAAGCAGGTCTTTTTCGATGCGAAATGATGCAGCGCAGGACATGATAGAGAAAGTCTCAAGATAGGCACGGACTAAGCCGGAACGCCTTTAATACTAGGCCTGTGGACGATTGCGAACCAATGCTGTTAAGCGCTAGCCTATGCGCAAACGGCATAATGCGGATGTGACGTTCGGATTGTGACGAGCGTGTGAAGGGCGACGCGTCTCATGTTGCAAGAGCGTGGCTTGTCTTTGGGCCGCATCCCGCGATCTGGCGCTCAGCGCCAGCGGAACCTGAGAATGCGGGTTGGCAAGTCATTCTTGAGTCGCCTGATTTCGCTGCCGCTACGCGCCAGATCGCGGGGCAAGCCACGCTCCTACAATCGAAATCTAACTTGGCTCCCAATGGCGGAGAACACGATGAACCTGGAAAGCAAATGGCTGGAAGATTTCAGCGCGCTGGCCGCGACCCGCAGCTTCTCCCAGGCGGCGGAGCGGCGCTTCGTCACACAGCCGGCGTTCAGCCGACGCATTCGTAGCCTTGAGGCCGCGCTGGGGCTGACGCTGGTCAACCGGTCGCGCACGCCGATCGAGCTGACCGCGGCCGGGCAATTGTTTCTGGTCACTGCTCGCACCGTCGTTGATCAGTTGGGTGAGGTGCTGCGCCACTTGCATCATCTGGAAAGCGGGCAGGGCGAGGTCATGCAGATCGCCGCCGCACACTCACTGGCGTTGAGCTTCTTCCCGCGCTGGATCGCGCAGTTGCGTAACGAGGGATTGAACATTGCGACCCGTCTGGTCGCCACCAACGTTGGCGACGCGGTGCATGCGCTGCGCGAAGGTGGCTGCGACCTGATGCTGGCGTTCTACGACCCGGACGCTGCGTTGCAGATGGACGCCGAAATATTTCCGTCGCTGCACCTTGGCATGACCGAAATGCTGCCGGTCTGCTCGGTCGACGTCGACGGCCAACCGTTGTACGACCTGGAAAGCGAACAGAGCGTGCCACTGCTGGCCTACAGCGCGGGGGCGTTTCTGGGGCGTTCGGTCAACTTGCTGTTACGTCAGCGCGCGCTGCGCTTCACGACGGTGTACGAAACCGCCATGGCCGACAGCCTGAAGGGCATGGCGCTGCAGGGTCTGGGCATCGCGTGGGTGCCGCGACTCAGTGTCACGGCCGAGCTTGAACGTGGCGAACTGGTGATCTGCGGTGGCCCACAGTGGCACGTGCCACTGGAGATCCGCCTGTATCGCTGCGCGCTCGTGCGCAAGGCAAACGTGCGCCTGCTGTGGCGCAAGCTTGAGGGCGGCGCATCACAACCCGGCGCTTGACCTTCGAGTCAGTAAACACGCGGGATCCGGCCCTTGATGATCGGCTGACAGGAGGTCGTCAGCGTTCTGTCAAACAGCACTCTTTGCGGTATACTGCGCGGCCTTTGGCCGGTTCGACTGGTCATAATTTGTACGACAAGCCACGCCGGTCCTCCCGCGTGGCTTGTTGTTTTTAGACGCGCCTGCGGGCGCCCGATGAGAGGCACGACGATGAGCGCACTGGTTGGCGTGATCATGGGCTCCAAGTCCGATTGGTCCACCCTTAGCCACACCGCCGACATGCTGGAAAAGCTCGGCATTCCGTACGAAGTCAAAGTGGTTTCGGCTCACCGCACGCCGGATCTGCTGTTCCAGTACGCCGAAGAGGCCGAAGGCCGTGGCATCGAGGTGATCATCGCCGGTGCCGGTGGCGCCGCCCACCTGCCGGGCATGTGCGCGGCCAAGACCCACCTGCCGGTGCTGGGCGTTCCGGTTCAGTCTTCCATGCTCTCGGGCGTCGATTCGCTGCTGTCGATCGTGCAGATGCCGGCAGGCATTCCGGTTGCCACTCTGGCCATCGGCAAGGCAGGCGCAATCAACGCTGCGCTGCTCTCGGCGAGCATCCTGGGCGCCAAACACCCGCAATTCCACGCGGTGCTGAAGAAATTCCGCACTGAGCAGACAGACAGCGTTCTGGACAATCCAGACCCACGCGAGGCCTGAGGTTTTCATGAAGATCGGCGTAATCGGTGGCGGCCAGCTGGGCCGCATGTTGGCTCTGGCGGGCACACCGCTGGGAATGAACTTCGCTTTTCTCGACCCTGCGCCGGATGCTTGTGCTGCCGCACTGGGTGAGCATCTGCGTGCCGATTACGGCGATCAGGATCACTTGCGTCAGCTGGCTGACGAAGTGGATCTGGTGACCTTCGAATTCGAAAGCGTGCCGGCTGAAACGGTCGCGTTTCTGTCGCAGTTCGTGCCGGTCTATCCGAGCGCAGAAGCCCTGCGTATCGCCCGTGATCGCTGGTTCGAAAAAAGCATGTTCAAGGACCTGGGCATTCCGACGCCTGCGTTCGCCGACATCCAGTCCCAGGCGGATCTGGACGCTGCGGTGGCCAGTATCGGCCTGCCTGCCGTGCTGAAAACCCGCACGCTGGGTTACGACGGCAAAGGGCAGAAGGTCCTGCGCGAGCCGAAAGACGTGGTCGACACCTTCGCTGAGCTGGGCAGCGTGCCGTGCCTGCTCGAAGGCTTCGTGCCCTTCACCGGTGAAGTCTCGTTGATCGCCGTACGCGCGCGTGATGGCGAGACGCGTTTCTATCCGCTGGTGCACAACACCCATGACAGCGGCATCCTGCGCCTGTCCATCGCCAGCACCGATCACCCGTTGCAGGGACTGGCAGAAGACTACGCCGGCCGTGTGCTCAAGCAGCTGGACTACGTCGGCGTGCTGGCTTTCGAGTTCTTCGAAGTCGACGGTGGCCTGAAAGCCAACGAGATTGCCCCACGTGTGCATAACTCTGGGCACTGGACCACTGAAGGCGCCGAATGCAGCCAGTTCGAAAACCACCTGCGCGCCGTGGCTGGCCTGCCGCTGGGCTCGACGGCCAAGGTGGGCGAGAGCGCAATGCTCAACTTCATCGGCGAAGTGCCTGCAGTGGATAAAGTCATCGCCATCGAAGACTGTCACCTGCATCACTACGGCAAGGCGTTCAAGACAGGCCGCAAGGTCGGTCACGCGACCGTGCGCAGCAAAGACCGCGCAACCCTGGATCAACAGGTGAAGCAGGTCGAGGCGCTGATCAAGAACTGATCAGTCGCAGCAGTCCTCGTAGGAGCGCGCGTGCCCCGCGATCAGGGTGGGTCAGGCACCCACCCGTTTGACCCTTATGTCATCCCGGGCAAGCCGCGCTCCTGCAAGTCCGTGTTCATTACGTTGAACCATTCATCCCCCGCGCCCCTCTCATAGCGTGTTGCCGATAGCCGACTAGGCTTTGGCATATTCATTCAAACAGAGGGACATGGCATGGGAATCATTGGAACCATCTTCATCGGCCTGATCGTGGGTCTGCTCGCGCGTTTTCTGAAACCGGGCGACGACAGCATGGGCTGGATCATGACCATTATTCTGGGTATCGCCGGCTCTCTGGTCGCGACCTATGGTGGTCAGGCGCTGGGTATCTATCAGGCAGGCGAGGGTGCAGGCTTCCTCGGCGCGCTGGTGGGCGCAATTGTGCTGCTGGTGATCTACGGCCTGATCAGAAAGAAATGAAAATGACGCTGGCCCTCTGCGTTATTGCGGCGCGGAGGGCTAGAATGCCCGGCACATCATCCTCAGCCGAGCCTCTCAATGCGTCGCCTTCTTCTCGTTTCCCTGCTGCTGGTCTGTGGACTGGCACGCGCCGCTGAACCGCCTGAAACCGACTGGCTGGAGCTGATGCCCAAGTCGGATCAGAAAGCCCTCGAAGCCATGCCCGAAATCGACCACAACTCCCCGGAGGCTCAAGGGACGTTCGACAGCAAGGGCGGTTTGAAACAGAGCAAGGGCTTGCCTGCGGTCATGTATTCGACCAAAACCGTAGCTGCCATGAATGACAAAACCATTCGTCTGGGCGGTTATCCGGTTCCGCTGGAGACCGACGCCAAAGGCCACAGCACGCTGTTTTTTCTGGTCCCTTATCCTGGGGCCTGCATCCACGTACCGCCTCCGCCGCCAAACCAGCTGGTCCTCGTTCGTTATCCCAAAGGCCTGAAGATCGACGATATCTACACGCCGCTGTGGGTGATCGGCACCTTGAAGGTCGAGAAGGTCAGCAACGACCTGGCCGACGCCGCCTACGCGCTGGATGCATCGAAGGTGCGAGTAGTGACCGAGGCGGATTTGTAACGCTCTCTGGCAGAAGTTGCAGCTGAGGCAAACCTGTGAGAGTGAGCAAGCTCACTCCCATAAAGCTGATCATTGTCTGATCAATCGTCTGTCAACGGCTCTGCCCAGATGCTCACGCTCATCACATGCATGTCGTTGGGCTTGAGCGTCACGATGTCGCCCATGACGTTCGCGGTTTCGACACATACCATGTTCTGCCAGCCGTCAGCCTCCATGTCGCTGAAGGTCTTGGTTTTCTCGATCCACGGGTTCCATACCACCGAAGAGTTCGAACCGATGGTTTGAATCTGGATTCGGCGTTTCCACGCGGGATCGACAATCGAAATCAGGTCGGGCGTGTCTTGATAGATGCGGTCTGTTTCGCCAGTGAACGTGATGTCACCTGCCTGCACATTCTGTTTTTCCCAGCTTTCCAGCGTATTCAGGTAGCTGACGCCGTCCAGGCCTTCGATGCTGACCTGTTTGATATCGCTGATGGCGAAATAGCTGTGCAGCGCCTGGCTCAGGGTGACGTCTTCGGGGCCCGCGTTAAAGCTGACCAGGCTGACGTTCAGTGCTGCATCAAGGCGGATCTGCAGCTTCAGGCCGACGGTGTGCGGCCAGCCGGGCAGCTGCCCTTCAGCCTTGGGCTGAATGAACTCGACGATCAGTGCTTCGCCATCTTCGCCCATGCCCATCAATTCCCAATCGATCGCACGGACCTCGCCGTGGGCGTTCGCCGGTTCACTGCTCTGGCGCATGGCCTGAACGCTCTGCGGGTTGCGCTGGAAGTTGCCGAACCAAGGCCAGCAAATCGGCATACCGCCACGAATCGCCTTACCTTTGTGGAAGACTGCGCCCGGATTGGACCAGATCAGAGGCTGATCTCCATCAACCTGATAGCTGACGATGTGCGCGCCCTGCTGGGCGACAACCAGTTCGGCCTTGCCATGGCTGATTCGCCAGCAATTAAGCTCACCGAGCTGGATGGATTCGACTTGTGGCGTAGGCATAGGGGCTCTCACTCGAAGGACAGTGACTGAATCAGACTGTGCCAAGCTTGATGAGTTTAATGCCCAAAGCCAAGTGCCGCGCTGCTGAAGCGTGATCTGTCAGCGCCGCGCAGGAACCGAGCGGGTGCGGCCGCTGCCGTCGATGGCCACGAATACAAACACGGCCTCGGTGACTTTGCGCCATTCGCTGGACAGCGGATCGTCGCTCCATACCTCGACCATCATCTGGATCGAGCTGCGGCCGATTTCCAGCGTCTGCGTATAAAAGGACAATTGCGCGCCCACGGCGACCGGTACCAGAAACGCCATGCGGTCGATCGCGACGGTTGCAACGCGCCCGCCCGCGACTTTGCTGGCCATGGCCGTACCGGCCAGGTCCATCTGGGCCACCAGCCAGCCACCAAAAATGTCGCCGAAGCCGTTGGTTTCGCGTGGAAGCGCGGTGATCTGCAATGCCAGATCGCCTTGCGGGATAGGATCTTCTTGTTCGAGCTCAATCATGCCGGGGTCCCTCTGACCCATGACTCTCAAGTCTTCATTACGTTAGAAAGGGAAACTCTGCGAAAACGACTTGGTGAAAATGGCTTCGCACAATTTCCCCGAATGACGGGTGGAGTCGCGGCTGGCAAGTATATCGGCCGATGCCCCGAGACACGACCGTTGGGTTCCCATTTAGCCCCTCTCTCATTGCAATCGATGTGCACCTGCACACAATTTGCTATCGTGCCGAACCGATTTGGCACACTAAGCCTTTATTGGTACGCAATTTTGATGCCCGATTGCACAGTCGAGTCGATAAATCGCGTATGGAGCCGTTACCCGCGGCCTTTTTCGCTGTTGATCATTCGTCTCAAGAGAGCCTCAAAAGAGAAGCCATTGTCATGTCCTCTGTGTCTTCAAGTGCTGCGCAACCCTCGCGCCCACTGACCCGTAACGATTACAAAACCCTGTCGCTGTCCGCACTGGGCGGCGCGCTGGAGTTCTACGATTTCATCATTTTCGTGTTCTTCGCGGCAGTGGTGGGCAAGCTGTTCTTCCCCGCTGACATGCCGGAATGGCTGCGTTTGATGCAAACGTTTGGCATTTTTGCCGCCGGTTATCTGGCACGACCGCTGGGCGGCATCGTCATGGCGCATTTTGGCGATCTGCTGGGTCGCAAGAAAATGTTCACGCTCAGCATTTTTCTGATGGCGGTGCCGACGCTGATCATGGGCTTGCTGCCGACCTACGAACAGATCGGAATGTTCGCACCTTTGTTGCTGCTGTTGATGCGCGTCATCCAGGGTGCCGCGATCGGGGGTGAAGTGCCAGGTGCGTGGGTATTCGTTTCCGAACACGTTCCCGCACGTAACGTCGGTTACGCCTGCGGTACCCTCACTTCCGGGCTGACTGCCGGCATTCTGCTTGGTTCGCTGGTGGCCACCTGGATCAACAGCATCTATTCACCGGCTGAGGTTTCGGACTACGCATGGCGTATTCCTTTCCTGCTGGGCGGTGTATTCGGTCTGATGTCGGTTTACCTGCGCCGCTGGTTGCACGAGACGCCGGTATTCGCTGAGCTGCAACTGCGCAAACAACTGGCTGACGAAGTCCCGCTCAAGGCCGTGCTGCGTGATCATCGCGGTGCTGTGGTGTTGTCGATGGCACTGACCTGGTTGCTGTCGGCGGGCGTTGTCGTGGTCATCCTCATGACGCCGACGCTGCTGCAAACCAACTTCGGTTTCGCGCCGGCGGTCACGTTGAAGGCCAACAGTCTGGCCATCGTCCTGCTGAGCCTGGGCTGCATCGGCGCGGGCGCACTGGCGGATCGTGTTGGCGCAGGACTCGTGTTCCTGGTCGGCTCGCTTGGGCTGTTGGTCACGTCGTGGACCTTCTATCACACCGTTGGCGATCATCCAGACTTGCTCTATCCCCTCTACGCACTGACCGGCCTGTTCGTTGGCACCATCGGCGCGGTGCCATTCGTGATGGTCAAAGCCTTCCCACCAGTCGTTCGCTTTTCCGGACTGTCTTTTTCCTACAATCTGGCCTATGCAATCTTCGGCGGGCTGACCCCGATGGTGGTGCAGGGTATGAACAAAGTGAACCCGATGGCGCCCGCCTGGTATGTGGCCATTCTGTGTGCGCTGGGAATGGTGATCGGCGTGTATCTGCTGCGCAGCCGGCGGATCAACTGATGTGAAAAGCTTCGCGCCCGCGGCATGATCAAGCCGCGAGCGCGAAGCTTGCACCGTCAGACTTTGACGGCAAGTATCGTCGGTTTTCCACCGGACTCACCTGCAACCAGTATCTGGTCTGGCCTGGGTTGGACGAATCCGGTCGACGCGTTGGATATAACGTCCGCGTCGGTCAGGGTCCCGAACTTTGCCGGATTGGGCACAAAGGTCTCGTCGACACTGCCGTCCATGTTGAAACGCCCGACTACAGGTCCAGATGATGTGGGTTGTCTCCACCTCCCCAGTGCAATCACTTTTTCAGGCGTCTGCGCCGCTATGCCCGCTTGATGCCACATATCCACATAAGGCGGATCAACGAAGGCGTGAACAGCCGGCTCGCCTCCGTTAAAGCTCTCTTCCGGCGAGCCGTTGGTACCGTACAGCCCGACTAGACTTTTCCATCCCCTTTCAAGCGACGTGCCTGCTACGAGCATGACGGGAGGGGCCTCGTAGACCGAGCGAAACTCATGAAACTGACCTTCTATCTCGGTTTCGCTGACCCCGTTTGTGCCAAAACTTTTATCAAGATTGCCCTCAGTGTCGAACTTCATGATCAGCCCGCCCAGTCCAAAACCATCGGGCCGGTGAGTCGTCCCGCATGCGAGAATACCGCCGTCCTGACTTGGGGCAAGGCTTGATATCCTGATCAGTTTTTCGGGGTAATCAGGATGTCTCGGTGTCCATATACCACCTTCCTGAAAAGTGGTATCCAGTGCGCCCTTCTGCGTCAATCGTAAAATATGATAGTCAGGAGGAGACTTGTTATATTCGGCAATGCCGACAAATATACCCGATGAACACACAATGCAGGCGTTGCCATCAAAGAGTTGTGCATCAGCGGCCGCAAATGTGTCGATATCCACTTTGCCTTCAATGCCGAAGCTTGAGTCTGGCGCGCCATCGCTCAATTTTTTTGTAAGGGCATGAGCGTGATAGATATCGCCACCATCTACCCACATAGTGGATCCCCAATTGAATATATTGCCAGCCGTTGTTTCGTGAAGGCCTTTGAGGACGGTTATCTTCCCGGGCTCTTTCGTGAAATGTGCTTCGATAGACCCTGTTCCAAGGCTCCCAAATGAAGGGTCTATGTTTCCGGCGGCGTCGAACCGCGCCACGTAGGCTTCGTAGCGTCGTCCCGGAAGGTCGACGTTAAGGATATCGTAATAGGTTGCGAGGAAATAACCTGGCTTGGCGACACTGGATATTATGCATGTAGCCCAGCCATTGTCATTTCCGAGCCTTAATTTGCCTGCAGCCCCGAATGTTTGATCGTACTTGAGCGTTCCCAGTGATCCAGGAGAAGTTTGACGATCACCGGTATTGCCATAGAGATAAAATTTCGAAATCTCCTCGCGAAGTTTATTGTCCATAATGTATTTGCCTCGTATAAAGGTGCGCTTCCCTGGCACGTATTCGCTATCCACGAAAAAGTGCGGATAAGAATGTATATAACAACTTTTAGGCGAATGTCTTGGATGGGTGGTCGCCATACAGTGAGTCTGGATCAGCGAGAGCGATTACGGTAGATTAAATCGCGATTTCAGATTTATCTCTTATCGCGCTTTCAATACACCGGTTACGACGAGTAAGCACTTCACCTTAAAATTGCGAATCGGTGCGCGCGGCAAAAAATGCTGACTGAATGCCTGAATTGCCGTGTGGATGCGCGCATGCGGGTCTAGGCAGGCAGATGAATGTGCCGCTGTCCATTCCGGGAAATGAATACGCGTCTTTCTCGGTTTCATGGATCTGTCACAATTCAGACATAGAGTAGTCACATGGCCATCACCCTGGCCAGCACCCTAATCTCGCCAGGAGCAAGGCATGACACTCAAGCGTTTGATGACCGCACTGACTTTCGTCGCTGCTGGCTTTACCGCTGCGGCGGCGGTTGCTGCTGTTGATCCGGCGATCAAGGCCTACGAAAAAACCAGCGGGGTGTCGGGCAATCTTTCCAGCGTCGGCTCGGATACGCTGGCGAACCTGATGACAATGTGGGCTGAGGCCTACAAGAAAGAATACCCCACCGTGAACATCCAGATTCAGGCTGCCGGTTCCTCGACAGCGCCGCCTGCGCTGACCGAGGGCACGGCAACGCTCGGCCCGATGAGCCGCAAAATGAAA
This sequence comes from Pseudomonas sp. efr-133-TYG-103a, assembly GCF_030209235.1. Lineage (NCBI taxonomy): Bacteria > Pseudomonadati > Pseudomonadota > Gammaproteobacteria > Pseudomonadales > Pseudomonadaceae > Pseudomonas > Pseudomonas sp. efr-133-TYG-103a. Next base: position 266,867 of record NZ_JARVSK010000004.1, read on the forward strand.
GACGGCGAGCTGTCTGCGTTCGAGCAGAAGCATGGGTACAAACCGACTGCCATTCCGGTTGCGGTTGATGCGCTTGCGGTGTTCGTCCATAAGGACAACCCGATCAAAGGGCTGACGCTGCAGCAGGTCGATGCGATCTTCTCGGCAACCCGCTTGTGCGGCGGCAAACTCGATGCGAAGACCTGGGGCGACGTGGGCGTAACGGGTGACCTTGCGGGTAAGTCCATCCAGCTGTTTGGCCGCAATTCGGTGTCCGGGACCTATGGTTATTTCAAAGAAGAAGCGCTGTGCAAGGGTGATTTCAAGCCCAACGTCAATGAGCAACCGGGCTCGGCTTCTGTCGTCAGCTCGATCAGCAGTTCGCTGAACGGCATCGGTTATTCGGGGATTGGTTATAAAACGTCCAGCGTGCGCACCGTGCCGCTGGCGAAAAAACCCGGTGGCGAGTTCGTCGAGGACAACGAAGCCAATGCGCTCAATGGCACGTATCCACTGGCGCGCTTCCTTTATGTTTACGTCAACAAGGCGCCCAATAAACCGCTTAATCCTCTTGAGGCCGAGTTCGTAAAACTGATGCTGTCCAGACAAGGTCAGGAAGTTGTCATGAAAGACGGGTACATTCCTTTACCAGCCAAGGTCGTCAGCAAGGCATTGGCTGATCTGGGGCTATAACAATGGGCTGCGCGCCGTGCAGCCAGATAACCCTGAGCGGGGTGACAGGTTCGTCCCGCATGAAACCAGAAAGGCCTTATGGAACGAGGCTTGCGAGACAATGAACAGTCCGTTGCCACACACCAGAGGCGACGGGCTTTTTTGCGTCACCACGTTGTAATGTATTTGTCATACAGAGCGACTAGGGTGTGCGCATGAATGATTTGGCCAATTCATCGATGACCGAAAAACCCCATCCCGAGCGCATTGATTTCAACGCGCCCGAGCTGCAACGCAAGCGTCGTATTCGTGCGCTCAAAGACCGTCTGACGCGCTGGTACGTGTTGGTGGGTGGTCTTGCCGTGCTGGCCGCAATCACCCTGATTTTCTTTTATCTTGCCTACGTCGTGGCGCCCCTGTTTCAAGGGGCCAGGCTGACGGTCGCGGACGCGCAAACCCCCGCGTGGTTGCAGACTGCCGGCAAGCCCATGGTTCTGGTCATCGAGGAGCAGAACCAGGTCGGCATGCGTGTATCGGACAGCGGCGAGGCACTGTTCTTCGCCCTGGAAGACGGGCATGAATTGTCCCGCGTGAGCTTGCCGGTGCCCGAGGGGGCCCGTGTCACGTCAGTCGCTCAGGATCAGCCTGGCAAACCCCTGATCGCGGTGGGCCTGTCCAACGGACAGGTGCTGGTGTTCAAACATGCCTATCCCATCACCTATCCCGGCAACAAGAAGACCATCACACCGACCATTACCTGGCCTTATGGCGACACGCCGCTGGTGCTGGATGAGGAAGGGCGGGCGCTTGAGCACGTCAACCTCAACGCCAGCGACTCGACGCTGATTCTGGCGGGTGCTACAGGCACTCAGCTGCACGTGCTGGCGCTGACGCAAGCTGAAAACCTGATGACCGGCGAAACTGCCAATGAGCAAAGCCGTATTGATCTGCCGCAACTGTCGGCCGCGGTGAAGGCCATTTTCGTCGATCCGCGGCAGCAATGGTTGTACGTGATCAACGGTCGTGCGCAGGCCGACGTCTTCGACCTCCACGACCGTACCCTTAACGGTCGTTACAAACTGCTTGAAGACGCCAACGCCGAAACCACCGCCAGCGCACAGCTCGTTGGCGGGATATCGTTGGTGATCGGCAGCTCCAAGGGCAACATCGCTCAATGGTTCATGGCCCGCGATGTCGATGGCGAGATGCGTCTTCAGCACATCCGTGACTTCAAGATGAGTGGCGCGCCGATCGCGCAGATCACTGCCGAGCAGCGCCGCAAAGGCTTCGTCGCGATGGACACCTCCGGCAAGCTCGGCGTGTTCCACAGCACGGCTCACCGCACGCTGCTGGTAGAGCCCGTCGCCAGCGGCCCTGCCGTGATCGGGATGTCGCCCCGGGCAGACCGCATCATTGCCGAAGACAGCGGCAGACTGCTGCCGATGACCCTCAAAAACCAGCACCCCGAAGTGTCCTGGAGCGCGCTCTGGGACAAGGTCTGGTACGAGAGTTACGACGAGCCGAAGTACGTCTGGCAGTCGACCGCCTCCAACAGCGACTTCGAGCCCAAGCTCAGCCTGGCGCCGTTGACATACGGCACGCTCAAGGCTGCCTTCTACGCCATGCTGCTCGCCGCGCCGCTGGCCGTCGCCGCTGCCATCTACACCGCGTATTTCATGGCCCCGGGCATGCGTCGCAAGGTCAAGCCGGTGATCGAGCTGATGGAAGCGATGCCGACCGTGATCCTGGGGTTCTTCGCCGGCTTGTTTCTCGCGCCCTACCTGGAAGGCCATCTGCCAGGCATATTCAGTCTGCTGATCTTCACCCCGATCGGCATCCTGCTGGCAGGTTTTTTGTGGACGCGCTTGCCGGATTCGATTCGCCTTCGTGTGCCTGATGGGTGGGAGAGCGCGATCCTGATTCCGGTCATTTTGCTGATCGGCTGGGTCTCGCTGGGCATGAGCTCGCACCTGGAGAACTGGTTCTTCGGCGGCGACATGCGTTCCTGGATCACCAACGATCTGGGCATCACCTACGATCAGCGCAATGCACTGGTCGTTGGCCTGGCAATGGGTTTCGCTGTCATTCCCAATATCTACTCCATCGCCGAAGATGCGGTGTTCAGCGTGCCGCGCGGTTTGACGCTGGGCTCATTGGCGCTGGGCGCAACCCCATGGCAAACCCTCACGCGCGTCGTGATCCTGACCGCCAGCCCAGGGATTTTCTCGGCGTTGATGATCGGCATGGGCCGCGCCGTGGGTGAAACGATGATCGTGCTCATGGCCACCGGCAATACGCCGATCATGGACATGAATCTTTTCGAAGGCATGCGCACGCTGGCGGCCAACGTCGCCGTCGAAATGCCGGAGTCGGAAGTGGGCGGCAGCCATTACCGCGTGCTGTTCCTGGCTGCCCTCGTGCTGCTGATGTTCACGTTTGTCATGAATACCTTGGCAGAGCTGATCCGTCAGCGCCTGCGCAAGCAGTATTCGTCTCTTTAGGGCAGGTAGGAACACATGAAAAAGACCTCCCTCAAAGGTTGGTTCAAAAGTGGCGGACCTGGCGTCTGGCTCAGCGCGGGCGCTGTTTCCGTTGCCGTGATCATGACGATCGGCCTGCTGGCGGTGATCGCCGTGCGCGGTCTGGGCCATTTCTGGCCCGCGGACGTGATCTCTGCCCAATACGATGTGCCAGGTCAGGAGCGCCACGTATTGGTCGGCGAGCTGGTCGAGTCCGAACAAGTGCCGCGCGCACGGCTTAAAGGCGCCGGGCTGCCTGTCCCGGACAAAGGGCCGGAATTCATGACCCGCGACCTGTTCAAGGTCGGCAACCGGGATATCAATGCCTCCGACTTCAGCTGGATCATCGGCGAATGGCTGACGGATCAGCGCAAACCGGCAGAGTTGATGACGCTCGAGCGTCGGGAGTGGGGCAACTTTTACGGTTACCTGGTCAACGTCAAGGAGAACGGTCAGGTCGTAGCGCAAGGTGAAGCGGCATGGCCGCAATTGCAGGAGCGCATCAAGCGCGTCGAGAAAATCTCCGATGAGCTCGATGGCCTTGAGAAATCGGACATCGGTGCGATCAACCACGGCATTGAGCGTTTGCGCCTGCGCACGCGCCAGCTTGAGCTCGACGGCAAGCTCGATGCTGCCGCTCAGGCTGACCTGGCTACCGAACGCGCCGAATACGACGCGCGTTACAAAGACATCGAAGCGCGTCTTGGCGCACTCCATGCCGACTTCAACCGCGACAGCCTGACGGCCCGCGACGCCAATGGCAAAGAGGTCGAAATTGCGCTGGGTAAAGTCGTGCACGCCTATCAGCCCAATGCGATGGGCACGTTGACCAAGCTGGGTTTCTACTTCCAGAAGCTTTGGGAATTCTTGAGCGACGACCCGCGAGAGGCGAACACCGAGGGCGGGATTTTCCCAGCGATCTTCGGCACCGTGATGATGACCCTGATCATGGCGATCATCGTCACGCCGTTTGGCGTGCTCGCGGCTGTGTATCTGCGCGAATACGCGCGTCAGGGACCGATGACGCGGCTGATCCGCATTGCCGTGAACAACCTGGCAGGCGTTCCGGCGATCGTCTATGGCGTCTTCGGACTGGGCTTTTTCGTTTACGTTCTGGGCGGCTCGCTTGACCGGCTGTTCTTCCCCGAAGCGCTGCCAGCGCCGACCTTCGGGACGCCTGGCCTGCTCTGGGCGTCGCTGACCCTCGCATTGCTGGCGGTGCCGGTGGTGATCGTCGCGACCGAAGAGGGGCTGGCGCGCATTCCGCTGACCCTGCGTGAGGGGTCGCTCGCGCTGGGTGCGACAAAGGCCGAGACGCTCTGGAAGATCGTCCTGCCGATGGCAAGTCCCGCAATGATGACCGGACTGATTCTGGCCGTGGCGCGCGCAGCGGGAGAAGTCGCGCCGCTGATGCTGGTGGGCGTGGTCAAGATGGCGCCGTCGCTGCCGGTGGACGGCAACTATCCGTATCTGCACCTCGACCAGAAGATCATGCACTTGGGTTTCCACATCTACGACGTCGGCTTTCAGAGCCCCAACGTCGAGGCTGCGCGGCCGCTGGTGTATGCCACGGCGTTGCTGCTGGTGCTGGTGATCGCATTGTTGAACCTGTCGGCGGTGACGATTCGAAACCGGCTGCGCGAGAAGTACAGAGCCCTGGACAGCTGATAAACAAGCCACGAGCGGGGAACCACGCGCGGCCAGTAAAAACGCCGCACGCCGCTTCTGCACGAACTGGCGGCTGCAGCTCGACGCTTGCGGCTACGAACGGAGTGAGACCATGCAGCAAGAACCCCACACCCACGGCATCAACATGTCTGCCTTGGGTCGAAAGCGCCAGGGGCTTGATCTGGCCAGCGAAAACGTCGCTCTGGAAGTGCCGGGCCTGAATCTTTTCTACGGGGAAAAGCAGGCGTTGTTCGACATCCAGATGAATATCCCGAAACAGCGGGTAACGTCGTTCATCGGGCCGTCGGGCTGTGGCAAGTCGACCTTGTTGCGCACCTTCAATCGCATGAACGATCTGGTGGACGGCTGCCGCGTGCAGGGCGAAATCAAGCTCTACGGGCACGACATCTATACCAAGGGCGAGGATGTGGCCGAGCTGCGTCGTCGCGTCGGCATGGTGTTCCAGAAGCCCAACCCGTTTCCCAAGACCATTTATGAAAATGTGGTCTATGGCCTGCGGATCCAGGGCATCAACAAAAAGCGCGTGCTCGATGAAGCGGTCGAGTGGGCGTTGCGTGGCGCCGCTCTGTGGGATGAGGTCAAAGACCGCCTGCACGAATCGGCGCTCGGGCTTTCCGGCGGTCAGCAGCAGCGTCTGGTGATCGCCCGCACTATCGCCGTCGAACCCGAAGTCCTGCTGCTCGATGAGCCGTGCTCCGCGCTCGACCCGATTTCGACGTTAAAAGTCGAAGAGCTGATCTACGAACTGAAATCCAAATACACCATTGTGATCGTTACCCACAACATGCAGCAGGCGGCGCGCGTGTCGGATTACACCGCGTTTCTGTACATGGGCAAGGTGGTCGAATTCGGGGACACCGATACGTTGTTCACCAATCCGACCAAAAAGCAGACTGAAGACTACATAACCGGTCGTTACGGCTAGCACGTGTTTCGTCAGCCCTGAACCACCGCGCAATCAATCGGACGGACACTCAGCATGATCAAAGACAGCCATACACATCACATCTCCCAGCAGTTCAACGCTGAACTGGAAGAAGTTCGCAGCCACCTGCTGGAAATGGGTGGTCTGGTCGAGAAACAGGTCAACGACGCGGTCACCGCGCTGATCGACGCCGACTCGGGCCTGGCCCAGCGGGTTCGCGAAGTCGACGACCGCATCAACCAGATGGAGCGCAACATCGATGAAGAATGCCTGCGCATTCTGGCTCGTCGTCAGCCCGCCGCCTCCGACCTGCGTCTGATCATCAGCATTTCCAAATCGGTGATCGATCTGGAGCGCATCGGTGATGAGTCCACCAAGATCGCCCGTCGCGCCATTCAGTTGTGTGAAGAAGGCGAGTCGCCACGCGGATATGTGGAAGTGCGCCACATCGGCGATCAGGTCCGCAGCATGGTGCGTGACGCCCTGGACTCCTTCGCCCGCTTCGACGCTGATCTGGCCCTTTCCGTTGCGCAGTACGACAAGACCATCGACCGCGAATACAAGACCGCACTGCGTGAGTTGGTCACCTACATGATGGAAGATCCACGTTCGATCTCCCGCGTGCTCAACGTCATCTGGGTGCTGCGTTCGCTTGAGCGGATCGGCGATCACGCCCGCAACATTTCCGAGCTGGTGATCTACCTGGTGCGCGGCACCGACGTGCGTCACCTGGGCCTCAAGCGCATGCAGGAAGAAGTCAAAGGCCTGTCCGCCGAAAAGCCTAATGTTCCGGACGCTCCTGACGATAAATAAGATTGCCTGATAAAAAACGCCTGGCGAACGCCGGGCTTTTTTTTGGGTAAAAAGGCCGTTTTCAAGGCAACCTAATTCCTAAGTCACCCGCGAATAAATGTCCCGGTGTCGTCAAACAGTTTGGCAGCTGGCTACCCGCCAGCGATATGCTCGCCATTTGCGGTGCACACGCCATCAGGAGCGTCGATGAGTAAAGTCAGTGTTTTGGTGGTGGATGACGCGCCGTTCATCCGCGACCTTGTCAAGAAAGGGCTGCGCAACGCTTTCCCCGGAATTCACCTCGAGGATGCAGTCAACGGCCGTAAAGCCCAGGTATTGCTGACCCGTGAGGTGTTCGACCTGGTGTTGTGCGATTGGGAAATGCCGGAAATGTCCGGGCTTGAGCTCCTGACCTGGTGCCGTCAGCAGGACAGCCTGAAAACCATGCCCTTCATCATGGTCACGAGCCGTGGCGACAAGGAAAACGTGATCCAGGCGATCCATGCCGGCGTTTCGGATTTCATCGGCAAGCCGTTCACCAACGAACAATTGCTGACCAAGGTGAAGAAAGCGTTGCACAAAGTGGGCAAGCTGGATGCGTTGATGAGCAGCGGTCCTGCGCGCGCGAACGCTGCGTTCGCCAACGACTCCCTCAGCGCCTTGACCGGCAACCGTCCAGAGGTCGTGACCGCCACGCCAACGGCGTCGGCTCCGGCTCAACCGCTGGTCAAACCGATGGCCAAACCGGCAGCACCGTCTGAGCCGACAGGACGTGGTCAAGGTCAGCTGCGGCTGTCCAGCGGCAACCAGCAATGTGTGATCAAAGCGCTGACGCTCAAGGAAGCGCTGCTGGTGGTGCGTCGCGGTGAAGTGCTGCCGCAGATTCTCGACAGCGCCGTGCTGGATCTGGAGCAGGGCGACAATGCCGAGGTCGCGCGCTTGAACGGCTACCTGCACGCCATCGCGGCGTTCGAGCAGAAACCGGACAGCGACTGGCTGCAACTGACGTTCCGCTTCGTCGACCAGGACACCCAGAAGCTCGACTACCTGTCGCGCCTGATTGCCCGCGGCACGGCGCAAAAGCATTTCGTGCCTGGCGCATAAGCTCGCCACAACCCCCTGTAGGAGCGCGCTTGCCCGCGAATGCGGCTCAACGCGAAGCGCGCTCCCACAATGGCTCCGTCTCTGCCTGACGAAGCGCATCCCCATCCTGCATAGAATTTGCAAATTGCTTCGCAGCTGACCCTGACGCGATTTCCTTGACGCTTCGTCTATTACCGATTGATACGGATGAGTCCTTTTCCATCGGCATCGCTGCTAGGCTTGCCCCCATTGTCTTCATACCAGGCCTATCCAGATGTTAGAGCGCTTGCTGGTTGTCTGTGCATTGCTGCTGGCCGCGCAGACTGCTGCAGCTGTGACCATTTACCGATTCACCGATGCCAATGGAGTGGTTTCGTTTACCGACCAACCCGTTCCTGGCGCCCAGGTGATGAAGCTGCGCGAGCGCATGGTCGAACGCATCGACAGCCAGGTCCGGCTCAACGTCAAGAAAACCAAAGGTGCCGACAACCTCTACGTGCGTAATGATCTGTTCGCGCCTGTGGAGATCGAGCTGCGCCTGTCGGGCGTGAAGAACGTTGTCGGCGTTGCTGATCAGGTGATCCGCCGAACCATTCCTGCCCGCAGCAACGAACGCCTGATCGCGCTGAGTCCGCAGATTCCAAGCAGGGCGATGGCCTACAAACCGAGTCTTCGCTCGATCATGGGCGACCCGCAGCGCAGCGTGAGTGCAAGCGGCCTGGGCTATCGCTATCCGTTGCCTTGGGTCGGCGGACCGTTCCGTATCAGCCAGGGCGCCAACGGCTCATACAGCCATGTGGGCGCCAAGAGCCGTTATGCGATCGACATCGCCATGCCCGAAGGCACGCAGATCATTGCGGCACGGGGCGGGACCGTGATCAAGACTGAAAACACCCAGTCCGGACGCGGCGCGAATCCGTCCGGCAACTTCGTGCGCATCCTGCACGACGACGGCACCATGGGCGTCTATCTGCACCTTCAACAGGGTTCGGTGAGCGTCAGGGAAGGGGAGAAAGTAACCGTCGGCACTCCGCTTGGACGGTCAGGCAATACCGGCAACAGCACCGGGCCGCATTTGCACTTCGTGGTGCAGCGCAATGTCGGGTTGGCGCTGGAATCGATTCCTTACGAATTCTCGCAGCCGGTCCAAAGCCTGCCGAACTTCGCCATTGGCGGGAATTGAATCGCAGTACCCTTGCGGTTCGCTTCTGGCCGGACTCCTGCGGCCTGCGGCCAGAATCATAAGCGACTCTGGCCAGGCTGTTGATCAATCCAGCTTCAACACCTTCGCCAGCACGATCTTCGGGCCTTTCATCTTCTTGATGATGATACGCAGGCCTTCGACTTCCATGACTTCCTCTTCCTCAGGCACGCGCTTGAGGCTGTCATAGATGAGGCCTGCAAGGGTTTCGGCCTCTACGTGGTCCAGATCGATGCCCAGCAGGCGCTCGACCTTGAACAGCGGCGTATCGCCCCGCACCAGCAGCTTGCCGGGCTGGTAGGCGAGAATCCCGCGTTCGGCCTTGCGATGCTCATCCTGAATGTCGCCCACCAGCACTTCCAGCACGTCTTCCATGGTCAGGTAGCCGATGACTTTGCCGTCCGCTTCCTCGACCAGCGCAAAGTGCGCGCCGCCTTGGCGGAACTGCTCCAGCAGCCGTGACAGCGGCATGTGCTTGGACACGCGTTCGAGCGGGCGAGTCAGCTCCGCGAGGTTGAACGATTCGGGAATGTGATCCAGCGCCGCTAGCTCCAGCAGCAGGTCCTTGATGTGCAGCAGGCCTACGAATTCGCCGCGATCGGCGTCGTACACCGGATAACGGCTGAATTTGTGCCGACGGAACAGCGCCAGAATCTCTTTGAGTGGCGCATTGAAATCCAGCGTGACGAGGTCTTCACGAGAGTTGGCCCAGTCCACGACTTCCAGCTCACCCATCTCAACGGCAGACGCCAGCACGCGCATGCCCTGATCGCTCGGGTCCTGGCCTCGGCTGGAGTGCAGGATGAGTTTGAGTTCTTCGCGGCTGTAATGATGCTCGTGATGCGGCCCGGGCTCGCCTTGACCGGCAATGCGCAGGATACCGTTGGCACTGGCGTTGAGTAGGTAGATGGCCGGATACATGACCCAGTAAAACAGATACAGCGGCACCGCAGTCCACAGCGACAACAGTTCAGGCTTGCGGATAGCCCAGGATTTGGGCGCCAGCTCACCGACCACGATGTGCAGGTAGGAAATGAGGAAGAAGGCCGTGAAGAACGACACGCCCTTGACCACTTCAGGCGTATCCACGCCCAGGGTCTCCAGAAGCGGCGCCAGCAGATGGGCGAAGGCAGGCTCACCGACCCAGCCCAGACCAAGGGAAGCCAGCGTGATACCCAGCTGACACGCCGACAGATAGGCGTCCAGCTGGCTGTGTACGGTGCGCAGGATACGGCCGCGCCAGCCGTTTTTCTCGGCGATCGACTCGACCCGAGTGGAGCGCAGTTTGACCATGGCAAACTCTGCGGCAACGAAGAAGCCGTTGAGCAGGACCAGAATCATTGCGAAGAGAATCATGCCGAAGTCGGCGAAAATTGAAGCCAGGCTAATACCAGGGGAAGGGTCCATGATGGAGTTTTGCAGGTTCCGTTTTACAGAAGGATGAAATAAACCCTCACAAATGGAGGGCATAAGCGACGCAATTTAGCCGCTATCCGTGGGCTTGCCTAGGCCTTGGTCATCTGGATCGGAGCGAAGTTGCAGATGAACACGCTGCCTTTGCCCGGAACGCTGTTGATTTCCAGCGTTGCGCGATGACGCAGCAAGACGTGCTTGACGATCGCAAGGCCCAGCCCGGTGCCGCCAGTGTTCGATGCACGGCTTGAGTCGACGCGGTAAAAGCGCTCGGTCAGGCGAGGAATGTGCTTGCTGTCGATGCCGATACCCGAGTCCTGCACGCTCAAATGCGCACCGCGTCCGTCGGCCCACCAGCGGATGCGGACCTTGCCTTCGGCGGGCGTATATTTCACCGCGTTGAAGATCAGGTTGGAGAACGCGCTGCGTAACTCCGCCTCACTGCCCTTGAGGCTGTACTCGCTCTCGAGATCCAGGGTGATCTGCTGATTCTTGCTGCCCGACAGCGCCTGGGCATCGTTCTTGATGCTCTGCAGCAGCGTCGGCACGTCGACGGGCTGGTTGTCCGATGGATAATCGGTGGCTTCCAGCTTGGCCAGCAGCAACAGGTCGTTGAGCAACGTCTGCATGCGGCCGCCTTGTTGCTGCATCTGCTGCAGCGCGCGGACCCAGCGCGGGTTCACGTCATCGACGTTATCCAGCAGGGTTTCCAGGTAACCACAGATCACCGTCAGCGGCGTTCGCAGCTCATGGGACACATTCGCGACGAAGTCTTTGCGCATCTGCTCCAGTTGATGAATGCGCGTGACATCGCGCACCAGCATCAAGTGTTCGTTATTCCCGTAGCGGGTGATGAGCATCTGAATGCGCAGGCGATCGTTGACCGGCGAAGGAATCTCCAGCGGTTCGGCGTAGTTGGCGTGTTCGAAATATTCCTTGAAACGCGGATGACGCACCAGGTTGGTCACCGGCTGGCCGCTGTCCTGAGGCGTCTTGAGCCCCAGCAGCGTCTCGGCCGCCCGATTCCACCATTCCAGATTGCCTTCGCTGTCGAGCATGATCACCGCGTCTCTCAGCGCCGCCGTGGACTCCTGCACTCGATCGATAACCGCTTGCAGGCGTCCGCGAACCCGTTGATCGCGCTTTTGCAGGTGATAAATGCTGTCGAAGACGTCGCCCCACAATCCGTAACCGTCCGGCGGCGGCTCATCGGGTTTGTGATGGCGGAGCCAGTCATGCAGGCGCAGCAACTGTTTGAGCGTCCAGGCCAGGTACAGCCCCAGATCGATCGCCAGGCACCAGCCGTAATGGCCGCTGACAAGGCCGGCCAGCAGCGAGGCCGTGACCAATAGCAGCAGGTGGCGGATCAGAGTGCCATGCCAGTTGTGGTTCAATTAACGCGTCCTTGTTTTCAGCGGTCTGAGTCGCTGCCAAATGCTTTTTCAGCTTTTGGTGGAGAAACGGTAGCCAGTACCGCGGACGGTTTGTACCAGATTTTCATAAGCGTCGCCGAGGGCTTTGCGCAGACGGCGGATATGGACATCGACCGTGCGCTCCTCGACGTATACGTTGCCGCCCCAGACCTGATCGAGCAATTGGCCGCGGGTGTAGGCGCGCTCCTGGTGGGTCATGAAGAATTGCAGCAGGCGGTATTCTGTCGGCCCCATTTCAGCAGGCTTGCCGTCGATGGTCACGCGGTGGCTGATCGGGTCCAACAGCAGGCCGCCGACTTCAATCGGCGATTCGCCATCGTTGGGGCCTGCGCGACGCAGTACCGCCTTGAGGCGCGCTACGAGTTCGCGAGGAGAGAAGGGTTTGGTGATGTAATCATCGGCGCCGACTTCAAGACCCTGGATCTTGTTGTCTTCCTCGCCCTTGGCGGTCAGCATGATGATCGGAATGTCACCGGTCAGTTCGTCGCGTTTGAGGCGGCGGGCCAGCTCGATACCGGATGTGCCCGGCAGCATCCAGTCGAGAAGAATCAGGTCAGGCTTGCGGTCGACGATGACGGCATGGGCTTGCTGCGAGTTCTCTGCCTCCATGCAGTCATAGCCGGCCATTTCCAGTGCGACGGCAATCATCTCGCGAATGGGCGCTTCGTCGTCGACGATCAGAATGCTCCTGCCAACCATGCCTCGAACCTCATGTCATTTAACTGTCTTGGGGCGCATTAGATAACGGAATTATTGCAGTCGTGTGACAGGTTAGTTCGGGCTAGGCGTATTGCTGGGTCTAGCGCTAAGCTTGTCGACTTGTCCTACAAAGAATGTCCATAAAAACGACTTACAAAAAGAGGATTGATCTATGGCTAAAATTTCTTCCGCACTGATGAGCCTGCTGGCAGCCGCGGCGCTCGCATCCTCGGGTATGGCTTTCGCTGCCGCGCCTGCCATGACCACCGGTGGCGTGCTCACCACCCATGACGGCCTGACTCTCTATACCTTCGACAAAGACACGTCCGCCGGCAAATCCGTGTGCAATGACCAATGCGCGACCAACTGGCCGCCGCTGACCGCAAGCTCGGGGGACAAGGCCGAAGGCGACTGGACCATCATCAAACGCGACGACGGCGCATCCCAGTGGGTCTACAAAGGCAAACCGCTGTACACCTTCAAGAACGACAAGGCCGCTGGTGACAAGACTGGCGACGGCAAAGGCGACGTCTGGCACGTAGCCAAACCCTGACTGATCGTGTGCTGCGTTGACCGCATGACGGTCAACGCAGCGCGTAATCGACCACAATCCCTACGAAGATCGCCAGTCCCGCCCAATGGTTGTGCAGGAAAGCCTTGAAGCACGCCTGCGGCTCCTTGTTGCGGGTCGACCAGAACTCCCACGCAAAGCACCCTGCGGCCACCAGCAGTCCGAGGAAGAAATACAGACCCAGCTCGAAGCGCGACCCGGCCAGCATCAGGCAGAACAGCGCCAGTCCCTGCAGCGTCAGGATGATGACCCGGTCGGCATCGCCGAACAGCACGGCCGTGGATTTCACGCCGATCTTCAAATCATCTTCGCGGTCAGTCATCGCGTAGTAGGTGTCATACCCCACCGTCCACAACAGATTGGCGATGTACAGAAGCCAGGCAGCGGCAGGCAGTTCGCCGGTCTGCGCAGTGAACGCCATCGGCATGCCCCATGAGAACGCAGCGCCCAGCACCACTTGAGGGTAATAGGTATAGCGCTTCATGAAGGGGTAGCAGGCCGCCAGCGCCAAACCACCGAACGACAGCCAGACGGTCGTCGAGTTGGTGAGCAGCACCAGTAGAAAGCTGAGTCCCACCAGCACCGCAAACAGCACCAAGGCCTCTTTCGAGCTGACCTTGCCGCTCACCAGAGGGCGCTGTTCGGTGCGTTTGACGTGACCATCGACCTTGCGATCGGCGAAGTCGTTGATCACGCAACCTGCAGCCCGCATCAGAAACACGCCGATGATGAAAATCAGTACGTTGCTCAGAGAGGGCGAACCCTTGCCTGCGATCCAGACCGCCCAGAGCGTCGGCCACAGCAGCAGATAGATACCGATGGGTTTGTCGACACGGGTCAACTGAATGAAATCCCAGGCGCGCGGATGCAGCCGGTTGAGGGATTTGAGCAACGACAGATACATCAACGGCGCTCCTGATTCGTCGAATCGGCGGCATCAATGGCTCGCCACACGGTTGGCAGAAAAACCTCCGCGACCAGAATGCTCAGCGCGGCGCGGGTGAAACACGAGCGGCGCCCCCACAGACCTTGATCCCGATCTGCCGACGGCAACCAGGACGCGGGGTAATGGCAAATCTGCAGCGGTCCTCGGCTGAACGCTTTGTCGCTGAACAGCAATTCACCCAGCGAACGGGTGCCCAATTCGTCCATGTGCAACCCGTCCTGCTCCAGTGCGCTGCGTGCCGCGACGCTGCGCGCGAACACCCACTGCTCGCCGTGGCCCAGCAAGTAGACCTCGCGTACCCAGCCCTCGCTGCTTTCAGGCAACCGCAGCGCCGCGCACTCGTCGGCTCGCAGGCGTTGCCATCCCTCGAACAGCGGCAGAACGCTGAAACCTTCGTTGGAAAGCCGGGTCAGCCGTCGGGTCAGGGAGTCTTCGTGGAACAGCCATTCAAGAACAACAGGCTCTGGTGTGTCGATCAGTTCGTCGCGCGAACGCCATTCAGGCAGCGCACATGCTGGTTTTTGCTGGATCACGGTCTGCAGATATTGGCGGCAATCGAGGCGGCGAGCTTAACATGATTGCGGATTCCGGCCGACGACCGGAGCACCGACCCTTTTCGCGTTGAGGCACCCTGAGTCTTCCCGAGTAAAGCCGGTCCTACAGAGCGCGCGCAGTAGGTGGCAGGAAGGACCGGCATAGCCAGCGCTCGCTGGAAAATGCACCGGCGGTGAATCGATGAAACTTGCGTCATGGCGCTGTGATCAGTAAAAGGCCTGACCCATTCGATAAACTTCGCGACGACAGCGGAGCGTCTGGGACGTCTAGCCTGAAACCAAGAGAACCGAGCGATGAAAAAGTGGCAATGCATTGTCTGTGGCCTGATTTACAACGAAGCAGACGGGTGGCCGGACGACGGTATTGCGCCCGGCACTCGCTGGGAAGATGTGCCTGAAGACTGGCTGTGCCCCGACTGCGGCGTGGGCAAAATGGACTTCGAGATGATCGAAATCGGCTGAGAAGCTGCTTTCCCCGACTGTATGGAGAAATGAATGAGCGCACCTGTCGTGATCGTCGGCACCGGCCTTGCCGGCTACAACCTGGCGCGAGAGTTTCGCAAGCTGGACAGCGAAACACCGTTGTTGCTGATCACCGCCGATGACGGCCGCTCCTACTCCAAACCCATGCTTTCGACCGGCTTCGGCAAGAACAAGGAAGCCGACGGATTGAGCATGGCCGAGCCCGGCGCGATGGCTGAGCAACTCAACGCAGAGGTGCGCACCCACACCCGCGTCAGCGGCATTGATCCGGGACACAAACGTCTGTGGATCGGCGAGGAGTCGGTGTATTACCGCGATCTGATTCTCGCCTGGGGCGCGGAAACCGTGCGCGTTCCGGTGGACGGCGATGCAGCAGACGCGATCTTCCCGATCAACGATCTGGAGGACTACGCGCGATTTCGCGCAGCCGCCGCTGGCAAACGTCGCGTGCTCATTCTGGGCGTCGGCCTGATCGGCTGTGAGTTTGCCAACGACCTCATGCTGGGCGGCTACGAAGTCGACCTCGTTGCGCCGTGTGAGCAGGTCATGCCGACGTTGCTGCACCCGGCTGCGGCAGGCGCTGTGAAGGCCGGGCTGGAAAGTCTTGGCGCGCGTTTCCATCTCGGGCCAGTGCTGACGCGGCTGGCGCGCGTTGAGGACGGTCTCGAGGCGCATCTGTCCGATGGCGAGGTGTTGCGCTGTGATCTGGTGGTTTCGGCTATCGGCTTGCGGCCCCGCACGGATCTCGCCGCTGCGGCCGGTCTGGAAATCGGACGTGGCGTTGTTGTTGATCGTCATCTCAAGACTTCCCACGCCAACATTTACGCCTTGGGCGACTGTGCCGAGGTCGATGGATTGAATCTGCTCTACGTGATGCCGTTGATGAGCTGCGCTCGCGCCTTGGCACAAACCCTTGCTGGCACCCCGACACCTGTCAAATACGGGCCGATGCCGGTGACGGTTAAAACGCCGGTCTGCCCGCTGGTCGTGTCGCCGCCGCCTAAAGGCTCGGCGGGCGAGTGGAGCGTGGAAGGTGAGGGCGCCGACATCAAGGCATTGTGCAGGGACAGCGGCGGAAATCTGCTGGGCTATGCGCTGACCGGTGCCGCCGTGATGGAGAAACTCGCACTGAACAAAGCCTTGCCCGCCTTGTTGGCATAAATAACGGTCGTTCTGTCGGATAAGCCACGTTTTAGATCAAACAAACGTGGCTCACGTACTGGCGCGGGCCTCGGCGGCATGCCATCCTCATTCCCGTCTGCCGCAACGTAGAGCCGTTGCGGCACCTGCTCGCTGCCCTTCTCCGGCAGCACGGGACATAAAAACAAAAAACCGTAAAAGAGGCTTTATATGCGTAAACCAGAACTCGCAGCCGCTATTGCTGAAAAAGCAGATCTCACCAAAGAACAAGCCAATCGTGTTCTCAATGCCGTACTCGATGAAATCACCAACGCCTTGCACAAAAAGGACAGCGTGACTCTGGTTGGCTTCGGTACCTTCCTGCAGCGTCATCGCGGCGCGCGCACCGGTAAAAACCCTCAGACGGGTGAGCCCGTCAAAATCAAGGCCAGCAACACGGTGGCATTCAAGCCTGGCAAGTTCCTGAAAGACAGCGTCAACCCCGAGACGGTGAAAAAAGCGCCTGCGTCGAAGAAAAAATAAATCGCTGGACGCCTTGCGGAAGGCGAACAGCATGAAATGGGCACGCCAATCGGATTGGGTGCCCATTTTTTATGCCTGCGATTCGGGTGTCAGCTCGCCAGCGCAGGCCGAGATAACCACCGGGGTTGAATGCTGAAGACGTGTCTAGCTCGCCATTTTGCGACCGGCCGGTTCTGCTCGTTCGTGTCACGTCCAAGCTCGTTACACTGCCGCCTGTGCGCTGTCCGCACGTGATCGCATGAGGCGTCGAACATGAAATTTCGCTTTCTACTCTGGATGCTCGGCCTGCTGATGGCTCGCGCCAGCCGCAGAAACCCGGCTTTCCAGCAACAACTGGTGGGCAAGGACCTGGTTTTCCAGTTGCAGACCACCGACGGAAAGGTTGCACGCCATTACGTGGTGCGCGACCAGCGTGTCAGCAGCCACGGCGGTACGGTTCCATCGCCGGCGTTTGCGATCTCGTTCAAGGACGCCGCTTACGGCTTCGCCACGATGCAGGCCAAAAACAAGCAACTGGCGTTCATGCAGGGCATCCAGGACAAGCACATCCAGGTCGTCGGCAATACCGGGCTGGTGATGTGGTTTCAGGGCTTGATGAAGTATTTGCAGCCGAGGAAGAAGAAGTAGGGCTTAGGGCGGCGCCAGCGGGTCACTGGTCGATTTGCGCTGGGCGCACGGCGTGTGCGGGGCAGTGTGCTCGCGAAGGGGCAAGCACATCTGACGAGGATGTCTTGCTGAGGCCGCCGCGCTCGCGAGCAGGTTTCCAACCGCCAGGCATTACTGGCGGTTGGCGTAAACGGTCAATGAAACTGAGAAGCCAGTTCGCGCAGCAGCGTCTCGGCTTCGAGCACCTTCTGCACGACATCCTGAGCTTTGTCGCGCGGCAGTTCGAGGCGCTCGAACAGTTCGTCCGGAATGCTTTCCATCGGGCCTGATCCGATCCCTTCCTTGCGCAGCATGCGCACAGCCAGGCAAACCAGGTTCGCATACTCGTAATGCTCGCCCGTGTAATGCGGATCGTGCTGGAAGCGCAGCGCGGTGGCCAGCTCTTCTGGCATGTCCCAGTTGCGCATCAGCCAGGAGCCGATCTGTTCGCGAGTAATGCCCAGCAAATGCTGCTCGACAAAACTGTGATGCAGGTGCGGGTTCACCTCGATCTGACGGCAGATCAGCGAGAAGTGAGGCGGGAACACATGCGCCAGCAGCAGGTAGCCGAAGTTGTGCAGCAGACCTGCCAGGTACGTCAGGCCGCTTTCAGGGCGCTTGGCGCGTGGCATGGCGCGGGTCAGGCCTTCGATGACCGCTGCGGTGTAGATCGACTGCTGCCAGTAAGGCGTTGCGTGCTGCGGATGGTCCTTGGGCAGCGCCAGGGTTTTGCCCAGAGCCAGACCCAGCGCCAGATTGATGACCAGATCAAAACCCAGTACGCGAACGATGGCGTCTTCAACCGAGCGAATCTTGCCGGCAGAACCGTAATAAGGCGATGCGGCCCAACTGACGACTTGGGCAGCGAGCGCCGGATCGGTTTCTACAACGCCCGTAATGTCATCGATCGTGGCGTCCGGATCGACTCGCAGCTTGATGATTTTCTGCGCCGTGTCGGCCAGTGGCGGAATCTCCACGGTCGCTTCCAGGCGCTGCTGGATGCGTCGGGCAGTGAAGTTCTGCACGGCCTTGGTGATTTCTTCGCGGTCGTCGTCAGGACGCGTCAGGTTTGGCTGCACCAGCGTGACTGGCTCGCCGAAAGTGGCGGCGCTGGCTTTGGTCAACAGGCTCTTGAAATCATCTCTGCCGATTTCCAGCAACAGGCCCGGCTCGCCGGAATCGATCAGTACGCAAGGTTCCTGCAGGATTCGCTCTTCGTACAGGCAAGGCGAGCTGGTCAGTGCCGGAAGGGCGGGCAGGCTATGCAGGTTGTTCTTGCCGAGCATCTGATCCAGGTGCTCTTGCGACACGGCGGTCAACTTGCGCCCGGTCAATTCGGTGATGCGGTTGAGGTCCAGCAGCTGGTTTTGCGGGAACAGGATCAGCAACGCGCCGACAGAGTCATGCACCAGAATGGCCTGTACTTTCTGTGCGGATGGCAGCGATTCGTCGTCCATGACCTCGCGGTAGTTGATGGCAGACTTGCCAAGCAACTGCCGGATGACAGACGGGGCGTGTTGGGCGGCGTCGATGTGGGCAACTTCTGTCATGGCTGTATCCAGATTCCTACAATTGCTGAAGTATAACCAGCTTAGTTGTTATATAGGTGAGACACTCATTTATAGCGCTGACTGCTTCACACTTGGCCGTATTGCTGGCCGTGGCGCAACCAGCGCTCCAGCAACGGGCTGACATGTTGAGGCCAGCGTTCAAGCAAAGCCTGGGCTGCATCCCTCACTGCCGGTAGCAGATCGGCATCGCGCATCAGGTCGGCGACCTTGAACTGTAGCAAACCGGTCTGGCGTGTTCCGAGCATCTCTCCCGGCCCGCGAAGCTCCAGGTCTTTTTCGGCGATCACAAAGCCGTCGTTGGTTTCGCGCATGATCCCCAATCGCTGGCGGCCGATCTGGGAAAGAGGAGGATGGTACAACAGTACGCAATGGCTGGCAGCACTGCCGCGTCCCACTCGGCCGCGTAATTGGTGAAGCTGCGCCAGGCCGAGTCGCTCCGGGTTTTCAATGATCATCAGGCTTGCGTTGGGCACATCCACGCCGACCTCGATAACGGTGGTCGCCACCAGCAGCTGCAAATGGCCTTGCTTGAACTCAGCCATGACCGCCGCCTTCTCCGCAGGCTTCATGCGTCCATGAATCAGGCCGACTTTAAGCTCGCCCAGGGCACTGGTCAGTTCTTCAAACGTGGTTTCCGCGGCCTGACAGGTGAGTTCTTCGGATTCCTCGATCAGGGTGCAGACCCAATAAGCCTGGCGGCCTTCGGCGCACGCATTTCGCACCCGCTCGACCACTTCGATGCGGCGGCTGTCGGCCACCAGCACCGTATTGACCGGTGTGCGGCCTGGCGGCAGCTCGTCGAGAATCGAAGTGTCGAGATCGGCATACGCACTCATCGCCAGCGTGCGCGGAATCGGCGTCGCCGTCATGATCAACTGGTGCGGACACATCATCCCGCCCACGCCTTTTTTGCGCAGGGCCAGACGCTGCTGAACGCCGAAACGGTGCTGTTCGTCGATGATCACCAGCGCAAGGTTTTTGAACTGCACTTCATCCTGAAACAGCGCGTGCGTGCCGACGACCATGGGCGCGCCATTGGCTATCTGCTCCAACGAGGCGGCCCGGGCCTTGCCCTTGAGTTTGCCGGCGAGCCAGGCCGTCTCGATGCCGAGCGGCTCCAGCCAGCGGGTGAAGTTGATGAAGTGCTGCTCGGCGAGGATCTCGGTCGGTGCCATCAGTGCGACTTGATAACCCGCTTCGAGGGCTTGCAACGCGGCAAGCGCCGCGACCACCGTCTTGCCTGCGCCCACGTCACCTTGAATCAGCCTGAGCATCGGCTCTTGCTGACTGAGGTCGTAGGCGATTTCCTTACCGACACGCTGCTGAGCGCCGGTTGGCGGAAAACCCAGGTTGGCGAGAAATTGCTTCGGCAGGCGTTTGGCGAGCGGCAATGCGGGCGCCCGCTGTGACCGCAGGCTTTCGCGCAGGCGCTGCTGGGAAAGCTGATGCGTGAGCAGTTCTTCGAACGCCAGCCGGTGCTGCGCCCAGTGATGACCCAACGCGAGTTCCTCGACGTCGGCATCGGCGGGCGGGTTGTGCAGGTAGTGAATAGCGTCAGCCAGCGGCGCCAGTTGATAGTCCCGGGCCAGCTCATCCGGCAGCCAGTCTGGCAGGCTTTTAGGGCCCAGCATGCCGAGACTTTGCTGGCACAGCTGGCGCAGGCGTTGCTGCGTCAGCCCCTCGGTCGTTGGGTAAATCGGCGTGAGCGTCTGCTCCACGGCGACATGTTCATCGCCAGTGATGGCGCGGTATTCCGGATGATAGATCTCCAGACCTGACGCACCGGGGCGCGCTTCGCCATAGCAACGCACGTGCGTGCCGCGTTTCAGGCCATCCTTCTGCGCATTGCTGAAATGATAGAAACGAAGACTCAGCACGCCGGTCCCGTCGCCCAGCCTCACCAGCAGGCTGCGGCGCTTGCCCATCACCACATCAGCGCCGCTGACCACGCCTTCGATGACCGCATCCTGTCCGGGCCGCAGCGCACCGATCGGCACGATGCGGGTGCGGTCCTGATACCGCAACGGCAGGTGGAACAGCACGTCCTGAATATTCTCCAGGCCGACCTTCGCCAGCTTTTCGGCCATTGCCTCGCCGACGCCCTTGAGCGCCGTAACCGAGACGTGGGACAGCTCCGTCATACTGCCACTTAACTCGCTTGCGCCTGGGCTTTAGGGCGAGCGACTGAACAGAGACGAATCGAATCCGCGAGGATTTCGATGGCTTTGGGCCGAGGGAAGCTTGCGCGCCAGGCGATGGCGACGGTGCGGAAGGGCACCGGCGGCGACAGCGGGCGGACTTCGATCACGCCAGGGGCGTAATGATGGCTGTCGACGGCGGACATCGGCAGAATGGAAACGCCCAGACCCGAAGCAACCATGTGGCGAATGGTTTCCAGCGAGCTGGATTCGACGGTGGTGTGCTTGGCACTGTCGCCGCCTTTGACCAGCGTCGGGCAGGCTTCAAGCACCTGATCTCGGAAGCAGTGGCCTTCGCCCAGCAGCAGCAAGCTCTTGTCGTTGAGCGCCGAGGCGTCGATGGTAGCTTTCTGAGTCCAGGGATGGTCGGCCGGCATCAGCACGTAGAACGGCTCGTCGTACAGCGACATCGTCAGTACGTCGGCTTCGTTGAACGGCAGGGCAATGATGATCGCATCGAGCTCACCGTTGCGCAGCTTGTCACGCAGCACGTGGGTGAAGTTTTCTTCGATGTACAACGGCATTTGCGGGGCGACCCGATGCAGTTGCGGAATCAGATGAGGAAACAGGTAAGGACCGACGGTGTAGATCGCGCCGACTTTCAGCGGGGCCGTCAGTTGGTTTTTGCCGGTTTGAGCCAGCTCGCGAATGCCTTGCGCCTGTTCGAGCACTTTCTGAGCCTGAGCCACGATGCCCTCGCCAACCGGCGTAAGACGTACCGCACTCTTGCTGCGCTCGAAAATCAGCACACCGAGTTCATCTTCCAGCTTCTTGACGCCGACCGACAGGGTCGGCTGGCTGACATGGCAGCGCTCGGCCGCGTGGCCGAAGTGCTGCTCTTGAGCGAGGGTAACGATATAGCGCAATTCTGTGAGGGTCATAGCGTGCGTCCATGAAGTTGCGGCCCCAGCATAGCGGGTGCAATCGATAGACGCACGTTATCAGACCCTCTGATATCACAAAATCAGCGTTTCAACGTTTATCCAGCGAATAAACGAAGGGAGCGACCACTTCCAGCGTGCCGTTGTTGAGCAATTCTGCAGGCGGCTTGGGCAACGGTTGCGCCCGGCGGATCATTTCGAGCGTTGCGCGATCCAGCGCCGCACTTCCCGAACCTCCAGCGATTTCGTAGGACAACACCCGGCCTTCCGCATCGACCACGAACCGCAATCGGTTAATGCCTTGCATCCCCCGACGACGAGCGTCTTCCGGATAGCGCTTGAATTTACTCAAGTGACGCAACAGATCACCCTGCCAGCTTGGCAATGCGGTGCTCGGCGGCGTGGGTGGCGCGGGTTCCGGTGCAGCCGATTTCTCAGGCTTGGCATTCGACGGTGGTGTGTCCACTGGCTTCTCGTCAGCGGGCTTTTCTTCCTTCGGTGGCTCGACCTTTTTCACAGGCTTGGGCGGCTGTGGTTTGGGTTTAGGCTTGACCGGCTTGGGAATCGCGATTTCCGGCTTGGGCGCTTCGGCGATCGGCGGAATCGGCAGTTCTTCTTCCGGCGCTGGCGGCTGCGGCGGTTGCACCACTTGCGGTGGCGGAGGCGGAGCGGGCTCAGGTACGGGCGCCAGCTCGACCATCATCGCTGCCGGCGGCAGCTCGATGGCCTGAGAGGAGGGCCAGCGCAGCGCGACGACAATCGCAATGGCGTGCACCGCCAGCACCAACAACAGACTACCGCTATAGCGCGTCAGTTTTTGGCGCGTATTGATCATTTCTTACCAACCGTCTCAAGACCTACCAGACCGACCTTCAGGTAGCCGGCGCCTCGCAGCGCGTTCATCACTTCCATCAGGTCGCCGTAATCGACGCCTTTGTCAGCCTGGAAGAAGATCGTCGTGTCCTTCTTGCCTTTGGTCTTGGCGTCCAGCACCGGCCCAAGCTGCTCGCGCGCGACCTTGTCGTCGCCCAGGTACAGGCTCTGGTCGGCCTTGACGCTGAGGAAGATAGGCTTCTCGGGTCGGGGCGCCGGTTTGGCCGTAGAGGCGGGCAGGTCGACCTTGATGTCGACCGTGGCCAGCGGCGCTGCCACCATGAAGATGATTAACAGCACCAGCATGACGTCGATGAACGGCGTCACGTTGATTTCGTGGTTCTCGGCGAGGTCGTCGCCACCTTCGTTAAGATGCAGGCCCATGGCTTACCCCATTTTTACCATGTGCGGCTGTTGGCCACGGTCGGCGGCAGGCTGGTGATCCAGATCGCGGCTGACGAGCAACAGAACTTGCGCCGAGGCATCCGATACTTGGGCCTTGTAACCTGCGATCGAGCGGGCGAAGACGTTGTAGATGACCACCGCAGGAATCGCTGCAACCAGGCCCAAAGCCGTTGCCAGCAACGCTTCGGCGATACCGGGCGCGACGACGGCAAGGTTGGTGGTCTGGGTCTTGGCGATACCGATGAAGCTGTTCATGATGCCCCACACCGTACCGAACAGACCCACGAAAGGGGCGGTCGAGCCGATGGTCGCGAGCACACCTGTGCCCATGCTCATGTTGCGGCCGCAAGCTGCAACCAGACGCTCGAGGCGGAAGCTCACACGCTCTTTGATACCCTCGCGCTCGCGGCTGTTGACCGACAGGTGCATTTCTTCAAGGGCGTCATGCACGAGCAGATTGGCCAGCGTGCCTTCTTTTTTAGCGCCGGCACTGGCTTCGTCCAACGTGCGTGCGCGTTTGAGGGCCGCGATTTCGCCTTTCAGGCGACGCTTGGCGCCCAGCAGTTCGAAGCCTTTGGCGATCCAGATGGTCCAAGTGATGATCGACGCGATAGCTAGACCGATCATGACGGCTTTGACGACGATGTCGGCATTTTTGTACATGCCCCACGGCGACAGGTCGTGCGACATGCCAAGGCTGTTGTCTTCGGCAGCCGCCTCAAGTGTCTCGGCCGGCGCAGTTGAAGAAGCATCTTGAACCGCCGGAGCGGCCGAGGAGTCAACAGGAGTGGCCGCCGGTGCAACGGTTTGTGTCGCGGGAGCGTTCTGTGCCGGAGCATTGGAGTCTGCCATCGCGACCGGCGTCAGCATCAGGCTGAACAGCACGGCGGCGATGGCGCGCCCTGCGCGTGGCAGACCTTTGGACGTGATAGACGAAGCAGGGGATTGGATAGGTGTCATGCTGGCCCGACCTGATATGAAAATAGGTGTTCGTTCTAAGTGCGTCACGCTGGCGCGAGGCGAGCGGAGGAGAACAAAGGGCCGTTATTATTGCAAGTAATTCTTGTTAACAAAAGTAATAGAGTATCTTTTTTTCCGTGGAACGCATTCCGACGGTCGTCCAAAGCGCCGGTCTTACGGGTTCAAACCTATTTTCATGTGGAGATTGTTCATGGCAGGGCCTTCCGTTTTGATTGCTGGGTGTGGAGATATCGGAGGTCGGCTGGCCACTCAATTGCTGCCACTGGGGTGGACGATCTATGGCTTGCGCCGGTCTGTGGGGAAGCTGCCCAAGGGCGTGCTTGGTGTGAGTGGCGATCTGTTCGACGCCCGCATCCCGGATCAGTGGCCGGAAGGGCGCATCGATTACCTCGTGTATTGCGCCACCCCGACCCAGCGTGACGAGGCCGGATATCGGGCTGCTTATATAGAGGGGCTGCGGCATGTCCTTGGATGGACTCAGCGCAGCGGCCAGCGGCCCAAACGTGTCGTGTTTGTCTCAAGCAGCAGCGTGTACGGACAACAGCAGGGCGAATGGATCGATGAGACCTCGCCTGCTCTTTCCACAGGGTTCTCCGGGCAGGTCATGCGGGAAGCAGAACAAGTGGCGCTCACCAGCGGGCTTCCTGCCACGATCGTCAGGCTTACGGGCATCTATGGTCCGGGGCGCAGTGACCTGATGAACCGTGTGCGTCAAGGCTACAGCGTTGCCGAAGAGCCGCCGTTGTATGGCAATCGGATTCATGCGGACGACGCGGCCGGTCTGCTGGCATTTCTGCTGCAGGCAGCATCGGAAGGCGCGACGCTGGATGACTGCTATCTGGGTGTAGACGATGCGCCAGTTCCACTCTCCGAGGTCGTCGACTGGATGCGCCAGCGTCTGGGCGTCACGCAATGGTCGGACGAAAACAGCGTCCGCCGCGCGGGCAGCAAGCGTTGCAGTAATGCCCGGGCCCGCGCGCTGGGATGGGCGCCGCGTTATGCGAGCTATAAAGAAGGGTATGAAGCGATGTTGGCTCAGAAGAGTTGAGCCTGCTGCGACCTGTTGATCCGGCCGGCGCCGGTGGGAGTTCAGCTTGCTGACGGTTGCAGCGCATCAGTCAACAACGCGTTGTCTGAGCTGACACCTTCGTGAGCAAGCTCACTCCCACACGAATCTCCAGGCATCGCCGAATGCTCCGGCCAGAAGCAAAACTTGTGGGAGCGCGCTTGCTCGCGATGACTGAGGACTAGTTTTTCTCCAGCACCCAATGCCGCTCGCCGGGGCGCAAATCAGGCATTTCGGTGGGCTGCGCGTTGTTAACGGCCTGGAAAATTTCCAGCTGTTTACCGTTGCGAACGAAAATCCACGGATTGCCGCGCTCGTTACGTTCCAGCCACATGCTGTCATATTCCCCGCTCATGGCTGCGCAATCGCCCGCAAGGCACAGCGCGTAGCGATCATTGCCTGGCAGGCCGCTTACGCTGCCGTCGGGTTGAAACTCGACGGTGCTGCCTTGGCCTTCACCGCTGACGATGTTCCATTTCCCGCCCAAATAAGCGGTATAGAGCGCCCGCTCAAAACTGGTGCCGGGCTGGGCACCCGCTGGTGCGGCTTCCTTGGGCGCCCGGAAATGCTGCTCGGGGCCGGTATCGCTCGCACTCTGCACCAGGTCGTCGCCCTTGAGTGCCAGCGTTTCGGAGGAGTTGCCGTAGAAATCGACCCGCAGCGCGCCTTCGGCGTTGCTGGCAATCTTGCCTTCGCTCAGCTCGAAGCCATTGGAGGCGGTAGCCTGACCGGCTTTGGTGTTGATGTTCCATTCCAGGTTCGGACCGTACGCCAGCAGTGCCTGACGCAGGTTGCCGCCTTCGGCTGCGGCGTCGATGGCGGCCTGATTGATCCAGGTGCCGTCCGGGCTTTTATTGGAGTGGCTGGCGCAGCCGCTGAGCAGCGCGGCCAGCAGTGAGAGGGCGAACGCAACGCGCATAAGCGGAGTCCTTCCTTTTTCTCTGAGGAGATGGCGGAGCGTGGATGCGCTCCGCGAGACGATTACTCGATGACCAGGATCGCGTCCATTTCAACCTGAGCGCCGCGAGGCAGAGCCGCTACGCCGATGGCCGCACGCGCCGGGTAAGGCTGTTCGAAGTACTTGCCCATGATCTCGTTGACCTTGGCGAAGTGGCTCAGATCGGTCAGGAAGATATTCAGCTTGACGATGTCCTTGAACGAACCGCCTGCCGCCTCAGCCACCGCTTTCAGGTTCTCGAACACCTGAGTCGTCTGAGCCTCGAAGCCTTCGACCAGCTCCATGGTTTTCGGGTCCAGCGGGATCTGCCCGGACATGTAGACGGTATTGCCAGCTTTGATCGCCTGAGAATACGTGCCGATGGCGGCAGGGGCTTTGTCGCTGGAGATGACGGTCTTGCTCATGAAGAACTCCTGTTTGCGGTTTGGCTACGCGCGCATCCGGGTGATGCGGATTACGCCGGTCAGGGCGCGTAGTTTCTTGATCACGCGGGCCAGATGCACACGGTCGTGCACGCTGACCACCAGTTGAACCACGCTGATGCGGCCATCGCGTTCGTCCATGCTGATTTTTTCGATGTTGCCGTCGGCGGCGTTGACGCTGCTGGCCAGCAATGCGATCAGGCCACGCTGATGTTCCAGCTCAACACGCAACTCGACGTTGAACTCGCCGGTGACGTCTTTGGCCCACGACAGCTGAATGCACTTTTCCGGGTTATGACGGATTTCGCTGATGTTCCGGCAATTGTCCAGGTGCACGACCATGCCTTTGCCAGCAGACAGATGACCGACGATCGGGTCGCCGGGAATCGGCGTGCAGCATTTGGCGTAGCTCAGAACCAGACCTTCCGTGCCGCGGATTGCCAACGGGCCTTCAGCGCTCGGCAATTCGTCACCTTCGCTCGCAAGCAGCCGACGGGCAACGACATACGCCATGCGGTTGCCCAGGCCGATGTCTTCGAGAAGATCCTCGATGACTTCGACCCGGTACTCGGCAAGAATCAAGCGCACCCTTTCAGTCGGAATCTTGTCCAGGCTGCTGTCGAAACCGTTGAGAACCTTGTTCAGCAGGCGCTCGCCCAGGCTGATGGATTCGGAGCGGCGTTGCAGCTTGAGCGCGTGACGAATATGCGTGCGTGCCTTGCCGGTGACCACGAAGTTGAGCCACGCAGGATTTGGCCGAGCGCCGGGGGCACTGACGATCTCGACCGTCGAGCCGCTTTGCAAGGGTTCGGAAAGCGGCGCGAGCCTGCGATTGATCCGACAGGCAATGCAGCTGTTGCCGACGTCTGTGTGCACGGCGTAGGCAAAGTCGACGGCCGTAGAGCCTTTGGGCAGCTCCATGATTCGGCCTTTGGGCGTGAAGACGTAGACCTCGTCCGGGAACAGGTCGATCTTCACGCTTTCGATGAATTCAAGCGAGTTGCCGGCGCGCTGCTGCATTTCAAGCACGCCTTTGACCCACTGACGTGCGCGAGCATGGGTGCCCTTCGGTTGCTCATCGCCGGAAGATTTGTACAACCAGTGCGCTGCGATGCCGTTGTTGGCCATCTCTTCCATTTCGCGCGTGCGAATCTGGATTTCGATCGGGACGCCGTGCATGCCGAACAGCGTCGTGTGCAGCGACTGATAGCCGTTGGCCTTGGGGATCGCGATGTAATCCTTGAAGCGGCCGGGCAATGGCTTGTACAAATTATGTACAGCGCCGAGTACGCGATAACACGTATCAACCTTGTCGACGATGATCCGGAACGCGTAGACGTCCATGATCTCATTGAAGGCGCGACGCTTGCCGCGCATCTTCTTGTAGATGCCGTACAGGTGTTTCTGGCGACCGCTGACCTCGCCTTCGATGCCGTCGACGGCGAGGCAGTGGCTCAGCGACTCTTCAATCTTGTTGACCAGTTCCTTGCGATTGCCACGAGCGCGTTTCACGGCCTGGCCAATGCGGGAGGAGCGCATCGGATACATCGCCTTGAAACCCAGGTCCTCGAACTCGATACGCACGCTGTGCATGCCAAGGCGATTGGCGATGGGGGCGTAGATTTCGAGGGTTTCTTTGGCGATGCGGCGGCGCTTCTCGCCGGACAGGACTTCGAGCGTGCGCATGTTGTGCAGGCGATCGGCGAGCTTGACCAGGATCACGCGAATGTCGCGCGCCATGGCCATGGCCATTTTCTGGAAGTTCTCGGCTTGCGCTTCGGCCTTGGTCTCGAAATTCATCTGGGTCAGTTTGCTGACCCCGTCGACCAGTTCGGCCACTGTTTCGCCGAACTGCGCACAAAGCGCCTCTTTGGCGATGCCGGTGTCTTCGATCACGTCATGCAGCATCGCGGCCATCAGGCTTTGATGGTCCATGTGCATGTCGGCAAGGATATTGGCCACCGCCAGCGGGTGCGTGACGTAGGCTTCGCCGCTGCGACGGCGCTGGCCGTCGTGGGCTTGTTCGGCGTAGAAATACGCTCGGCGAACCAGATTGACCTGGTCTTTGCCGAGGTAGGTCGACAGGCGATCGGCGAGGGCGTCTATGCTCGGCAAGATAAGACTCCTTGCCGATGGCGTTGACCCTGCGCCTTGCTACGTCGACCGGGCATAGGCTTAGACGGCCTCGCTGGACTCGTCCTCGAACGCTGCGAACAATGGTTCATCTTCAACGATTTCAGCTTCTGCGATGACAGCGTAATCCATCAGGCCCGCTGCGATTTCGCGCAGGGCAACAACGGTAGGCTTGTCGTTTTCCCAGGCCAGCTTTGGCTCTTTGCCGCCGGTCGCCAGTTGACGCGAACGTTTGGTGGCGAGCATGACCAGCTCAAAGCGGTTATCTACATGTTCCAGGCAGTCTTCAACGGTCACGCGGGCCATGGGTATTCCTCGTAGCAAATGCGATATGCGCGGTGCCCGGATGGGCGAGCGGACTCGGTAGTTTACAAGCGGAGCGCTCAAAGCTTCAAGCGGCATGCCACGAGCGGTCGGTTTTCGCGCTGTTTCGACGCGCTTTGCACCGCCGCTGTAGGAGCGCGCTTGCAGTTGATTATGCAAGGAGCTGTTTCAGCAACTCGGAGTGGCGCTGCTGCTGGTGTTCCTGGCTGAGCAGGTTGGCGCGGAAAATCGCTTTCAGATCTTCAAGGGCGGTGGCGAAATCGTCGTTGATTACGATGTAATCGTATTCGACGTAGTGGCTCATTTCGCTGACGGCTTCGCGCATACGGCCTTCGATGATTTCATCGCTGTCCTGACCACGGTTGGTCAGGCGCTGACGAAGTGCCTGCTGAGTCGGCGGCAGGATGAAGATCGAACGTGCGTGCGGCATCAGTTTGCGCACCTGCTCGGCGCCCTGCCAGTCGATCTCAAGAATCAGATCGTGACCCTCGTCCAGCGTCTGCTGCAGACGGCTTTGCGAAGTGCCGTACAGGTTGCCGAATACTTCGGCCTGTTCGAGAAAGTCGCCGTGCTCAATCATGCGCACGAACTCTTCGCGGTCGACGAAGTGGTAATTCACGCCGTCCGCTTCGCCCGGGCGCATGGCCCGAGTGGTGTGGGAAACGGAGACGCGAATCTGTGGCTGAGCATCGATCAGGGCCTTGACCAGGCTGGTCTTGCCCGCGCCCGATGGGGCGGAAATGATGTACAGGGTGCCGGTGCTGTGGGTCATGTCGGGGTAGGCCTTACTCAATGTTTTGCACTTGTTCGCGCATCTGCTCGATCAACACCTTGAGGTTGACCGCGGCTTGCGTGCTACGAGGATCGAAGGCTTTGGAGCCCAGTGTATTGGCTTCTCGGTTGAGTTCCTGCATAAGGAAATCCAGGCGGCGCCCAGCCTGTCCACCGGCTTTGAGCACGCGGCGCACTTCAGTGACGTGAGTGCTCAAGCGGTCGAGTTCTTCGGCGACGTCGCTTTTTTGCGCGAGCAGCACCATTTCCTGCTCCAGTCGTTGCGGATCCAGCTCGGCCTTCATGTCGGCAAAGCGGTCGAGCACTTTCTGGCGCTGGGTCGCGAGCATCTGCGGCACCAAGGTGCGCAGCGTGGCCACCTCGGTTTTGATCGAGGTGAGCCGTTCGTCGAGAAGTTTCGCCAGGTCGGCACCTTCGCGGGCGCGTCCGGCCTTGAGCTCTTCCAGTGCCTGGTTGAACAGCGACAGCGCGTCGTTGTTCAGCGCCTGAGGATCGGTTGCATCGGCGACCAGAACACCCGGCCAGGCAAGCACCTCGAGCGGGTTCAGCGCTGCGGGTTGCTGGATCAGGCTGGCAACCAGCTCGGCCGCCGCGACCAGTTGCCCGGCGCGTTCGCGATTGACCTGCAACGGTTTGCCGGCGGTTTCCTCGGTGAAGCGCAAGGTGCATTCGATCTTGCCGCGTGATAGCCCCTGACGCAGTGCTTCACGCACGGCGCTTTCCAGATCGCGAAATGATTCCGGCAGGCGCAGGTGGGGTTCGAGGTAACGATGATTGACCGAGCGCAGTTCCCAGCTCAGCGTGCCTTGTGGGCCTGCTCGTTCAGCGCGGGCAAAAGCCGTCATGCTGTGCACCATGGGAAGTACCTCTATAAAGTCAGGCGTTGGAAATAGCCTGCTCGGGGCGGTGATCTGCCCGGTTGAGTGTCGTGAAAAAACGACAGGCTATAAAGGCGCAGGATTGTAGCTCAGTGCGAGGTTGGCGCCCAAATGCAGCATTGTCGCAAGCGATGCGCGGTGCTGCGGCTTCACTGCCTGGTCGCGCGTTTCGCGCGGCCGATGGTCATCGATCGCGCATTAGATGCCCCAAGGGCGTGCTTGCGCCTCTATAATGCACGTCAGTTTTCCGTCTCAGTACAGGTATCCCGAATGAAACGTCCAAGTGGTCGCGCTGCCGATCAGCTCCGCTCGATCCGCATCACCCGCAACTACACCAAGCACGCCGAGGGTTCTGTGCTGGTCGAGTTTGGTGATACCAAAGTCATCTGCACCGTCAGCGTCGAAAACGGCGTTCCACGTTTTCTGAAAGGTCAGGGTCAAGGTTGGCTGACCGCCGAGTACGGCATGCTGCCGCGTGCGACAGGTGAGCGTAATCAGCGCGAAGCCAGCCGTGGCAAACAAGGTGGCCGTACCCTGGAAATTCAACGCCTCATCGGCCGGTCTCTGCGTGCCGCGCTGGATATGTCCAAGCTCGGCGACGTCACGCTGTATGTCGATTGCGACGTGATCCAGGCCGACGGCGGCACTCGCACCGCGTCGATCACAGGCGCCATGGTTGCGCTGGTCGATGCGCTTAAATCCATCAAGAAGCGCGGCGGCCTCAAGGGCGGCGACCCGCTCAAGCAGATGATCGCCGCTGTGTCGGTGGGCATGTACCAGGGTGAGCCGGTGCTGGATCTGGACTACCTGGAAGACTCGGCTGCCGAAACCGACTTGAACGTCGTCATGACCAGCGCTGGCGGCTTCATCGAAGTTCAGGGCACCGCCGAAGGTGCTCCGTTCCAGCCAGAAGAGCTCAACGCGATGTTGGCTCTGGCACAGAAGGGCATGAGCGAGCTGTTCGAGAAGCAGCTTGCTGCACTGGCCGACTGATTGCCGTTTCAGCGAGTCTTTTGAATACCGTCATAACAGGGAAAGCATGATGATCGACAGTCAGCCGCCGCTACCGGCACCCAGCAAAGAAGTTCGTCAGTGGGCGATGCTGTGCCACTTTGCAGCGTTTTTCGGACTGATCTTTCCGTTCGGCAATCTGTTGGGGCCGCTGATTGTCTGGCAGCTGAAGAAAGAGGCTGACCCCTTCATCGACGCACAGGGCAAGGAAGCGCTGAATTTTCAGATCACCGTGGCCATTGCCGCGATGATCTGCTTCCTGCTGATGATCATCGTCATTGGCTTTCCGTTATTGATGCTCGTGGGCGTCGGCGCGCTGGTGCTGACGATCATTGCAGGCATCAAGGCCAATGACGGGGTCGCGTATCGTTATCCGTTTACCTGGCGGTTGATCAAGTAATCCTTGCCTGGTCGGACGCTTTCGCGAGCAAGCCCGATCCCGCAGGTAAAACGTTCAGGGTGCAGAAAAACAAAAGCCGACTTCACGTCGGCTTTCTTTTGAGCAACTGAACGTCAGATGGTCAACGTCCAGTCGTAGTCCACGATCAGCGGCGCGTGTTGCGAGAAGCGCGGCTGGCGTGGCAGGCGTGCGCTACGTACGAAGCGGCGCAGACCCGGGGTCAACAACTGATAGTCGAACCGCCAGCCCAGATTGAGCATCTCGGCCTGTTCGTTATCGGGCCACCAGCTGTACTGGTCGCCTTCGCGGCTGACTTCGCGCAGGGCATCGACGTAGCCCATGTTGCCCACAATCTCGTCCATCCAGGCACGTTCAGGTGCCAGGAAGCCCGGAGATTGCTGGCTGTCGCGCCAGTTCTTGATATCCAGCTTCTGCTGGGCCACGTACAGCGAGCCACAATAAATGTACTCGCGACGCTTGCGCCGCTGCTTGTCCAGATACTTGCCGAAATCGTCCATGAGCTTGAATTTCTGATTCAAGTCCTCATCGCCGTTCATCCCGGACGGGAGCAGCAAGGTCGCAATACTGACTTTATCGAAATCTGCTTGCAGGTAACGCCCGTAACGGTCGGCTGTCTCGAAGCCGAGACCGTTGATTACCGCCTTCGGTTGCAGCCGCGAGTAAAGTGCCACGCCACCTTGGGCAGGGACTTCGGCATCGCAGGCATATAGGAAGTAGCCGTCCAGTTGGAAGGCTGGGTCGTCCAGTTCAAAGGCGGAGGCGCGGGTGTCCTGAAGGCAGATGACGTCGGCATTCTGGGCTTGCAGCCAACTGAGCAAACCACGCTCGACTGCAGCCTGAATACCATTAACGTTCACACTGATGATCCGCATAAATGGCCCCAAAAATCACGTGCGTGTATGATACCCGAGCTCTACCTAATTAGCTAAATCCGTGGTATTCGGGGCTTTTTTCATGCAGGCGTATCAGCGCGATTTTATTCGTTTTGCCATCGATCGCGGGGTTTTGCGCTTCGGTGAATTCACTTTGAAGTCAGGGCGCACCAGCCCTTACTTCTTTAATGCCGGTCTTTTCAACAGCGGTTCGGCGCTTGCCCAGTTGGGCAAGTTCTATGCGGCCGCGGTCGTCGAAAGCGGTATTTCGTTCGATGTTCTGTTCGGGCCAGCCTACAAGGGTATCCCGCTGGCGGCCGCGACCGCCGTGGCGTTGGCCGATCATCACAACCTGGACCTGCCGTGGTGTTTCAACCGCAAGGAGGCCAAGGCTCATGGTGAAGGCGGCAGTCTGGTCGGCGCGCCGTTGACCGGCAATGTGCTGATCATCGACGACGTGATCACTGCCGGCACCGCGATCCGTGAAGTGATGCAGATCATTCAGGCCCAAGGCGCCAATGCGGCAGGCGTATTGATTGCGTTGAATCGTCAGGAACGCGGCAATGGCGAGCTTTCCGCGATTCAAGAGGTCGAGCGCGACTTCGGCATTCCTGTGGTGAGCATCGTTTCGTTGAATCAGGTTCTCGAGTTCCTGGCCGATGATCCGCAGCTCAAACAGCACTTGCCGGCGGTCGAAGCCTATCGCGCGCAGTACGGCATCTGAGTCGTCTAGGGATCTCGCTTTTATGCTCAAGCTGGGCACATTAGGTCTTTGTCTGTCGCTGGGTCTGGGCTGCGTCACTGCCGTTCACGCTGATGATGCGCCGGGTATCGTGTTCTATCGCTACGTCGACAACCGTGGAGTGACGGTCCTCGATCGTCAGGGCGTACCTGCTGAATACGCCGGCAAAGGCTATGAGGTGCTCAACCAGCGCGGCCGTGTGGTTCAGGTCGTCCCGCCAGCGCCGACAGCCGATCAGGCGCGTGAAGCTCAGGCCGCCGCCCAGGCTGCGAAGCTGCAGGCTGACGCGGACGCCCAGTTGCTGCATCTTTACAGCAGCGTTGCCGATGTCGACCGCGCCCGAACTCGCAAACTGGCTGAGCTGGACGCGCTGATTTCCGTGGCGCAAGGCAACATTCAGGGGCTGACGACCCAACTCGGCACGCTTCAGAGCCAGGCTGCGGATCAAGAGCGCGCAGGGCACCCGGTGTCTCAGAACCTGATCGATCAGATGAACGACGTGCGCGATCAGCAGCAGAACCTGAAAGTCGATATCTTGCGCTATCAGACCACGCGGCAGCAGGCTGATCGTGATTTCGCGCAGGATCGCGCGCGCTTGCAGCAGCTGATTCCGCAATAACGGCCGTCGTCTCCGAGGTCGCAAAATGAAAAGGCCCCGCCGGTTGTCGCCGACGGGGCCTTTTTCATTCTGCTTGGTGCGATCAGTGACGCTTGCGGTTGCTGATCAGCGTACCGACGCCGGTGTCGGTGAAGATTTCCAGGAGCACGGCATTCGGCACGCGACCGTCGATGATGTGCGAGGTGGTCACGCCGCCCTGGACCGCTTCAAGCGCGCAGCGAATCTTCGGCAACATACCGCCGTAGATGGTGCCGTCGGCGATCAGGCCATTTACCTGCTCGGTCGTCAGCCCGGTCAGAACCTTGCCTTCCTTGTCCATCAGGCCGGCGATGTTGGTCAGCAGCATGAGCTTTTCGGCCTTCAGCGCTTCAGCCACTTTACCGGCGACCAGGTCGGCGTTGATGTTGTAGGACTCGCCGTCCGCGCCCACGCCAATTGGCGCAATGACTGGAATGAAATCGCCCTTAACCAGCATGTTCAGCAGGTCGGTATTGATGCCTACGACTTCGCCGACGTGGCCGATGTCGATGATTTCAGGCTTGGTCATTTCCGGCGTCTGGCGAGTGACATTCATCTTCTTGGCGCGGATCAACTGAGCATCTTTGCCGGTCAGGCCGATCGCACTGCCGCCGTGGCGGTTGATCAGGTTGACGATGTCTTTATTGACCTGGCCGCCCAGGACCATTTCGACGACGTCCATGGTCTGTGCGTCGGTGACGCGCATGCCGTCGATGAAATGGCTTTCGATGGACAGGCGCTTGAGCAGGTCACCGATCTGTGGACCACCGCCATGAACCACGACCGGGTTGATGCCTACCGCCTTCATCAGCACGATGTCGCGGGCAAAGCCGGTCTTCAGCTCTTCGCTTTCCATGGCGTTGCCGCCGTACTTGATGACCAGCGTCTTGCCGACAAAACGGCGAATGTAGGGCAACGCTTCGGAAAGGACCTTGGCGGCATTGGCTGCGGCATCACGTTCGAGGGTCATTTGGGCTCCACTCAAAAAATTGGTCAAAAAGGAAGTTCTAAGTCCGGTGCTACGTTGTTCAGCTGGGCGCGGAACACGTCCTTGATGCGCTGCAGCTCGGCTTCGGTTTCGGCTTCGAAGCGTAATACCAGCACTGGGGTGGTATTGGAAGCGCGAACCAGACCCCAGCCCTTCGGGTAGTCGACGCGTACGCCATCGATGCTGGTCAGGTTGGCATTGCCCCACTGTGCATCGCGCTCCAGCGCTTCGATGATGCCGAATTTGCTGGTCTCGGTGACTTTGACGTTGATTTCCGGAGTCGACAGATCGTTGGGAAACGTTGCGAACAGTTCTTCGGCGCTGAGTTTTTCCTGGCTGAGAATCTCCAGCAGACGCGCTGCGCTGTAGATTCCGTCGTCGAAGCCGAACCAGCGCTCCTTGAAGAAGATATGCCCGCTCATCTCACCGGCCAGCAATGCGCCGCTTTCCTTCATCTTCTTCTTGATCAGCGAGTGACCAGTTTTCCACATTACAGGCCGGCCGCCGTATTCCTGGATCAACGGTATCAGTCGGCGTGTGCATTTCACGTCGAAGATAATGTCGGCACCTGGATTGCGCTTGACTACGTCGCGGGCGAACAGCATCAGCAGGCGATCGGGGTATACGACGCTGCCTGCGTTGGTGACGACACCTACGCGGTCGCCATCGCCATCGAACGCCAGCCCTACATCCGCGCCGGTTTCCTTGACCTTGGCGATCAGGTCCTGAAGATTTTCCAGCTTGCCCGGATCGGGATGATGGTTGGGAAAGTTGCCGTCCACTTCGCAGAACAGCGGGATGACTTCGCAGTTCAGGGCTTCGAGCAATTGCGGTGCAATCACGCCAGCCGCGCCATTGCCGCAGTCGACGACCACCTTCATGCGGCGGGCGAGAACCACGTCATTGGTGATCTGGCCGGCGTACAGATCGAGAATGTCGACCTGCGTAATGCTGCCTTTGGCGGACGGCAAATGGTTGCTTTTGATCCGCGCATGCAGCGCCTGAATCTGCTCGTTGGCGAGTGTGTCGCCAGCGATCACGATCTTGAAGCCGTTGTAGTCCTTCGGGTTATGGCTGCCGGTCAGCATGACGCCGGTTCTGCCCGCCAGAACGCAGGCCGCGTAATACAGAGCGGGCGTCGGGACAAGGCCGATGTCGCTGACATGGCAGCCGCTGTCATACAGACCTTTGATCAACTGAGCCACGAGCGTCGGCCCTGACAAACGACCGTCGCGGCCGACGGAGACGTTCGGTTCGCCTTGCGCCAGACTCTGCGCACCGACGGCGCGTCCGATCCAGTAAGCGGTCTCGGCCGTCAGCGTTTCGCCCACGATGCCGCGAATGTCGTATGCGCGGAAAATGCTGTCCGGAAACTCCGGTGCGATGGAAACGGTGCTGCTCATAGCGTGAAAATGCTCCGACTCCAGCAAGTCCTGTGGTTCATCGAGCAGGTCGATGTCGAGAATGTCGGTGTCCTGAAACAAAGGGTCAGTCAGATCGCTTTCTTCTGAAATCACGGGCGAAAAAGTGGCGGCGTTGCTTGTTGAGCCCGGTGCTGTAGTGGGTAAGGCGTTGTCCGCCGACGGAGTGGTTGTCGCAGGCCCTGCTGCGCGCAACGAGAATCTGGCCATGCTTTGCGCCAGTCCGTTCAGGGCCGGCAAGCTGAGGCCGAAGGCTTTGACGGCTTTGCCACCCGAGAGTTCTTGCAGCAATTGCTCCAGCTGTCGGGCGTCGGCGGCGACGCGGCGTTTGATCGCGCTTTCATTGAGATAAAGCCCCAGCAGCACGCTGCCAATGGCAACCAGCAGCGCCAGCAGCAACATCAGCCAAGGCGTTGAGCCTTGCAGCGCAGGACCGGCCGCGAACGTGAGCTTCCAGTTGGGATAGCCGGTGGCGAAGTCGATCGCTTGACCACCGTCGCTTTGCCCTCGCGTCAGAAAGGTTTGCGCGGCCGCTGTGCCGAATTGCTGGCTTAGCACGATCTGGCCCACGTCGGCAGGTGCGTCCGGCAGCGCGCTGGTCAGACGTTGAAGGTTGTAGGCCAGCAGCAGTGTGCCGGTGATCGGGGCGTCCGGCGCGGTCCGCAGCGGTGCAACGCTGTAAATCAGCCAGGCGTCGCCGACCTTGCGCGCTTCAGGGGCTGGCGTTTCGCCTTTGCCGGCCTTGGCAAGCATGTCCAGCGTGGCGAAGCTGACAGGAATGGCGCCCTGATTGTCGACGTTGTTGAATCCTGGCGGATTCAGGCGAGCACCGACCACGCCGTCTCTGAAGCGCAAGCGATTCTGCGCGCTTTCGACTGCCGTCGGATCACTGTTCTGCAAGGTCTGCGCGAGTGTGCCGTCGGTGGCCGCGGCCAGAGTGTCGGCGTTGATCTGGCGCAACGCTCTGTTCACTGCGCCAGCCTGCGTGCTGCCCCAGGCTTGCAGCAATTGCTCGTGCTGTTGCGGCTGGCTCTGAATGGCAAGCCAGACGAGCACGGCAGAGGCGAGCAGGCCGATGAGCGACGGAATGAGGCCCGGGCTTGCCAGGCTCAGACTGGGATCCTTGCCTGGGGTGTCGGTGGTGTCCTGAATGGAGGTCGCCTTGGCTGTGCGCTTGATGCCTTTCAAACTTCACTCTCCCTGCTCGATCTGCCTTAGGCGGCCTTAAGTTCTCGCATTCGCTCAGGACCTGAACGGCCATGAGCGATTGTTGCCAAGGTTAAGTCGGGTCAATCAATGGCTACCAGAGTGACCGAAGCCGCCAGCACCGCGCTGACTCTCGTCGAATTCCTGGACGATGTCGAAGTGCGCCTGAACCACCGGCATCAGGACCAACTGCGCAATGCGTTCGCCGATGGAAATCTTGAACGCCGTCTGGCCGCGGTTCCAGCAGGAGACCATCAGCTCGCCCTGGTAATCGGAGTCGATCAGGCCGACCAGATTGCCCAGCACCACGCCGTGCTTATGGCCCAGGCCTGAGCGCGGCAAAATCAGCGCGGCAAGGCCCGGATCTGCGATATAGATCGACAGTCCGGTCGGAATCAGAAGGGTCTGACCCGGTTCGAGCACTGTGTCCTCTTTGAGCATGGCGCGCAGGTCCAGGCCGGCGGAGCCGGTAGTGGCGTAGGCCGGGAGTGGAAATTCGCTGCCAATGCGAGGGTCGAGGATCTTGGCTTGTAGAGCATGCATACGTGATTAAACCTGGTTCATACGTTCAGCGATAAAAGTCACCAGCTGGCGGGCTATCTTGGCCTTGCTGGTCTGGGCGAAGAGCGTTTCCTGCAACGCTCGGTCGATCACGCTGCACGCGTTTTCTTCGCTGTTGAAGCCAATGCTGGGATTGGCCACGTCATTGGCGACGATCAGGTCGAGGTTTTTATCCTTGAGCTTGCGTGCGGCGTAGTCGAGCAGGTGTTCGGTCTCGGCGGCAAAGCCGACACTGAACGGGCGATCTTCACGTTGGGCGATGGTGGCAAGAATGTCCGGATTGCGGACCATCTGCAGGAGCAGGCCATCACCGTTGGTGGGATCTTTCTTCAATTTTTGTGGCGCAACGACTTCCGGGCGGTAGTCGGCAACCGCAGCAGAGGCGATGAACAGGTCGCAGGGCATGGCCGCTTCGCACGCGGCGAGCATGTCGCGGGCGCTGACGACATCAATGCGCGACACGCGATCCGGGGTCTGAAGATTGACCGGGCCGGTGATCAGCGTGACCCGTGCGCCCGCTTCCGCAGCGGCTTCGGCCAGGGCAAAGCCCATTTTTCCGGAACTGTGGTTGGTGATGTAGCGCACCGGATCGATGTTTTCCTGCGTCGGCCCGGCCGTGATAAGGACGTGCTTGCCGGTCATCGTCAGGCGCTGAAAACAGTCGGCAGCCGACTGCGCAAGATCATTGGGCTCAAGCATGCGTCCGTAGCCCACATCGCCGCAGGCCTGGCTGCCACTGGCCGGCCCGAACATGCGAAAGCCACGTGTTTCGAGGGTTTGCAGGTTGGCTTGTACAGAGGGATCGCGCCACATGGCCTGATTCATGGCAGGCGCTATCGCGACGATGGCGTCGGTCGCCAGTACCACGGTGGTCAGCAGATCATTGGCGATGCCTTGGGCCAGACGCGCAATGAGGTCGGCGGTGCCCGGGGCGATCAGCACCATGTCCGCCCATTTCGCCAGTTCGATGTGCCCCATGGCCGCTTCGGCCGCAGGGTCGAGCAAGTCCAGGTGCACAGGATGCCCGGACAATGCCTGCATGGTCAGTGGGGTGATGAACTCGGCTCCGCCCTTGGTCATGACGACCCGGACCTCGGCACCGTGGTCGCGCAACCGGCGGACCAGTTCGGCGCTCTTGTAGGCCGCGATGCCTCCGCCGACGCCGAGAACGAT
Source organism: Pseudomonas sp. efr-133-TYG-103a (assembly GCF_030209235.1). Taxonomy (NCBI): domain Bacteria; kingdom Pseudomonadati; phylum Pseudomonadota; class Gammaproteobacteria; order Pseudomonadales; family Pseudomonadaceae; genus Pseudomonas; species Pseudomonas sp. efr-133-TYG-103a. The sequence goes on from NZ_JARVSK010000004.1 coordinate 306,647, forward strand.
GCGTTTCCGATACAGCCGCTGCATAGGCCTGCCTTTTGGTCGAGTTAACACGCGGCAATCATGACGCCTCCCCAGGCCTGAATGTCGCGTTGAAAAGAGGGCTAAGATAGCACAGCGACCGCACGGGAACAGCGGCGCCCACATACAGGGAGGTGCTATGAGTATTCGTGATTGGCCCATGGCTGAACGGCCGCGGGAGAAGCTGCTCGAGCGAGGAGCCGCGAGCCTGTCGGACGCCGAATTGCTGGCAATTTTTCTGCGCACCGGCGTCTCGGGAAAAAGCGCGGTCGATCTGGCCCGGCATCTGTTGAATCAGTTTGGCAGCCTGCGATCCTTGCTCGAGGCGAACCTGACGGCGTTCAGCAAAGAGCTGGGGCTGGGCCCCGCCAAGTACGCGCAGTTACAGGCGGTCATGGAAATGGCCCGGCGCAACATGGGTGAAGACCTCAAGCGCGATTCGGTGCTGGAAAACCCCAGTCAGGTCCGCCGCTACCTCAAAGCGTTGCTGCGACACGAACCCCATGAGGTTTTCGGGTGCCTCTTTCTGGACAGTAAAAACCGCGTGCAGGCGTTCGAGGTGCTGTTCCACGGAACGATCAACATGGCTCACGTGCATGCCCGCCAGGTCGTCAAACGCGCGCTGGCGCACAACTGCGCGGCGTTGATCCTTTGTCACAATCATCCGTCCGGCGTGCGTGACGCCAGCGAGGACGATATCGAGCTCACCCGGCACCTGAAACAGGCGCTGGCTCTGGTCGATGTGTTGGTGCTGGATCACCTGATCATTGGCGACGGCGATCCGCTGTCGATGGCCGAGCATGGCCTGATCCGGTAGAGGAGGGCGATGGCTTGAAGCAGCCCCGCTGGCGGGACTGCTTCAAGGTGCTGGCTTATTTCAGGCTGACTTTCGAGAAGTCCTGGCGCCCGAACGGGCTGACGCTGTAGTTCACGACGTTCTTGCGCGTCAGGGCGAAAGCGGTCGGGTGCGCGAGAGGAAGCCAGAGCGCCTGCTTCTGGATCTGCTCTTGGGCCTGATGATAAAGCTTGGCGCGCTGACCCTGGTCGGTCACCGCTTTGCCCTGGCTGATCAGCTTGTCCAAACCGTCATCGCAATAACGGGCAAAGTTGGTACCCGACTTGACCGCGGCGCACGAGAACTGCGGCGTGAGGAAGTTATCCGGGTCTCCGTTGTCGCCTGCCCAGCCCATGAACAACAGGTCATGCTCGCCTGTTTTGGCGCGACGGATGAGTTCACCCCATTCGATGACTTTGATCTCCGCCTTGATACCCACGGCCGCCAGATCGTTCTGCAGCAATTGCGCGCCCGCGCTCGGGTTCGGATTAAGCAGGCTGCCGGAAGGGCGAGTCCAGATCGTGGTTTTGAATCCGTCTTTCAACCCTGCGCTGGCGAGCAATGCCTTGGCCTTGGCCACGTCGTGCTTGTAGCCGGGCAAGTCGCTGGCGTAGCCCCAGGTGTTGGGCGGGTACGGGCCGTTGGCCGCTCTGGCAGAACCCTCGAAAACCGCTTTGAGGTAGGTGTCCTTGTCGAACGCCAGGTTGATCGCCTGACGAACCTGCGGCTTGTCGAGCGGCGGGTGCTGGCTGTTGATCGCCAGGAATGCGGTCATGAAAGCGTCGGTTTTTTCGACGTTGAGGTTCTGATCCTTGCCTGCTTCAGCCACGTCCAGCGGCTTGGGAGACAAGGCAATCTGGCACTCATTCTGGCGAAGGCGCTGCAAGCGCACGTTGGCGTCCGGTGTGATCGCGTAGATCAGCGTGTCGACCGCCGGCTTGCCCGCGAAATAATCCGGGTTGGCCTCGTAACGCACCACCGAATCCTTCTGGAAACGCTTGAAGACGAACGGGCCGGTACCGATTGGCTGGCTGTTGAGCTTCTCCGGCGTACCGGCTTTCATCAGCTGGGCTGTGTATTCAGCAGAATAAATAGAAGCGAAACCCATGCTCAAGGTGGCAAGGAATGTCGCGTCCGGGTGATCGAGGGTGATGCGCACGGTATTGGCATCGGGTGCTTCGATTTTCTTGATCAGCGATGGCCACTGCATCGACTGCGCGTGCGGGAAACCCTGCGCGGCGACCTTGTTCCACGGATTGGCCGGGTCGAGCATGCGCTGGAAGCTGAACACGACATCTTGCGCGTCGAGCGCACGAGTCGGGGTGAAATAGTCGGTGTGATGGAATTTCACGCCTTGGCGCAGCTTGAAGTCATACGTGAGGCCGTCGGGCCATACGCTCCAGCTTTCAGCCAGGCTGGGGACCAGCTTTCCGGTCTGGGCGTCGTAGTCCACCAGCCGGTTCATCAGCACATCTGCCGATGCGTTGGTGGTGGTCAGCGAGTTATATTGCACCACGTCGAAGCCTTCGGGGCTGGCTTCCGTGCACACGCTCAGAGCCGTTGCCGCCTGAGCCATCAACGGCGCGGACAAGGACGCGAGCAAAAAGGGTAAAACGGCTAGGCGCATGGCGATTTTCCTTTCAGAGATAGCCCATCTGCCGGCGCAGTCTGGTGAGGGAGTTACCCTAGACCATGGATAGGCGCAGGACAATCGCTGCGGCGCGACGAGTGGTATATTTCCCGTCGCGCCCGATGCTGCTGGCGCTGCCAGACTAAAAGCCCTGAGTTTCTTGCAGGTAATTCGTCGTTTCTGTTGTTGCACCCAAGGCTTTCTGGTATAAAGCAGCGCTCTTTTCTAGGGGCCCGCTGCCTTCACCGCTGGTGTGGCCGGTAAGACCCCTGAAGAAACGCGGCGCCTGGCGCCAAATGACTGAGAGATTAAGCGGCCAACCCATGCCGGGTTGGGCATGTGGTTTTAGAGGGCTGAGGCATGTCGAGAGTCTGTCAAGTTACCGGTAAGGGTCCGGTAACCGGGAATAACATTTCCCACGCGAACAACAAAACCCGTCGTCGTTTCCTGCCAAACCTGCAGCATCACCGCTTCTGGGTTGAAGAAGAGAAACGCTTTGTACGTCTGCGCGTATCTGCCAAAGGCATGCGCATCATCGACAAGCGTGGCATCACGGTCGTTCTGGCCGAAATCCGCCGCGCTGGCGCTAAGGTTTAAGGGAGAGAATCATGCGTGAATTGATCCGTTTGGTGTCGACCGCTAACACCGGCCACTTCTACACCACCGACAAGAACAAGCGCACTACTCCGGATAAAATCGAAATTAAAAAATTCGATCCGGTTGCTCGCAAGCACGTGATCTACAAAGAAGCCAAAATCAAGTAATTGATTTTCGCCTCTTACGAAAAAGCCCGCAGTGATGCGGGCTTTTTTGTGGGCGAGATGTTCGTGTTGCGATGGCGCCGTCTGGGTCAACGCACTATCGCGACACGCCTGCGCCCGCAGTCAAAGCTCGCTTCATGCCTTCTGTTCGAACACCACGTAAATCTTGCGGCACGCCTCCAGCACTTCCCAGGTGCCCTTGAATCCGGCCGGAATCACAAAGCGGTCGCCAGCGCGCAGAGTCTTCGCACCTCCGGCTTCGTCACGCAGCACCGAAACGCCCTGAACGATTTCGCAGTATTCGTGTTCGGTGTAGTTGACCGTCCACTGTCCGATTTCACCTTCCCAGACGCCCGCATTCATCTGCCCGCACGGGCTGTTGTAATGGTTGTAGATCGTTTGTCCAGGGTCACCTTTCAGGATCTTCTCGGGGGCGGGCTGGAAACGCTCAGCTCGCGTGGTGGCTTCGCTGAAATCGACGATGCTTTCGATGCTCATGTCCCATGGCTCCTGGATAAACGATGCGAGATTTCGTTAGAGGGGTAGCGGCGCGGAGAGTGCCGACACTGGTTTTTCGCGCTGTTGAATAAAATGCACGATCTCGCGCCGTTTTACCCGTTTTTGTCCAATATATTGGAAATTAGCGGTGTGCTGGTTTAGGGTGACGAATGCCTTTGGCCGAGTCCGTCGTGCTTCGGACGGCGTTCTGTCGCAGTCGTCACGTGCGCCAGGGCGGGCCCCATTTCATAAGAGGAGGACATTTCATGACCACCCTGACTCATGCTGACTGGGAAAAACGCGCTCAGGATTTGAAGATCGAAGGTCGCGCTTTCATCAACGGTGAATACACTGCCGCCGCTTCCGGCGCCACGTTCGACTGCATCAGCCCGGTCGATGGCCGCTTCCTCGCCCATGTTGCCAGCTGCGATGCCGCCGATGCGCAACGCGCCGTCGAAAACGCTCGCGCTACCTTCAACTCAGGCGTCTGGTCGCGTCTGGCGCCCGTCAAGCGCAAGGCGGCGATGATTCGCTTCGCCGCGTTGATCAGAGAAAATATCGAAGAACTGGCGCTGCTTGAAACCCTCGACATGGGCAAGCCAATCAGTGATTCCTACGGCATCGACATCCCGGGCTCCGCGCAAGCGTTGAGCTGGAGCGGTGAAGCCATCGACAAACTGTATGACGAAGTCGCTGCGACCCCACACGACCAACTGGGTCTCGTGACCCGCGAGCCGATTGGCGTCGTCGCGGCCATCGTGCCCTGGAACTTCCCGCTGCTGATGGCTTCCTGGAAGCTGGGCCCGGCGCTGTCCAGCGGCAATTCCGTGATTCTCAAACCGTCGGAAAAATCCCCGTTGACAGCCATCCGCGTCGCTCAATTGGCCATCGAGGCCGGTATCCCGGCAGGCGTGCTGAACGTTTTGCCAGGTTACGGCCACACCGTTGGCAAGGCCCTGGCGCTGCACATGGACGTCGACACCGCCGTGTTCACCGGCTCCACCAAAATCGCCAAGCAGCTGCTGGTCTACGCGGGCGAATCGAACATGAAACGCGTCTGGCTGGAAGCGGGCGGCAAGAGCCCGAATATCGTCTTTGCCGATGCGCCGGATCTGCAAGCGGCTGCCGAGTCCGCCGCCAGTGCCATCGCCTTCAACCAGGGCGAAGTGTGCACGGCCGGTTCGCGTCTGTTGGTCGAGCGCTCGATCAAGGACACATTTCTGCCAATGGTGATCGAGGCACTGAAGGCCTGGAAGCCCGGCAACCCGCTGGATCCGGCTACCAATGTGGGCGCGCTGGTCGACACGCAGCAGATGAATACGGTGCTGTCCTACATCGAGGCCGGTCACAGCGATGGCGCCAAGCTGGTCGTGGGCGGCAAGCGAATTCTGCAGGAAACCGGCGGCACGTATGTCGAGCCGACGATTTTCGACGGTGTGACCAACGCCATGAAAATCGCTCAGGAAGAGATTTTCGGCCCGGTGCTTTCGGTGCTGACGTTCGATACCGCTGAAGAAGCGGTGCAGATTGCCAACGATACGCCGTACGGCCTGGCGGCTGCGGTCTGGACGGCGGATCTGTCCAAGGCGCATCTGACGGCGAAGGCTCTGCGCGCCGGCAGCGTGTGGGTCAACCAGTATGACGGCGGTGACATGACTGCGCCGTTCGGCGGCTTCAAGCAGTCGGGCAACGGTCGCGACAAGTCGCTGCACGCGTTCGACAAGTACACCGAGCTGAAAGCGACCTGGATCAAGTTGTAAGTCCGCAGGTCATCGCCCGGTTGTAGCCCGGTCAGGCCCAGGAACTCGATTCAAGCACTTCAGCTACATCAGACAGCCGGGTTCTCGAAGAGCCCGGCTGTTTCGTCTCAAGCCTTTGAGCCACAGGAGCGTGGTAATGCGTTGGGGTACCTATTTCGCCGTGCTGGCGTCGGTCTTGAGCGTCGGCCTGGCGCTGGGCGTCAGCATGCCGCTGGTCTCGCTGCGACTGGAAGCCTGGGGCTACGGCGCGTTCCCCATCGGCGTCATGGCGGCGATGCCGGCAATCGGCGTGCTGCTGGGTGCAAGCCTCGCCAGTCGGCTGGCCTCGATGCTCGGCACCGCAAACCTGATGCGCTTGTGCTTGTGGGGCGGTTCCGTTTCGGTCGGTTTGCTCGCGTTGCTGCCCGATTACTGGATCTGGCTGGTCCTGCGGCTGATGCTGGGCGTGATTCTGACGATGGTGTTCATTCTCGGAGAGAGCTGGATCAATCAACTGGTCATCGAGCGTCTGCGCGGCAAGCTGGTTGCGCTTTACGGCAGCAGCTACGCACTCAGTCAGCTGGGCGGCCCTTTGCTGCTGGGCATGGTCGGTACCGAGGCCGATTACGGCTTTTGGGTGGGTACCGCGTTACTGGCGATTTCGCCGTTTCTCCTGCTGGGCAGATCCGGCGCGCCGAGCGCGGAGGCCAGCCACGTCTCGCTTCGGGATTTGGGCGGGTTCTGTCGCGGGCTTCCGGCAATCGCGTGGGCAATCGCGCTGTTTGCAGGGTTTGAAGCGATGATTCTCACGCTACTTCCGGTGTATTGCCTGCAGCAGGGTTTCACGCCGGAAATTGCGCTGGCGATGGTCAGTACGGTTGTGGTGGGTGACGCGCTATTACAGCTGCCGATCGGCGCGCTGGCAGACAGAATGTCCAGACGTCGCCTGTTCTCGGGCTGCGCTCTGTTGCTGATGTTGTCGAGCCTGGCCATTCCGCTGCTGGTCGACACGATCCTGATCTGGCCGTTGTGGGTGCTGTTCGGTGCCAGTGCGGGCGGGCTGTTTACCTTGTCGTTGATCCTCATCGGGGAGCGTTACCGCGACGATGCGCTGGTTCGCGCCAATGCCCACGTCGCTCAGCTGTGGGGCATCGGATGTCTGCTGGGGCCGCTGGCAGCAGGGGCGGGAAGCCAGTGGGTGAGCGGTCAGGCGCTGCCGCTTTTGATGGCGGCCGGTGCCTTTGGCCTGGTGTTATTGTCGCGTCGTGAGCGCGCGTTCGGTGCGCAGCCCGTGGCCGCCTAGAGCATTCTCTCCAGACCCACCGCGCTGCTGAACCAGGCGTTCAAGCGTCGCCACCAGTCGCCCGGCTCTTTGTACAGCGTGTGTATCTTGCCGTTGTCCTCGGTCACCCAGACGACTCTGTCATTCTCCAGTCGCGCCTGATAGCTGATGGCCGGCGCCATACCCTGCAAGGCCAGCTCGCGCAGGTATTCGGTCAATTCCGGACTGTCCACCAGCACCCCCACTTCGGTGTTCCAGAGCACCGAGCGGGGGTCGAAGTTGAATGAGCCAACGAAGGTTTTCTGGCGATCAAAGATCATCGCCTTGCTGTGCAGGCTCGATTCGGAGCCACCCTTGAGCGTCCGGGTGCGCAGGAATGCCGGGCCGCTGCCTCGATTGCTTGGGTCACCCGGCTGACGCCGCAGCTCGAACAACTTCACGCCGTGCTCGAGCAGCGCCTTGCGATAAGGCGCATAACCCCCATGCACCGCAGGCACGTCCGTGGCCTCCAGAGAGTTGGTCAACAAGCTCACCGACACGCCCTTGTCGGACAGGCCGGTCAGGTAAGTGAGACCTTGCTGGCCCGGCACGAAGTACGCCGAAATCATCATCAATTCCTGGTGCACGTTCAGCAGATCAGGGCTCAGTTGGGTGGTCAGCAGCAGATGCGGGTCCGGCTCACCGCGCGACAGCACTTTCGTGGGCGCGTCCCACAGCGCCTGGTTGTGCGCCCAGATCAGCTCGTTGAGCCAGGTTTTCATGCGCGGCTGGGTCTTGTAGGCCATCAGTCGCTCGTACAAATCCTTCTTTTCTACATGCGCATCGTTGAGCGAGTGGGTCAGCCGCTGGCGGGCTTCGGCCAAGTCTTTGGCGTCCGGCGTCCAGTACATGAAGTCATCGATGGGCTTGCTCAGCGTGCTGTTCCAGTACTGATCGAAGCTGTGGCTCAATTGCTCGGCAACCGGGCCAACGCTGAGCATGTCGATGTCGGTGAAGTTCAGATTCGGCTCGGCGTCGAAATACTCGTCGCCCAGATTCCGCCCGCCGACGATGGCCACTGCGCTGTCTGCCAGCCAAAGCTTGTTGTGCATGCGTCGATGCTGTTGCGACAGATTGAACAGCCGCCCCAGGCTGCGCGTCGCGCCAGTGCTGCGACCCAGATTGAGGGGATTGAACAGGCGGATCTGAATGTTCGGGTGTGCAGCGAGGGTGGCGATGACCTCATCCAGGCCGTCACTGGTGGTGTCGTCCAGCAGAATGCGCACGCGAACGCCGCGATCGGCGGCCTGCAGCAATTCATCGATCAGCGCGCGGGTGCTGAGCCCGTCATGCACGATGTAGTACTGCAAATCGAGGCTGGTTTTGGCATTGCGAATCAGTTCGGCCCGGGCCATGAACGCTTCGGTGCTGTTGGGCAGCAGGCGAAAACCCGAACGGCCTTCGTGTGGCGCCGCCTGGGCCATGATCGAGCGGCCGAACGACGATTGCGCAGAGGGCAGCGCCTGGCTCGGTTTGTCTGCAACGGGCGCATGCGCGCAGCCGCCAACGCAAAGGGCAAATGCCAGAAGGAAGGGCAGCGCCCATTTATTCGTCAACGCAGTCATCCGGAAGTCAAACCATGGCGATATGACCGCACATTCTGCAAAAGGTTATGTCAGGCGGAATCGGTGTGTGCCAGCAGTTGTTTTGCCGCTGCGCCGACTTTGCGAACCGCGTCTTCGATTCGGGCTGTCGGCTTGGCTGCAAAGTTCATGCGCAGGCAGTTCCGGTATTTGCCTGACGCGGAAAAGATGCTGCCGACCGCGATCTGGACTCCCTGACCTTGCAAGGCGCGGTTGAGCTTCAGCGAGTCGAAATTTTCCGGCAGTTCGACCCAGAGCATGAAGCCGCCCTGTGGCCGGCTGACTCGAGTGCCTTCGGGAAAATAGCGCGTCACCCAATCGGTCATGACGTCCCGGCTGCGCTGATATTGCCCGCGCATGCGGCGCATGTGCGGCTCGTAATGCCCGGCTTGAAGAAACTCCGCGATCGCGAGCTGCGGTTGAGTCGCGGTGGAGCCGGTGCTGATGTATTTCATGTGCAGCACGCGATCCAGATAACGGCCCGGCGCTACCCAGCCGACGCGCAGGCCGGGCGCCAGGGTTTTCGAAAACGAGCTGCACAGCAGGACGCGGCCGTCTTCGTCGAAGGATTTGATCGTGCGCGGGCGCGGATAGGTGTAGGCCATGTCGCCATACACGTCGTCTTCGATGATTGCCACATCAAAGCGCTGCGCCAGGGTCAGCAACGCACGCTTGCGCTCCTCCGGCATGATGTAGCCCAGCGGGTTATTGCAGTTGGGCGTCAGCTGTATGGCTTTGATGGGCCACTGTTCGAGTGCCAGCTCCAGCGCGTCCAGGCTGATGCCGGTAATGGGGTCTGTCGGGATTTCCAAGGCTTTCATGCCAAAGCCCTTGAGCGCTTGCATGGCGCCATGAAAGCTCGGGGAATCCACTGCCACGATATCGCCCGGCTGGCAGATAGAACGGATGCTCACGGCGAGCGCTTCTTGAGCGCCGGTCGTGATGACCAAATCTTCGGGGTCGATGTTGGTGCCTGAGTCCAGCAGCAGCCTAGCGATCTGTTCGCGCAGGCATTGAGTGCCATGAATGTTGTCGTAATACAGGCCCGGCATGTCCATACGGCGGCTGATCTTGCCCAGCGCCTGAGTCAGGGGACGCAACGTCGGGCTGGTGATATCTGGCATGCCGCGCGCCAGTTGCACGACGTCAGGGCTGGGAATGGCTTCGGCCAGTTCGAGCACTTGTTCCCATTGCGAGATATCCACAGGGCGCTGCGCGGGACGTCCGACAGCGGGCAGCGCCGGGGTCGTGCGTCCGGCTGGCACGAAGTATCCCGATTTCGGACGGGGCGACGCCAGGCCGTTGTCTTCCAGTAACCGATACGCCTGCTGCACGGTGCTCAGGCTGACGCCGTGTTCAAGGCTCAGGGCGCGAACCGAGGGCAGTCGATCGCCCGGCCGGTAAAAGCCGTTCTCGATACGGGTGCCCAGCAGTTCGGCGAGATTAACGTAAAGGGTCATGGCGTACTCCAAGGTTTCAGTCTGGCGGCTGACCAATACAGATAGGGCGAAAATACAGCATTCAGGCGTCGATGTGCGGAATCTGTATGCAAAAAATTAGAATTCTTTGGATCTGTAATGGTTTTCGATACAGACGCATCATGGAATCACACGAAACCCATGATAAGGTGTCTGGAAATGAGCGGTATCAGCGATGTCCGGTTAAGTCTGTATGCAGGAGAACTTCAACGCAGTCAGGAAGACGTTGTCAGGACCAACGCCCCGCGCGGGCTGGGACTCTGGGGGTTGTACCAACACCGCTGCAGCACCCGGCGGGCGTTGCTGAACCTGAGCGCCGAGCAGCTCAAAGACATTGGTCTGAGCTACGAGCAGGCGCGCCAGGAAGGGCTCAAGCCGTTCTGGAGGGAGTAATGCCAACCGAATTTTTCAGGATGAATCGCAGTTCTTGTGACAGCGAATGCGCTTGCGAACGACTGGTCGCCAAGGTGCAAATCCATGCCCGACGCTGTTTCGTAAAGGCGTTCGCTCTCCCGGATGAACCGGAATTACAGCAGTTCTTTCATCCGGTGCCACAGCATTCCCAGGGCCAATAACGGCGAGCGCAGATGCTTGCCGCCGGGGAACGTCATGTGCGGGACTTTGGCGAACAGGTCGAAGCCGCCGCTGTGCTGGCCGCTGATGGCTTCACCCAGCAGCTTACCCGCCAGATGCGTGGCATTCAGCCCATGTCCGGAATACGCCTGAGCGAAATACACATTCGGATGACGCTGCAGTCGCCCGATCTGCGGCAGGCGATTAGCGCCAATACCGATCATTCCGCCCCATTGATAATCGATCTTCACATCCTTGAGCTGCGGGAACACGTTCAGCATCTTGGGCCGCATGTACGCGCCGATGTCCTGCGGGTCGCGCCCGGAATAGTGACAGGCCCCGCCGAACAGCAGCCGCCGGTCCGCTGAGAGGCGGAAATAATCCACCGCCACTCGCTGGTCGCACATCGCAGTATTGCGCGGGATCAGTTGCCGGGCGAGCTCTTCTCCAAGCGGCTCGGTGGCGATGACGTAACTGCCGGCGGGCAAGACCTTCCCGCTCAAATCGGGATCAAGCTCGTTGAGATACGCGTTGCATCCCAGCACCAGCGTCTGCGCCCTGACCAGACCTTGTGCCGTGTGAACCCTCACCTGCGCGCCATACTCCAGGCGCGTCACAGCTGAGTGCTCGAACAGCTGCACCCCCAGAGACTGCGCAACGGCGGCTTCGCCAATGGCCAGGTTCAATGGATGTAGATGCCCCGAGCCCATGTCCAGCATTGCGCCTGCATAGTTGGTCGAGCCGATGACGCTGCCAAGCTGTGTGGCGTCGATCAGTTCCAGCTCATGCCGATACCCCAGGCCTCGCAGTTCCTGGGCATCTTCGGCAAACCCGTCGAATTCTTTGGGCTTGTTCGCAAGGTCGCAGTAACCCCATGTCAGATCGCAGTCGATCTGGTGCCGGGCGACACGCTGACGAACGATTTCCACCGCTTCAAGCCCCATCAGCTTGAGTTCGCGAACCCCTTCGCTGCCGATCACGTTCTGTAAGCGCTCGACATGGTGGCCGACGCCGCGGATCAACTGCCCACCGTTGCGTCCGCTGGCGCCCCAACCGATGGTGCGCGCCTCAAGCAACACGACGCTCAGCCCCCGCTCGGCCAACTCGATGGCGGTGTTCAAGCCCGAAAACCCGCCGCCCACCACGCACACATCGGCGATGACTTCGCCCAGAAGCACCGGATAGGCAGGTTGAGTGTGACTGCTGGCGGCGTAGTAGGACGCTACGTGGCTGGATGAGCCGGGCTGCGGAGGCCGAGCATTCATGTTGGATATCCCGAGAGCACTGTTTGGAAAATTTTACGGAGGGTAGCCGCGCTGCGCTGCAGGGGCAAGGAACGCCGGCGACTGTCGAGCTGGGCGACAGTGGGGCACAATGGCGGCTCCAGCACAGGGAAAAATCACGCAATGGGCTGCAACAGCCAGAAAATCCGCGATCTGCGGCGACAGATTCCATCGTTCGAATGCGTGCCGGGCTGCCACGATTGCTGTGGTCCGGTGACCACGTCGTCCGAAGAAATGGCTCGACTGCCACGTAAGACAGCGGCCGAGCAGGACGCCGCGCTTGAGGCGTTGAACTGCGTTCACCTGGGGCCCGACGGATGCACGGTCTACGAAGAGCGACCGCTGATCTGCCGTCTGTTCGGAACCACTGAGCGCCTGCCATGCCCCAACGGGCGCCGCCCGGAAACGCTGATCCATCCGCGGGTCGAGAAACAGGTGCATGAATTCATCGCATCGACGCGGCAGGTCCTGGTTTGACGCAATGAAGGCGGAGCAGCCCTGTCTGTGGGCGCGAGCCTATCCTGTTGTGCGCAGGGTCCGTCACTCCGGGATTGGCAGGCTCAGGCTCTCTTTCACTTCTTCCATCACGATGTAGCTCTTCGATTCACGCACGTGCGGCAGTTTCAGCAGGATGTCGCCCAGCAATTTGCGGTATGAAGCCATCTCCGAAATACGAGCTTTCACCAGATAGTCGAAATCTCCCGAAACCAGGTGGCATTCCAGCACGTGCGGGAGCTTCAGGACTGCCCGGCGGAATTCCTCAAAGGTGTCGCCCGATTTGTAATCCAGACTGATCTCGACGAAGACCAACAGGCTAGCCTTCAGGTTCTGCGGATTGAGCCGGGCGTTGTAGCCCATGATGATGCCCTCACGCTCCAGCCTGCGGACGCGTTCAGTGCATGGCGTCGTGGACAGACCCACACGCTCGCCCAGCTCGGTAAAAGAGATTCTGCCGTCGCTTTGCAGGATGCGCAGGATGTTGCGGTCGATCTTGTCGAGTTCACGCTTTGATTGATGCTGAGTGCGCATCGAAATACCTCCTCTGCCAAAACGATGGTTGCCGGGACTTAAATCCGAATATAGGCGTTTATATAGTGAAAAGCACTGCTCGATGCTTTTTATACTGCGCACATCCTTGCTTTAAATATCAAAACGTCAGCGGATATCCGCGATGAGGGAATCAACATGCGCGTTCTGGTCCTTGGAAGTGGCGTAATCGGTACCACCAGTGCTTATTATCTGGCTCGTGCAGGCTTCGAAGTGACTGTCGTGGACCGTCAGCCAGCCGCAGCCATGGAAACCAGCTTTGCCAACGCCGGCCAGGTTTCGCCGGGTTATGCGTCGCCCTGGGCTGCCCCGGGTGTCCCCCTCAAGGCAATCAAGTGGTTACTGCAACGCCACGCGCCGCTGGCGATCAAGGCGACTGCCGATATCGATCAGTACCTGTGGATGGCGCAAATGCTGCGTAACTGCACGCAGAATCGCTACGCGGTGAACAAGGAGCGGATGGTGCGTCTGTCCGAGTACAGCCGCGATTGCCTCGACGAGTTGCGTGCCGAGACCGGCATCGCATACGAGGGGCGTACGCTGGGCACGACTCAGCTGTTCCGCACGCAGGAGCAACTGGACAACGCGGCCAAAGACATCGCCGTGCTGCAGCAGGCGGGCGTGCCTTACGAAGTGCTCGACCGCGCTGGTATCGCGCGCGTCGAACCCGCTCTGGCCAATGTCAGCAATATTCTCGCCGGCGCCTTGCGTCTGCCCAATGATCAGACCGGCGATTGCCAGCTGTTCACCACTCGCCTGGCCGAAATGTGCGTGAATCTGGGCGTCGAGTTCCGGTTCGGGCAATCCATCGAGTCGATCGATTTTGCCGGCGACCGCATCAACGGCGTGCGCATCGACGGCAAGCTGGAAACGGCCGATCGTTACGTGCTCGCCCTCGGCAGCTACTCGCCGCAATTGCTCAAGCCGCTGGGGATCAAAGCGCCGGTTTACCCGCTCAAGGGTTATTCGCTCACCGTGCCGATCACCCGGCCTGAGATGGCGCCGACCTCCACCATTCTTGATGAGACGTACAAAGTCGCGATCACCCGTTTCGACAACCGCATTCGCGTAGGCGGCATGGCGGAAATCGCGGGCTTCGATCTGTCGCTTAATCCTCGCCGGCGCGAAACGCTGGAGATGATCGTCAACGACCTCTATCCTCAGGGCGGTGACTTGGCTCAGGCCAGTTTCTGGACCGGCTTGCGGCCGACCACGCCGGACGGCACGCCGATTGTGGGTGCCACGCCCTATCGCAACCTGTTCCTCAATACCGGGCACGGTACGCTTGGCTGGACGATGGCCTGCGGCTCGGGCCGATTGCTGGCCGACCTGATCGCCCGCAAGAAACCTCAGATCAGCGCCGAAGGCCTTGATATTTCTCGTTACGGCAATTCCAGGGAGATCGCAAAACATGTCAATCCTGCGCCAGCTCACCAATGAGCGCATGAGTCAGCTCGTTGTCCACAACGGCACCGTTTACGTTGCCGGGCAAGTGGCTAACGACCTGAATGCGGGAATCGAGCAACAGACCCGCGAGGTGCTGGGCAATATCGAGCGCCTGCTGGATCTTGCGGGTACCGACAAGAGCCGGCTGTTGTCGGTGACGATCTACCTGAATGACATCGGCACGCAATTCGCCGCCATGAACGGCATCTGGGACACGTGGTTGCCGAAGGGTTTCGCGCCTGCCCGCGCCACCGTCGAGGCGAAGATGGCCGCACCGAATGTCTTGGTCGAAATGTCGGTCATCGCTGCACTGCCTTGAATCGCTGACCCAACATCGTCCCTGTGGGTACCAGCTTGCTTGCGAAGGCGTGCTGAGAGACGACGCAGATGTGTTGTCTTCCTCGCCGCATTCGTGAGCAATCTCGCTCCCGCAGGTTCTCAACTTCCTTCACAGAACCTCACCGCCATGCGTCCAGCTCGCGCCCTCATCGATCTCTCCGCCCTGCGCCACAACTACCAACTCGCCCGCGAAACCACAGGCGCAAAAGCGCTCGCCGTGATCAAGGCCGACGCTTACGGGCATGGGGCGGTGCGTGTGGCGCAGGCTCTGGAATCCGAAGCGGACGGTTTCGCCGTGGCGTGTATCGAAGAGGCGCTGGAGTTGCGTCAAGCGGGCATCAACGCGCCGGTTCTGCTGCTGGAAGGCTTTTTCGACGCCGATGAACTGGCACTGATCGTCGAGCATGACTTCTGGTGCGTGGTGCATTCGCTGTGGCAGCTTGAAGCCATCGAAAAAACTGCGGTCGGCAAGCCGCTGAACATCTGGCTGAAGATGGATTCGGGGATGCATCGCGTCGGTATTCATCCTGACGACTATCAAGCCGCGTATCAGCGCCTTCTGGCGAGTGGCAAGGCTTCGAAGGTCGTGCTGATGACTCACTTCGCCCGTGCCGACGAACTGGACAGCGTGCGGACTGAAGAGCAAGTGGCGATTTTTCAGGCAGCCCGCGGAGCATTGGCAGCTGAAGTCAGCCTGCGCAATTCGCCGGGCGTCATGGGCTGGCCCAACGTACCGAGTGACTGGGTTCGTCCGGGCATCATGCTGTACGGCACAACGCCCTTCGATCAGCCGCAGGCGGTTGCGGATCGACTTCAACCTGTCATGACGCTGGAATCCCGTGTCATTTGCGTGCGCGATCTGCCAGCCGGCGAGCCGGTGGGTTACGGCGGTGCGTTCGTTGCCGAGCGCACTATGCGCATCGGCGTTGTGGCCTTGGGTTATGCCGACGGCTATCCCCGTCAGGCACCGACCGGAACGCCGGTGATGATTGACGGACATTGCAGCCAGTTGCTGGGTCGAGTGTCGATGGACATGTTGTGCGTCGACCTGACCGACGTACCGGGTGCAGGCCTGGGCAGTCGCGTCGAACTGTGGGGCAAGAACGTGCTGGCGAGCGATGTCGCAGCCCGCGCCGGCACCATCCCCTATCAGATATTCTGCAATCTGAAACGCGTGCCGAGGCTCTATTCCGGGGCTTGACCACGCGCGAGGAGGCTGACTGTCGTTCACCCTCCGTGGCCCATGGCGGCCGCTAGTCCCTTTGCTGATCGGGTAAGGGGCTCAAGTGTTGTAAATACTGAACGCTGTTGCGATGATGGCGACCACTTGACCCCACTCGATCATCAGGAGGACTCCAGCATTGGACGTCGGTGAACGACTGCAATCCATTCGTAAACTCAAAGGTCTGTCCCAGCGTGAACTCGCCAAACGAGCGGGCGTGACCAACAGCACCATTTCAATGATCGAGAAGAACAGCGTCAGTCCCTCGATCAGCTCGCTGCGCAAGGTGCTGGGCGGCATACCGATGTCCATGGTGGAGTTCTTTTCCGAAGAGCTCGAGCCAGAAAATCCGACCCAAGTGGTCTACAAAGCCAGCGAACTGATCGATATCTCCGACGGCGCTGTCACCATGAAACTGGTGGGCAAATCCCATCCGGGCCGCGCCATTGCGTTTCTATCCGAGGTCTATCCGCCGGGCGCCGACACCGGCGACGAGATGCTCGTGCACGAAGGCGAGGAGACCGGGATTCTGGTGGAGGGCCGACTCGAATTGGTGGTGGGCCTCGATACCTATGTGCTCGAGGCGGGCGACAGCTACTATTTCGAGAGCACCCGACCGCACCGCTTCCGCAACCCGTTCGACGTCCCGGCGCGTCTGATCAGCGCCGCCACGCCCGCGAATTTCTGACCCGCATCACTCCGCATGCCCTGGCCTCAAGGCAGGGCAGGGCATGCGAGCCTCTGGTTGCGGCGCCGATAACCCTGCTGGTTTGAGGGACGTTGAGGCCGCCGGGCGACCCGCTATACTTTCGCAACCTGCCGATACCGTGGCCGCGGGCGCTGTATAGCCACCATGAGGGTGAGAGCGTGAACATAACTAATAAGATCCTGGCTGTCGTGGCACTCCTTTCGTTCTGGGCGTTCGCGGTCCAGGCCGCCACCCGTGATGACCTCGCCAAACGTCTCGAACCTGTCGGACAAGTCTGTGTTCAAGGCAAGGAATGTCCGGGCATGGATGTCGCCGCGACCGCGGGCGGCGGTGGCGCAAAAAGTCCGGACGATGTCATCGGCAAACACTGCAACGCCTGTCATGGCACCGGTCTGCTGGGCTCGCCGAAAATCGGCGACAACGCGGAGTGGGACAAGCGCGCCAAGGAGCAGGGCGGGCTGGACGGGCTGCTTGCCAAAGCCATCACCGGCATCAACGCCATGCCGCCTAAAGGCACTTGCGCCGATTGTTCGGATGACGAACTCAAGGGTGCGATCAAGAAGATGTCCGGGCTATAGCACGCCGGGAGCATTGCCAGAAACGAGGCTTCATGTTCAGAAAATCACTGCTGCTGTCGGGACTTTCGTTGTTGATGTTCACAGGCTTTGCCAGCGCGACCATGCGTTGCGGGACAGCGCTGGTCAGCCTGGGAGACACGGCGAGCGTTGTGCGTGAGAAGTGCGGGGCGCCTGATCGCAGCGAGGACCAGAATCCGGTTGCCCGAGTCAACGGAGTGCCCAAGCTCAATGCCGTAAAGGTCAGTCTTTGGGTCTACGGGCCGCGCAATGGCGCCTCTCAACATCTGAAATTCATCGAAGACAAGCTGGTGGCGATTGATACCCGCCGGGATTGATGCTGCAGATGTTCGAAGACTGTACTGCGGCGCAGGGTAAAAAATTACGCCTGCGCAGGTCACCCGGAATCAAATCGGCTTTCCTCCCTGACGGTTTGCAGCAAATCCCGTCGATGCCCGGTCCAAGCACCATCGAATAACAAACCAGGAGAGGCCGGATGCCGCATTCCTGCTCGATCGAGCAAGCCGTCGATCATGTACTGGCCGAGTTGCCCTCGCACATTCGCATGGGCATGCCGCTGGGGCTGGGCAAGCCCAATCGCTTTGCCAATGCGCTTTACGCGCGCATCAAAACGCTTCCCGAGCGGCAACTCACGATCTATACGGCGTTGTGTCTGGGTCGCCCGGATGCGGGCGATGGCTTGCAGGGCCGGTTTCTGGAGCCTTTTCTGGAGCGGGTGTTTGGCGACTACCCCGAACTCGACTTTCTGGCCGATCTGCGCAAGGACAACCTCCCTTCCAACGTCCAGGTCGAGCAGTTTTTCATGCAGCCCGGCAGCCTGCTCAACAGCACGTCGGCGCAGCAGGACTATGTCAGCAGCAACTACAGCCACGCGGCCCGAGACATCAATGCCAGCGGTCTGAATCTCGTCGCGCAACTGGTGGCCGCCGACCCGACAGGTCCGGGGACCCTTAGCCTGAGCTGTAATCCGGACATCACCCTCGACCTGCTGCCGATGCTGGAAAAGCGTCGAGCAACAGGCGAGAGCATTTTGCTGCTGGGTCACGTTCACGCCGATTTGCCTTATATCCCGGGTGATTCGGAGGTTGATATCGACACCTTCGACCTGCTGATTGAGCACGAAGAACGCAGCACGCTGTTCTCAACGCCGAATATGCCCGTTGGTTTTCAGGACCATTTCATCGGTTTGTACGCCAGTACGCTGGTGCGCGATGGCGGCACCTTGCAGATTGGCATCGGTTCGATGGGCGATGCGTTGACCGCCGCGTTGCTGGCACGTCAGGCAGACAACGAAACCTACCGCGCATGCCTCGCCGAGCTGGACGGCATTTCCACGTGGCGGCCGCTGATTGAAGCGCAGGGCGGGGTAATGCCATTCGCCACCGGCCTTTACGGCTGTAGCGAGATGCTGGTGAACGGGCTGTTGGTACTGCTCGACGCCGGGATCATTCGGCGCAAGGTTTACCCGGATGTCGCGCTGCAGCAACTGGCAGACAGCGGTGTGCTGGACGAATCGGCGCATCCGGAGGGCGTGCTGATCCACGGCGGATTCTTCCTGGGGCCGCGCAGTTTCTATGAGCGATTGCGTGAGCTGCCCAGCGCGCAGTTGGCGCAGATCAACATGACGGCCATCAGTTACATCAATGAGCTGTATGGCGATGAAGCGCTCAAGCGTGCGCAGCGTCGCGATGCACGGTTCATCAACAGCGCCTTCACGGTCACGCTGCTGGGCGCGGCGGTGTCGGATCAACTGGCGGATGGGCGAGTGGTCAGCGGCGTCGGCGGACAGTACAACTTCGTCGCTCAGGCCCACGCGCTGGAAGGTGCGCGGTCGGTGCTGATCCTGCGCAGCTGGCGCGAATCTGCCGGGGAAGTCAGTTCGAACATCGTGTGGGATTACGCGCACACCACCATCCCTCGGCATCTGCGCGACATCGTCGTCACCGAGTACGGCATTGCCGACCTACGCGGGAAAACCGACGCAGCGGTCATTGAGGCGCTGCTCAATGTCAGCGATTCACGCTTTCAGCCCGGCCTGATCGATCAGGCGCAGAAGGCTGGCAAGTTACCGAAGGGTTTCCGTCTCGACCCGCTCTTTACGCAGAACACCCCGGAGCGTCTGAAAGATATTCGTGGCCGGTTTGCCTCGCTGTTCATCGAATACCCGCTAGGCACAGACTTCACGCCCGAGGAGCGTGATTTGCTGCGGGCTTTGAACTGGATCAAAAGCAAATTCAAGCTCACTGAAATCATCGAACTGGGTAAAGCGACGCTCGAAGCGCCCGAGGGTGAGGCGTTTCCCGAGCACTTGCAGCGCATGGGGCTGGATCGGCCACAGGGCTTGCGCGAGGAGCTGTACCAGCGCCTGTTGCTGGCAGGGTTGCAGGCCACTCACGTCTGAATTTTCCCCACCCTAGGAGCGACCGGCGTGGCGGTCCTCCTTGCCCGCGAATGCGATATGTCAGTCAACGTGGCTGTGACAGACATGCAATCATCGCGGGAGGCGCGTTCTTACCGATGTGGGTGATCAGGACAGGGTCTTGATGATCAGCAAGACCGCCGCGCAGAACCCGCTGATCGCAAACAACTGCTGTAGCCGAGGGCCTGCCAGAAAGCCCGCCAGCTGCCGTCCAGCCAGCAATCCAGCCACTGCACCTGCGGCGAAGGGCAGGCCGACGGTCCAGTGCATTACGCCGCTGACGCTGGCGGTCACGACACTGGCTGTGGAAACCAGCGCGATTACGGTCAGCGATGTGGCGACGATGCTTTTGACGTCCAGATCGGTGTAACGGGTCAATGCCGGGACAATGACAAACCCGCCGCCGACGCCCAGCAATCCGGATAACACGCCGGAACACACGCCCGTGATTGCCAGTGAGCGGGCACAAGGCAGCGTCCAGCGCAGTCGACCTTCAAGCGGGTTCAGCACACAAGGCAGGAAATCCGCGCGTTCCGGCGGCTTTCCGTGACGCAGTTCGTGAGCGGCCTTGCGATAAATGCGGCCGCACGCGTACGTCAATATCAGCGCGAATCCCAGCGCCAGCGGCGCATTCGGCACCTGATGAGCGAGCCACAGCCCCAGAGGTGCAAAACAAATACCGATCATCGCGATGAACAGCGCGGCTCGATAACGCACGATGCCTTGTCGCAGGCCGAGCAGCGCGCCAACTGCCGCGGCCAGCCCCACCGCCAACAGTCCCACCGGGGCGGCTTCGACCATCGACAAGTGCAAGGCAAACACCAGCAGCGGGACCGCAAGAATACCGCCGCCTGCGCCGGTCAGCGCCAATATCGCTCCGATGATCGTGCCGAGGCCGGCTCCGATCAGTTCGTGTTCATCCATAGTTGAGAGAGACTTTCAGGTGAGCAATGACAAGGTTTCGTGGGAGTAAGCAATCTCACTCCCACAGCTTCAATCGTACTGCACGTCATTGATTCACAACGCGTTGATCGGAATCTTCAGATAGCGCACGCCGTTGTCCTCGGCTTCCGGCAAATGACCTGCACGCATGTTGATCTGCACCGAAGGCAAGATCAGCACCGGCATCTCAAGGGTGGCGTCGCGTTTTTCGCGCATTTCGACGAACGCATCTTCATCGATGCCTTCGCGGATATGGATGTTGCTGGCGCGTTGCTCGGCGACGGTCGTCATGTACATCAGCTCCCGGCCGTTTGGCAGGTAGTCGTGACACATGTACAGCCGTGTCTGCGGCGGCAGGCTGAGTATCCGGCCGATCGAGCGATACAGCGTGCGAGCGTCAGCGCCCGGGAAGTCGCAGCGGGCGGTGCCGTAGTCCGGCATGAACAGCGTGTCGCCAACGAACGCGACGCTTTCATCTTCGGTCTCGATGAGGTACGTCATGCATGCCGGCGTGTGACCGGGCGTGTGCATCGCCTTGCCCCGAAGCGTACCGATGCCGAACGATGCGTCGTCTTCCAGCAGTTGATCGAACTGGCTGCCGTCGCGTGCGAACTCACCCTTTGCGTTGAACAGCGTGCCGAAGACCTTCTGCACGCGGGTGATATGGCTGCCGATGGCGATGCTGCCGCCGAGCTGTTCCTTCAGGTAAGCAGCAGCGGAGATGTGGTCGGCATGAACGTGGGTTTCGAGTATCCACTCCACTTCAAGCGCCAGTTCACGCACGCGAGCGATGAGCTTGTCTGCAGACTCCGTGCGGGTATGGCCGGATTTCGGATCGTAATCCAGCACGCTGTCGATCAGCGCGGCTTTGCCTGTCGAGCGGTCGATGACCAGGTAGCTGATGGTCGAGGTCTGCGGGTCGAAGAAGGCTTCAACGCTCAGTTTTTCGCCGATGTTCATAAGCTATCTCCAGTTCTACTTGGTACACAGGACCTGAGGGAACGAGCGTACTCACGAAGGGGCCGTTACGTTCACAGATGCATCAGCGTCCGAAGGCCAGCTTTCGTGAGCAACTTCACTCACACTGGGTGTGAGGCGCTGTACGAGCGCGGGTATCATTCGACGAAGGTGACCACTCCACCGTTCAACGATTTCACCCGTGCGAGCGATTCCACACGATAGCCCTGCGAATCCAGCTCGGCACGGCCGCCCTGGAATGACTTCTCGATCACGATGCCCAATCCGGCGACCGTTGCACCCGCTTGTTTGATGATTGAAATGAGCGCCTGCGACGCTTTTCCGTTGGCCAGAAAGTCATCGATGATCAACACGCGATCACTGCTGTTCAGGTGACGGGTGCTGATCGCGATGGTGCTTTCAGTCTGTTTGGTGAACGAGTACACCGTTGCCGAAAACAGGTTTTCGGTGAGCGTCAGCGACTGATGCTTGCGCGCGAAGATCACCGGAATGCCGAGCTTCAGACCGGTCATTACCGCTGGCGCGATGCCGGAGGCTTCGATGGTGACGATCTTGGTGATCCCTGAGTCTGCGAACAACGTGGCGAACTCGTCACCGATCTGCTGCATCAGGACCGGATCGATCTGATGGTTGAGAAACGCGTCGACCTTCAATACCTGGTCGGAAAGTACGATGCCTTCCTCGCGAATTTTCTTGTGCAGTGCTTCCACGTGGGTGGTCCTCAGGGCGCAAATGCGCGAAATAAAAATTTGAACGGTGGTTTTGGGTCTGTCAAAGCTTAGCGTTTGAGCATGGCCCGTATATCCGCCAGCGCAGTGTTGCCGCGTACGGCTTTCACTTCGGTCGGCGTGTCGTCGTTGCCTTCCCAGGCGAGGTCATCCGGCGGTAACTCATCGAGAAAACGGCTCGGCAGGCAGTCGATGATTTCCCCGTACTGCTTGCGTTTGGCAGCGAACGTGAACGCCAGCGTCTGACGGGCGCGGGTGATGCCCACGTAGGCGAGACGGCGTTCTTCTTCAATGGTGTCCGCCTCGATGCTGGAGCGGTGCGGCAGGATTTCTTCTTCCATGCCCATGATGAACACGTAGGGAAATTCCAGGCCCTTGGACGCGTGCAAGGTCATCATTTGCACACCTTCGGCGCCATCTTCCTCTTCCTGCTGACGTTCGAGCATGTCGCGCAGGACCAGTTTGCCGATCGCCTCTTCGATGGTCATGCCACCTTCTTCGTCTTTCTCCAGCGTGTTTTTCAACGCTTCGATCAGGAACCACACGTTACCCATGCGGTAATCGGCGGCCTTGTCGCTGGAGCTGTTCTGACGAATCCAGTTTTCGTAGTCGATGTCCATGACCATGCTGCGCAGCGCCGCAATCGGATCCTGGGTCGCGCATTGCTGACGCACACCGTCCATCCAGTGTTTGAAGCGCTTGAGACGGTCGGTGAAGCGGCCGTCAAGGTGTTCGCCCAGGCCGATTTCGTCCGTGGCGGCGTACATCGACACCTTGCGCTCGGTGGCGTAGTTACCGAGTTTCTCCAGTGTCGTCGAGCCGATTTCCCGACGCGGGACGTTGATCACCCGAAGGAACGCGTTGTCGTCATCCGGATTGACCAGCAGGCGGAAGTAGGCCATCAGATCCTTCACTTCCTGACGCCCGAAGAAGCTGTTGCCGCCCGACAGACGATAGGGAATCTGGTGGTGCTGCAGCTTCAGCTCGATGAGCTTGGCCTGATAGTTACCGCGATACAGGATGGCGAAATCGCTGTATGGACGATCGGTGCGCAGGTGCAGACTGAGAATCTCGACCGCCACGCGCTCGGCTTCGGCGTCTTCGTTCTTGCAGCGGATCACGCGGATTTCATCGCCGTGGCCCATTTCGCTCCACAGCTGCTTCTCGAACGCGTGAGGGTTGTTGGAGATCAGCACGTTGGCGCAGCGCAGAATGCGGCTGGTCGAACGGTAGTTCTGCTCCAGCATCACCACTTTGAGCGACGGATAGTCGTCCTTGAGCAGCATGAGGTTTTCTGGCCGCGCACCACGCCATGCGTAGATCGACTGGTCGTCGTCGCCCACCACGGTGAACTGGCAACGTGTGCCAATGAGCATTTTCACCAGCAGATACTGGCTGGCGTTGGTGTCCTGGTATTCGTCCACCAGCAGGTAGCGGACCTTGTGCTGCCATTTTTCGAGGATGTCGGCGTGTTCCTGGAACAGCTTCACTGGCAGCAGGATCAGGTCGTTGAAGTCCACCGCGTTGTACGCCTTGAGCGTGCGCTGGTAGTGGGTGTAGACGATGGCGGCGGTCTGCTCCTTGGGGTTGCGCGAGTTGGCCAGGGCTTCTGCGGGCAGGATCAGGTCGTTTTTCCAGGAATCGATCATGTTCTTGATCTCGTCGACGCCGTCGTCGCCCGAGTATTCCTTCTGCATGATGTCGGTCATCAGCGCCTTGACGTCAGTTTCGTCGAAAATCGAGAAACCGGGCTTGTAGCCCAGGCGTGCGTGCTCCTTGCGGATGATGTTCAGACCCAGGTTGTGGAACGTCGACACTGTCAGGCCGCGCCCTTCGCCTGCGCGCAGCAGGGTGCCGACCCGCTCTTTCATTTCTCGCGCCGCCTTGTTGGTAAAGGTCATGGCCACGATGTATTGCGCGCGAATGCCGCAGTTCTGGATCAGGTGAGCAATCTTGCGCGTGATCACGCTGGTCTTGCCGGAGCCTGCACCGGCGAGCACCAGAAGAGGGCCGCCGACGTAGTTCACGGCTTCTTGTTGCCGGGGATTGAGTCGGGACATGAGGAAAAATGGGATCGCTTTTAAAAAGGGCGGGCATTTTAACAGGGTCGGCGGATTGTGCAGCGACCGTCCGACACTGTGATGCGTCACGCTATCTATATTTCGCCGTTTTGTTACATTTGCGCATCGCGCGATTCATACTCGCGTTTGACGACCCTCGTTTGAGGGCTCGCCAATGTCTTTCGTTTGTGTGGGGAGCTAGCTTGTCTACGCCTGTCGAACCCTTGCGTTTGCTGCTTCTGGCGGAATCGCCCGAATGGCGGGCATTGCTGCGCGAGTGCATGGCGCCGCTTGGAGACGCCGCGATCCTTGACTGCGCGTCGAGCTGGGAAGCTATCGCCCATCCAGACGAGCCCCCTCAATCGCGCATTCTGCTCACCACCGTGGCATTGCAGCCGGCCGCTGGCCAATGCAACTGGCCGACAGTGTTGTTGCTCGATGATGAACCCGATCATGATCCCATCGGCGTCAGCGACTGGCTCGTGCGTGACACGCTCACGACCCAAAGCCTGCGGCGCTGCTTGCGCCATGTGCGCGAGCGCGGTGTACTCGAAAACACGCTCAATCGCCTCGCCGAGCAGGATCCGCTGACCGGCATCGCCAACCGGCAGGGCTTTCAAACGCTGCTCGCCGCGCGCCTGGCCGAGTTTAATGGCCGTGGCCTGGCGTTAGGGCATCTGGATCTGGATAACTTCCGCCGTGCAAACGATGCGCTGGGTCATCAGGCGGGCGATCGGCTGATTCTGCAGGTGGTTGCGCGTCTGAAAAGCCAGCTGGAAGCGTGCGATCAACTGGCCCGCCTGGGCAGTGATGAGTTCGCCCTTTTGATCGACACGCGACGCGCGTCAGGCCGGGCCGAATGTGTCGCCGAGCGCATCACTGAGGCATTGTCTGAGCCTTACTGGGTCGACGGAGAAAGCCTATTGATCGGCTGCAGCCTGGGCATCGCTCACGCCCGTGCCGATGGCGGCGCCGACCCGTTGATGTGGCACGCGCACATTGCGATGCAACAGGCCAAAGGGATTCAGGGCTGCACGTTTCATGTCTTCAATGAACGCATCAACCGCAACGCCCGCAGCCTCGCCGACCTGGAAAGCGAGTTGCGCAGAGCGCTGCGTCGCGACGAGCTGGAGCTGCATTATCAGCCGCGGCTGTGCCTGAAAACCGGGCATATTCTGGGGTTGGAGGCGCTGGTGCGCTGGCGTCACGCAGAGCGAGGTCTGCTGCCACCCAGCGAGTTCGTACCGCTGGCCGAGCAGAGCGGGCTGATCGTCCCGTTGGGATACTGGGTTATTTCGCGCGCGCTGCGCGACATGCAGACCCTGCGCGAGAAAGGCCTGCCGCCGCTGCACATGGCGATCAATCTGTCGTTCCGCCAGTTCCAGGACAACCAACTGCTGGCTACATTGAGCCGGCTGATAGCCGAACGCGGCATCGACGCGCAGTGGCTGGAGTTCGAGCTCACTGAAACGGCCGTCATGCGTCGCAGTGATCTGGTCAAACAGACCATGGACGCGTTGGGCAGACTGGGCGTGCGTTTCTCCCTCGATGATTTCGGCACCGGTTTCTCGTCGTTCGTCCACTTGAACAGCCTGCCGATCACGCTGTTGAAGATCGACAAAAGCTTCGTCGGAGAAATGGAGCAGCGCGAGGAAAACCGCAAGCTGGTGCACGCCATGATCAATCTGGCGCATAACCTCAGTCTGGAAGTTGTGGCCGAGGGCGTCGAAACACCGGAACAGCTGGCGCTGCTGCGCAGCTTCAACTGCGATCAGGCTCAGGGCTATCTGATCAGCCACCCGCTGGCGCTGCCGGAACTGCTCAACTACCTGATGTTCGATCAGGGCAAGGCGCGGTTGAGCCAAGGCTTGTAAGCCGCGCAGTTCGTGGGTCAGCCCATCACCACGACGCCCGTGGCCTCCTTGCGCAGTAATTGCGCGCTCTTGCGCTCGAACGCGTAGGTCAGCGCCACTGCCGAGCACAGCAGGCCCACCGCCAGACCCCACCACACGCCAACCGCGCCTTGCTGAGCGGGAAACCCGAGGCCCCACGCCAGCGGCGCGCCGACCATCCAGTAGCTCGCCAGCCCGATCAGGAAGGTAGTCTTCGCATCCTTGAAGCCCCGAATTGCGCCCATCGCGATGGTTTGTGTGCCGTCCAGAATCTCGAACCAGGCGGCAATCGCCAGCAGCTTGACCGCCAATTCCACAACGCCTTGATAGGTCGGGTCATTGATGTCCACGAACAGGCCGATGACGGCATGGGGCGCTACCCAGAAGAGCAGGCCGAACAGCAGCATCAGCAATCCGCCGAAGCCGATCCCCATGCGTCCCGCCGTGCGCGCGAGCAGCAGATTGCCCGCGCCATAATGCAGTCCGATGCGCATGGTGACCGCGTAAGAGATACCCACGGGCACCATGAATGCCATCGACACCGATTGCAGCGCGATCTGGTGGGCGGCCATCTGCGTGCTGCCCATGGCGCCCATACAAAACGCGGCGAAGGTGAAAAGCCCGACTTCTACCGCGTAGGTGCCGCCAATCGGCAGACCCAGCCGCCAAAGCTCTTTGAGGCAAGTACGCGAGAGATTCATCAGCCCTTTGTGGATCGGGTACGCGGCGTAAGCGTGGTGGTAGCGGATATGCAGGGCGAGCGCCAACGCCATACTGTTGGTGACAATGGCCGTGACCAGACCAATGCCCATCAGACCCCAGTGCGGCAGACCGAACAGGCCATGAATGAAGGCGTAGTTCAGGCCGAAGTTGACGGCGACGCCCACCAGACTGATGACCATGACTGGCGTGGCGCGTCCCAGAGCGCTGGTGAAACCCCGCAGCGCCATGAAGCTCAGCAGGCCCGGGAGTGCCAGCGGCAACGTGATCAGGAACTGGCTGGCCATGTGAACGTTCGCTTCGTCCTGACCGAAGTTGAGCAGGATCGGCTCCAGATTCCAGAGAATAAGTGCCGCGATCAGTGCCATCCCCCACGCCAGCCACAGCCCGGCTTGCGTCAGGCGGGTTGCCCCGGCGGCATCATTGGCGCCATGACGAATGGCCACGAGCGTGCCGACGGCTGCCATCACGCCTACGCAAAAGAACGAGACAAAGTTGTAGCTGGCTGCGCCCAGGCCGCCGCCGGCGAGCGAGTCCGGGCCAAGCTTGCCCATCATCACCGTGTCAGTGAAGACCATCAGCATGTGCGCCATCTGCGATGCAATCAGCGGCCCGGCCAGACGCAGGATGATCCACAGTTCTTTGAAAGCGTGCTGATGCATGTTTATGGCGCTCAGGGAGAAGGCGTTTTAGAGCAGCCCATTCTGGTGATTCGGGCGCCAATGCACAAAGGGATAAATACGATCATTGGCATGAGTAAAACTCATCCTGGAATTTTGCGATAAAGTCTTCGCCTGCCGAATCAGAAGGAGAGCCACATGTCCCGCAGTCTTCCTCCGCTCTATGCGCTGCGGGCCTTTGAAGCGGCCGCGCGACATGCATCCTTCACTCGCGCCGCTGAAGAGCTGTCGATCACGCAGAGCGCGGTCAGTCGGCATATCCGCACGCTGGAAGAACACTTTGCCTGCCGTTTGTTTCGTCGCAACGGGCGCAACCTTCAGTTGACGGAGGCCGCCCGGGAGTTGCTGCCGGGGATACGCGAAGGTTTCTCTGCGCTGGAGAGGGCCTGCAGCGCCTTGATGGCCGAGGAAGGCATTCTGCGCATGAAGGCGCCGTCGACGCTGACCATGCGTTGGCTGTTGGCGCGCCTGAGCCGGTTTCGTCACCTTCAGGTCGGCAATGAAGTGCAGCTGACCAGCGCCTGGATGGACATCGACAATGTCGATTTTACGCAGGAGCCGTTTGACTGTGCCGTGCTGCTCAGCCGAGGGCACTTTCCGCCGGACTGGGAGGCGACCTATCTGTTCCCGGAATTGCTGATCCCTGTGGGGGCGCCCAATTTGCTGGATGACAGCCCGTGGGATGTCCAGCGTCTGGCGAGCGCCGAGCTGCTGCATCCCACGCCAGACCGTCGCGACTGGCGCAGCTGGCTTGAGCGCATGGGGTTGTCCGATCAGATCTCGCTCAAGGGCGGTCAGGTTTTCGACACGCTGGAGCTGGGCATGATCGCTGCGGCGCGAGGCTACGGCGTGTCCATGGGCGATCTGTTGATGGTCGCAGAGGACGTGCTACAGGGTCGCCTCAGCCTGCCTTGGCGAACGGCGGTTGTCAGCGGCGAGAATTACTACCTCGTCTGGCCAAAAACCCGGCCCGGCGGCGAGCGTCTGCGTCGGTTGAGCGACTTTTTGCAGGGCGAAGTGCAGGCGATGGAGCTGCCGCAGGTCACGATTCTGCAGTGATGGCCAATGGATGGCTAAAGCGCTGTAAAATACGGTTACACCTTTTATCCTAAGACCACACGTAGGACTCAAGTATTTCTATCGTCAGCCGAATGTGTAATTGCAGACCCGATTGTTCTGATCGGTTCATCGATTTCATCTATCAGAAAAGATCCGAATGGTGTTCCTGAGATCAGGATGATCCGGTCCTTCGGAAAGGAGCTTCCATGCCACAGCCTCGCGCCCGAATTGCCTCGCAACTGGGTATCGCCCTGGCCGTAATCCTCGCCGTAGTCATCAGCGGCAGCACATTGTTTGCCTTGCGCTCACTGGATTCGGCGAACCTCACCATTCGTGAAGAGCACATGGGCAGCGAAGCCCGGTTGCTGGCGGATCAACTGAACACGTTCCACAGCACGCTGCGCGACAGTACTCAGCGCCTGAGCGGGCTGTTCGAAAAGCGCTTTGGCAGCGGACTGACCGTTCAGAACGATCAACAGATAGCCGTCGCGGGCCTGCAGACGCCCGCATTGCTCCTTAATGGCAATGCGCTGAACAACGATTTCGCCGAGGTTGACGATTTCCGCAAGATGACCGCGGGTGTCGCGACGGTCTTCGTGCGCAGTGGCGATGACTTTGTCCGGATCAGCACCTCCCTGAGCAAACAGGACGGTTCCCGTGCCATCGGCACCGTGCTCGATCACAAACATCCGGCCTACGACCGCTTGCTGGCGGGGCAGGGCTATGTGGGGCGTGCTTCGCTGTTCGATCGTTTGTACATGACTCAATATAGCCCGGTGCGTGACGCGAGCGGCAAGGTCATCGCGGTGCTGTTCGTAGGCTTCGATTACACCGATGCCCAGAAAGCCCAGTTCGACAATCTTAAGAGCTTCCGCATCGGTTCGACTGGCTCGTTGGCGTTGCTGGACGAGCAGAACAAATGGCTCGTGCCGCCTGCAGGCGTGAAGGATCTGGACCGGGCAAGCAATACCTTGGCTGACCTCGTCAAAACGCCCGGTAAAGGCCAGTTCTGGGAAGACGGCGGCGAGCAGTTCTACACCGTCGCCGAGCCCTTCGCCGGTGGGCCATGGTCGATCCTGGCGATCATGCCGAAGGCTGAAATCAGCGCGGTCACGTGGAGTGTCGGGACTCAACTGGGGATTGGCAGCCTGCTGGCGATGTTGATCGCCGTCAGCGCTGCGATCTGGTTGCTGCGCAGCAAGCTGCGTCCGCTGTCGGAGTTGGTGAATCAGGCCGAAGCGCTGGGCGCGGGTAATCTCAGCGTGCGCCTGAACGTCTCCAGCCATGACGAGATCGGGCAATTGGCGAACAGCTTCAACAAAATGGGGCAGGCGCTGGAGACCATGGTTTCGCACATTCGCACCGCTGCGCAGGAAGTCAGTGGTCGTGCGCATGCGTTGTCCGGACTGTCCGGCGGTGCGTATGAAGGCATGGAGCAGCAGTCGGGCGAGATCACCAGCATGGCGGGTGCCGTCGAGGAATTCAGTGCCACGGCGCTGACAATCGCCGACAACATGGGCAGCACCGAGCGCATGGCCCAAGGCAATGCGCAGCAAACCCGTATCGGTCGTGCGTCCATGGAAGAGGCGTCCGCGTCACTGGAGCAGATTGCAGGGTCGCTGGGCAGCACGGCTGCCGTCATCGACACGCTGGGTCAGCGCTCGCAGGAAATCGGCGGCATCGTCAGCGTGATTACCTCCATTGCCGAGCAGACGAACCTGCTGGCGCTCAACGCGGCCATTGAGGCAGCGCGCGCGGGCGAGCAAGGGCGCGGTTTTGCCGTGGTTGCCGACGAAGTGCGCAGCCTCGCTTCGCGCACACGTCAGGCGACTGACGAAATCTCCGGGATGATCTCCAGCATTCAGCAAGAGACCAGCAACGCCATCAATACCATGGAGCAGGGCAATGCGCTGATGCAGGAAGGCCTGACGCGTAACGCCAAGGTGGCTGCAGCGCTGGCACAGATCGATGAGCAGAGCCGCTCGGCAGGCGAGCAGTTTGCGTCGATCACCACGGCGACCCAGGAACAAAGCAACACTGCGACCTTGCTCAGCGCAAATCTGCAAAGCATCGCACTGGCAAACAGCGAGCAGCGCGAAGTGGTGTCGAACCTCGCCGTCACGGCTCAAGAACTCAATGCGCTGGCGGCAGACTTGCGTAAGGAAGTGGATCGGTTCAGGTGATGCAGCCCACCGATTGATGCATAAATGCTCATACAGTGGCGCTGCTTAACCTGATGCAGGTGGCCACTGTCGAGCGGTATGAAGAATGCGCAGAACACTGATGCAGTTCGCGCATTCTGCGTACACCACCAGATAATTAGGCAATACAACCATTTCCCTTGTCCCTTGCTCTCGCCCCGCTTTGTACAGTCGGGGATGAGCAGGCAAATGGCTTATTCGCATGTCTATTTCATCTCTGAAGCGCCAGGCCGCCGCAGGGTTGTCATCAGAAATATGGTCCAGAATCGCCAGCAGATCAGCCTTGGCCTGCTTGCTCCATTCAACTGTCAGCACCACGCTTCCTTTTGAGTAGTGTCGTTGCTTCCTCCATCACGCTTTCATGGGAAAGCCTGGGGCTGGAGTCTTCGATCGCTTCGCGCACCTTTGCCTTGAACCATCGGTCGTAGGCATCCGCGTCGCTTGTAAATCCGGGGGGGAGCGCGCCCTCTCTGGCAACGCGGGTAAGCAGGATGCGCACTGCGTCAGACACGGTGAGCCCAAATTTAGCCAGCGTGTCTGCTGCCTGTGCCTTGATCTCTTCGTCAATTCGGACGTGCAGCATCGAAGTCTGGGTGGCCATTATTTTTCCTCCAAAAGTCTCACTATGTATCTCATTTGAGATACGGGCAATGAGCGCTTTCACCCAGTGGTTGGCCTGTACTGCAAAGCCTCGGCGATGTGACTTCGGGAAATGGCGTCCACGTGCTCCAGATCGGCGAGCGTGCGCGCGACCTTCAGCAGCCGGTGGGCCGCACGCAGGGAGAGGTTCAAGCGTTCGCAGGCATTTTCAAGCCAGGCTTCGTCTTCAGGCAGCAGCGCGCAATGCTGGCGCAGGGCGGGAAGATCGAGAAACGCATTGGCGCAGCCTTGACGCTTGTGTTGTCGTTCGCGCGCGCCGGACACTGTCTGCGCGGCGCTGGCGCTGGTTTCTTCACCTTGCGTAGTGGCTGCAAGCGACGTGGTTTCCCGTGCGACGGTCAGGTGCAGATCGATCCGGTCAAGCAGCGGGCCAGACAACTTGTTGCGATAACGCTGGATCTGGTCGGTCGAGCAGCGGCAGCGGCCGGTCGGCTCGCCGTGATAGCCGCATGGGCAGGGATTCATCGCGGCGACCAGTTGAAACCGCGCCGGAAACCGCACGCGATCGCGCGCGCGGGAAATGACGATATGACCCGATTCCAGGGGCTCTCGCAAAACCTCCAGCACGCGGCGGTCGAATTCCGGGAGCTCATCGAGAAACAGCACGCCATGATGAGCCAGGGTGATTTCGCCCGGTTGCGGCCGGCTGCCTCCTCCCACTAGGGCAGGGCCGGATGCCGAGTGATGAGGCTGACGGAAAGGTCGCTGTGGCCAGCTCGTCAGCGGCTCATGGCTGGCGACCGATTGAATCGCCGCGACCTCCAGCGCCTCGAACTCGTCGAGCGGGGGCAGCAGCCCCGGCAGGCGACTGGCGAGCAGCGTTTTACCCGTGCCGGGAGGGCCGCTGAACAGCAGATTATGGGCACCCGCTGCCGCGATCAGCAGAGCGCGTTTGGCGGCGGTCTGCCCTTGTACCTCGCTCAGGTCTGGATAGGGTTGCGTCTTGAGAATCAAACCGTTGGATTTGTACGGCGGGATGACGGTGTGGCCATTCAGATGGGCAACCAGCTCGAGCAGATGACTGACTGCGATCACTTTGAGGCCGGACGCCAGGCACGCTTCTTCGGCATTGACGGCTGGCACGATCAACGTGTGCCCGGCGGCCCGCGCAGCCAGCGCGGCGGGTAAAACGCCTTGAACGGGGCGTATGGCGCCAGACAGCGCAAGCTCACCCAGGCATTCGACGCCGTCCAGGGCGAGGGTCGGCACCTGCGCGCTGGCGGCAAGAAGTCCGAGAGCGATGGCCAGGTCGAAACGCCCGCCGTCCTTGGGCAGATCGGCGGGTGCCAGATTCAAGGTGATGCGCCGCGCCGGGAATTCCAGTCGACAGTTGACGATGGCACTGCGCACCCGATCCTTGCTCTCCTTCACTGCGCCCTCGGGTAAGCCCACCAGCGTCAGGGTCGGCAAACCGTTGGCCAGGTGCGTCTCGACTGTGACGGCGGGAGCCTCGACGCCGACTTGGGCGCGGCTCAGAACGATAGCGAGCGACATGACTTTCCTTGATAACGGCACCGCGTCCTGCGGCGTGTTGAAGGATAACCATGACCAGCGGGCCGGGCTGCGAGGCGCATCCTACGGCGTGTGTCCGAATCGGGAACCAGAGCAGCGGAACAACCACTCAATTCCCACAGCGCGTTGTCTGCTCAGACGTAGGCAGCTTCCGATCCCTGCGACAGGACAAGATCATGAATTCAATAACCCCATCGATTCGCACAACGCCGCTCGATCTGTCGAGTACTCAGCCACCACCGGCGGCTGACCAGCAGCCTGGAAGCAGGTTGGCTGGAGGGACAGGCAATGCGGTTTCCTTTATGTCCCAGCCTCAGAACTCACAGATCAATTTCGGACCAGCCAACGCGCTGCAACAGCCTCAGAGCAGCAATGCACTGGCAAGCGGCGCTCAGACCGATCCGCTGACGCAGTTGGTCTCGCTGATTCAAGAAATGATTCAACGTCTGCAGGCGCTGATGCAGGGAGGGACGAGTTCCGCCGACGATCAGGGTTCGGGCGTCAAAGGCGTCGGTGGCATTGGTGGGGGCGGCAGTGGCGGAGGTGGCGCTGGCCAGATCGGCGGTGGCTCAGGGAGCCATTTCGCCAGCAAAATAGCCGCCCCGGAAGGCGCGTCGCCGACGGGCAAGAGCAGCGGCGCCAGTCCGGCAAGCGGCAATTTCTCCGAGCATTCGCTGGGCAACCAACTCAGCGTTCAGAAGTCTCCCGAGGACCACGTTGGGATGGTCAAAGACCCTGAGCGCGGCGATGTGATCAAGGTTGACTTCAATAAAGGCCATTACACCGAACACTCAACCAGTCCGCGCGCCGAGATCAAGGACGGCACCAAGCTTCAGGAAGGGCAGCCGTACAGCTTCAAGTTCGGGATGAAGCGCGAATCCAACAACGACGGCACCTTCTTCCAGGTGCTCGACCACAACAATGCCAAGCCCAGTCCGCGCGCGTGGCTGGCATCCAAGGACGGGCAGTATCAGTTGCACCTCAAGACCAGCGAAGACAGCAATGCGCCGTCCAAGGTGTTCAACATCGGCAAGCCCGGGGATGCCGCAAAGGACGTGGGCAAGTGGGCGGACTTTCAGATCGATTTCAAACGCGGCGTCGGCAACGGTGAAATCTCGGTAAGCAAGAACGGCGAGAACGTCTTCGACAAGAAAGGCATCTCCACCATGTTCGATACCCACAGCAGCGATTCGTACGCCAAATTCGGGCAGTACCGCAATGAAGGCGATCACAATCCGGCAACGAGTCTGTTTTCAGGGTTCAGTGTGGCGAAAGGTTGATGAGAGCCCCGCCATTGGCGGCTTGAGCAATGCATGAGCCACGAGGGAAAGACCATAACGGCGCAGGCCCGACGCGCGGCGCACTGCGCTTGAACACACCGACATGCCCGGCCCGCGCCGGTGCATGTCTTTGCCTCACTCCTTCGGTTGCGCCGCCAGTTGCGCTTCCAGTTCAGCCATCTTTGCTTCCAGTGCCTCAAGTCGGGCACGGGTGCGGGCAAGGACGATCATCTGGCTGTCGAATTCTTCCCGGCTGACCAGATCGAGCTTGCTGAAGCCACTTTGCAGCAGTGCCTTGAACTGGGCTTCGAACTCATTGCGTGGGACCGGGGTTTCGCCGTTGAACAAACGCGAGGCGTGGCCGCTCAGGGCATCGAGAAAAGCTTTGGGCGCGAGCATGGTCATATTCCAGAATCAGATGGGCGGCAGTGTAGCACGCAGCGTCTACCGTCTTTTTGCCCGATAAATGTTGCACGGTTTTCGCGCATCGCGTCGTGCACGTGCGCACTGTTGTTGTGCGGGCGCCGTGCATGGTGGCGATCTACAAGCGCGTGATTGCGATCAACGCGCCGTAATTCGCGGGATTTCACGAAATGGCAAGCTTTCTGCTTAGTGGCATATGACCCATGCACTGATGCAGTCGCTGTGACGAATGCAGTGCGGCAGGCGGAGCGGGGAAGTGTTTCGTCAGAAGCGGTTTTCTGGAGTTGGTCAGGTCTGTTTCGGGCCATCGACGCGTTACAAAGCCAGACACTGCGCTTAGACTTGAGTCGGGTTTGTTTTCCTGGGGCAAGTCCACCAATTCGGGAGAAAGTTTCATGAAGCTAGTCACTGCCATCATCAAGCCGTTCAAGCTGGACGACGTACGCGAGTCGTTGTCCGAAATCGGCGTGCAGGGCATCACGGTAACTGAAGTCAAAGGCTTCGGACGTCAGAAAGGCCACACCGAGCTGTATCGCGGTGCGGAATATGTAGTCGACTTCCTTCCCAAGGTGAAGATCGATGTTGCGATTGATGACAAGGATCTGGACCGCGTTATCGAAGCGATAACCAAAGCGGCCAACACCGGCAAGATCGGTGACGGAAAGATCTTCGTGGTCAATCTGGAACAGGCTATTCGCATCCGTACCGGCGAAACCGATACCGACGCAATCTAAGCCGCCC
Organism: Pseudomonas sp. efr-133-TYG-103a; assembly: GCF_030209235.1. NCBI lineage: Bacteria > Pseudomonadati > Pseudomonadota > Gammaproteobacteria > Pseudomonadales > Pseudomonadaceae > Pseudomonas > Pseudomonas sp. efr-133-TYG-103a. The sequence goes on from NZ_JARVSK010000004.1 coordinate 342,020, forward strand.
AACACAACGCCCCAGGAGAAAACAATATGACTCTGCGTCAACTCGCAGGGCTAGGAGCCCTGTTGTCCCTCGTAACCCCTGGCCTGGCCATGGCGGCAGACGAAGTGGCTGCCCCTGTACTCAACTCAGGCGACACCGCCTGGATGCTGACTTCCACAGCTCTGGTTCTGTTCATGACCGTTCCAGGCCTGGCGCTGTTCTACGGCGGCATGGTCCGCTCGAAAAACGTTCTTTCGGTAATGATGCAGTGCTTCGCCATCACCGGCCTGATCAGCATCCTGTGGGTCGTTTACGGCTACAGCATGGCGTTCGACACCACCGGTATGGAAGCCAACGTCGTTAACTTCAACTCCTTCGTGGGCGGTCTGTCGAAGGCGTTCCTTGCAGGCGTCACCCCTTCAAGCATCACCGGCGCTGCAGCTCTGTTCCCGGAAGCTGTGTTCGTCACCTTCCAGATGACCTTCGCAATCATCACTCCGGCCCTGATCGTCGGTGCATTCGCAGAACGCATGAAGTTCTCCGCGATGCTGATCTTCATGGCCATCTGGTTCACTCTGGTCTACGCGCCAATCGCGCACATGGTCTGGAGCGGCGTGGGCGGTCTGTTGTGGGACTGGGGCGTGCTCGACTTCGCGGGCGGCACCGTTGTTCACATCAACGCCGGTGTGGCCGGTCTGGTAGCGTGCCTGGTGCTGGGCAAGCGTAAAGGTTTCCCAACCACTCCGATGGCTCCGCACAACCTGGGTTACACCTTGGTCGGCGCAGCGATGCTGTGGGTAGGCTGGTTCGGTTTCAACGCCGGTTCTGCCGCTGCGGCCAACGGCACTGCCGGTATGGCAATGCTGGTCACCCAGATCGCCACCGCCGCCGCTGCACTGGGCTGGATGTTCGCTGAATGGCTGACCCACGGTAAGCCAAGCGCTCTGGGTATCGCCTCGGGTGTGGTTGCCGGTCTGGTTGCCATTACGCCAGCCGCCGGTACCGTCGGCCCGATGGGCGGTCTGATCATCGGCCTGGCTGCAGGCGTGGTCTGCTTCTTCTGCGCCACCAGCCTGAAACGCAAGCTGGGCTACGACGACTCCCTGGATGCCTTCGGCGTCCACGGTATCGGCGGTATCCTCGGCGCGATCCTGACCGGTGTCTTCGCAGCACCGTCGCTGGGTGGTTTCGGTACTGTGACCGACATCGCCGCTCAAGTCTGGATTCAGTGCAAAGGCGTAGGCTTCACGATCATCTACACTGCGATCGTGACCTTCATCATCCTCAAGGTGCTGGACGCGGTCATGGGCCTGCGTGTCACCGAGGAAGAAGAAGCGGTCGGTCTGGACCTTGCGCAACACAACGAGCGTGGCTACAACTTGTAATCACGGCTGTAAAAAAATGCCCGGTTCTCCGGGCATTTTTTTGTCTGGCGTTTGTCGATAGGGAGGTTGGTCAGCCAGAGGCGTTCAAGCCTTCGGCAAGCGTGCTCGTTTTCGGGTCATCGCGGCCGTATTCAGGGTCTTGCGCTGCGATTGCTGCCCGTGTTCCGGGCTTGTTGAAAACGTCATTCATTGCACGCTTTGTTTTTTTTTTCAGCGCGTTAGAATGCGCGCCGAAGGGCGGAGAAGCGTATGTGGCAACAGACCAGAATCACGCTGCGGGCAAGGCCTCGCGGATTTCATCTGGTAACCGACGAGATCATTGCAGGCCTTCCGGGTCTGAGGGATTGTCGGGTTGGGTTGTTGCACCTGTGGCTGCAACATACTTCGGCCTCGTTGACGATCAACGAGAATGCCGACCCGGCAGTGCGTCGCGACTTCGAGCGTTTCTTCAATCGGTTGGTGCCTCAGGGCAATGGCGGTTATGAACACGATGACGAAGGTCCGGACGACCTGCCAGCGCACTTCAAAGCCAGCCTGCTGGGTTGTCAGCTGCTTGTACCGGTAACGGACGGGCGCCTGGCGATGGGAACCTGGCAAGGTGTTTATTTAGGAGAGCATCGCGATGCAGGCGGTGCGCGTAAAGTCCTCGCCACCCTTCAGGGAGAGGGGCAAGACCGCTGATTGTCGGCGGTGGTTGAATTTTTTCCGGCTGTCTTAGAAATTAAGCGCAGCTGGGCTATAACTAATCTGCTTTCGCAAGTCATGAGGTAGAACATGAGCGACGATGACAACGACGATCTGGTTGAAGACGGTCTGGAAGACGAAGAGGACGGTGAGGAGCTTGCTGCTGCGCCCGATGACGACGTCGCGGACATAGAAGACAGCCCCGAAGCTGCGGCTACGCCAGCCAAAGGCAAGGCCAAGGCCGCTGTCTCGGTCGATGAGTTGCCTAGCGTTGAAGCCAAAAACAAAGAGCGTGATGCTCTGGCTCGCGCAATGGAGGAATTCCTCGCGCGTGGCGGCAAGATTCAGGAAGTGGAGGCCAATGTGGTCGCCGATCCGCCCAAGAAGCCTGACAACAAGTACGGCAGCCGCCCTATTTAAGGGTGTCGGATGCCTGCTGAAAGAAGCCCGCTGTCGCTGCGGGCTTTTTTTTGGCTGGGTGTTTGGGGGCTGCGTTTAGCTTTTCGGGTTTGAGGTTCTGGATTTTCGGATTTCAGCTTGGAATGCTTACTTTGATGCCCTGCGGGCCATTCGCGAGCAAGCTCGCTTGTATGGTAGGACTCGAAGGGGTGGGTGGGACCTAAAGCTGGCTTCTGACTGT
>NZ_JARVSK010000046.1:0-6720 GCF_030209235.1 Pseudomonas sp. efr-133-TYG-103a
ATGCATCGAGCGTTTTAAGGGTGAAACAGGTGTAAACCTATTTCAGGACTGGACATGCTCCTCACGTTTCGGAAGGCTTGACGGCCACCTGAACGCAAGCCTGGGCGTGCCCGGGCTGTGGCGGCAGCGCATACAGACAAACAAAAACGCCCCGAACCAGTCGGGGCGTTTTCGTTTCAGCCGGGCTTAACCTTCGCGATTGCGGGTCAGCAGGGCAGGTTTCTCACCGCGTGGGCGGCTTGGCAACTGATCAAGCAGCTCGGCCGACGGGAAGCGGTCGACCTTGGATTCCTTGTGCATGATCTTCGGCTGGTTCTGGTTTTCACGAGGACCTTTCACCGCAGGCTCCTGACGGGCAGCCTGATCTTCACGCGCAGGGCGGCGGTTGCGTGGCTGATCGTCGCGACGCGGCTGACCATCACGGCCTGAACCGTTGCGAGGACCGTTACGCTTGGCTGGCGCGCCTGTACCCGCGGCGGCACCGGCGCCGCCATTGCGCGGACCGCTGCGACCCGGAGCCTGACCGCGTGGCGCAGGTGCTGCACCAGTGGCCGGAGCGCCCGGACGACGGTTGCGGCCTTGCTGGTTCTTGCCCTGATAAGGACTCACGTAGTCGGCGCGATTACCGAAGTTGTCAACTTCGTCATCCAGGAACTCGTCAGGCGCACGGTCAGCACGCGGTGCAGGTGGCTGCGACGGGCGTGCTTCGTTAGACGGCGTGCCCTGGCGAGGCTTCTGCTGACGAGCAGGACGTGCCGGACGCTCGCCCGACGCTGCCGCTGCCGGCTTTTCCTTGCCCTTGTCTTTACCTTTGTCCTTGCGACCGCCGCCACCGCCGCCGCCATTAGGGCCGTCGCCCCGAGGGCCGCGAGCATTGCGCGGGTTGCGTACGTCCGGACGTTCACGCACTTCAGGCTTTTCAGCCTCTACGGCGGTGATGTCGAAGCCCATCAGATCGCCGTCCGCGATCTTCTGCCTGGTCATGCGCTCGATGCTTTTAAGCAGCTTTTCTTCGTCTGGCGCGACCAGCGAAATCGCCTCGCCGGTGCGTCCGGCACGACCGGTACGGCCGATGCGGTGCACGTAATCTTCATCGACATTCGGCAGTTCGAAGTTGACCACGTGGGGCAGCTGATCGATGTCCAGGCCGCGAGCCGCGATGTCGGTGGCGACCATGATGCGAACGGTGCCCGCCTTGAAGTCGGCCAGCGCTTTGGTGCGCGCGTTCTGGCTTTTGTTGCCGTGGATGGCCACAGCGCTCAGGCCGTGTTTATCCAGGTATTCGGCCAGGCGGTTGGCGCCGTGCTTGGTGCGAGTGAACACCAGCACCTGTTCCCATGCGCCCTGAGTGATCAGGTGGGCAAGCAGCGAGCGCTTGTGGTTGGCTGGCAGGCGGAAAACGCGCTGTTCGATACGCTCGACCGTGGTGTTCGGCGGCGTGACTTCAATGCGTTCCGGGTTGTGCAGCAGCTTGCCGGCGAGGGCCGTGATGTCTGCCGAGAACGTCGCAGAGAACAGCAGGTTCTGGCGTTTGGCAGGCAGGCGAGCGAGGACTTTCTTCACGTCGTGAACGAAGCCCATGTCGAGCATGCGGTCGGCTTCGTCGAGCACGAGAATTTCAACGTGGGACAGATCGACGCTGCCTTGGCCGGCCAGGTCGAGCAGGCGACCCGGGCAGGCCACCAGCACGTCGACGCCGCGCGCCATGGCCTGAACCTGTGGGTTCATGCCGACGCCGCCGAAAATGCACGCACTGACGAACTTGAGGTTCTTGGCGTAGATCTTGAAGCTGTCGTGAACCTGAGCTGCGAGTTCACGCGTTGGGGTCAGGACCAGTACGCGAGGTTGGCGCGGGCCATGACGCTGGGATTTGTCCGGATGACCGGCGGGGAACAGACGCTCCAGAATCGGAAGAGCGAAACCACCGGTTTTACCAGTACCTGTCTGAGCGGCGACCATCAGATCGCGGCCTTGCAACACGGCGGGGATAGCCCGCTGTTGCACCGGAGTAGGCTGGGTATAGCCAGCAGCCTCGATGGCGCTGACTAAAGCCTCGGAGAGACCGAGGGAAGCAAAGGACATGAGTAATCCTGTCTTAAGTTGGGGCCAAGGGGCCCAAATAGGGATGATCTTCCGGGCGCAGATTGGCATGAGAAAGCGCAATCCCGTCCGGTCCTGTCGGGGTCTGTAAGTTCAACTCGTGGCATGAGCGCTGGGTGAAGAATGCGCTGCTGGCGTGATCGAGAAGTCTTCCGTGAGACCGAGCATCCGGGCGTAAGCCTGGCGGGAACGCCGGAGTATAACAGAGCAATCACAACGCGCTGCTTTCATGCTGCTCAACGGTTTTATCGATGCCGGCTGCTGGTGGCGCCGCCGATTGCGTTGCCGGCGCCACCAGTGTCTCGCCCGTATAGCGCGCTACCAGTTGCGCGTAGGCGGGTTCACGTTTGAAGCGTTTCAACTCGGCACTGAAACGTTGTACCAGTAAATCCATGCCAGCGTTACGTCGCAACGCAAGAAATTGCTCTCGGTGGCTCACAACACCGGGGAGCTGGCTCACCTGATCGCGCAATTTCAACTGGTCGATGATTTTCTGGCCGACGAGGCGGTCAGTCACCATCAGGTCGATACGGCCGCGAATCAGTTTGCCGAAGTTGGCCTCGTGGCTGGGTGCCGGCTCGCGTGTGAACAGCGTCGAGCTGTCGAACTCCGGGCTGTACAAATAGCCTGGCGACACACCGATGGTCAGCCCGCGCAGATCGTCCAGGCTATTGAAAGCATGGGGCCGGGCGTTGGCCTGATACATCACGTAATTGACGTCCGACATGGGCTCGGCCGGGTAAAGCAAGTTGTCGCGCTCGCTCGCCTGAAAGATATCCAGAATGCCGTCGGCGTCACCTTGCTGGAGCATCATCAGGCAGCGTTTCCATGGCAGGAATTGCCACTGAACATCGATGCCCAGACGCTGGAAGACAATGGACGTGGTGTCGTAATCCAGGCCTGAAACATGCTGGTCGTCGACGATGATGTAAGGCGACCATGGCTCGGTGACGATACGCAGCTTTTCGCCCAGAGCGTTGAAGCTCAGGCAGGCGAGCAGGGTGGCGATCAGCAGTCGGAAGGTCTGAGGCATTGGGCGAGATTACGACGCTCGACCCCGAAATAGAAGCATTGTTTCCGAGTGCCCGGGCAGGCCTCATTGCGCTGAGAGCCTGCCGCCAGAGCGTCGCCTCGCGATCGCGAGAGCCGCACAAGCCGGTTGCGGCGTTTCAGCGAGGAAGCTTGAGGTTGTTCCAGATTGCCAGGCTAGGTTCCGCCTGATTCAGCGTATAGAAGTGCAGGCCAGGCGCGCCGCCTTGCAGCAGTCGGTCGCACATTTCGGTAATCACCTGCTCGCCGAACGCCTGGATGCTCGCCGCGTCATCGCCGTAGGCTTCCAGTTGTTTGCGGATCCAGCGCGGAATTTCCGCTCCGCAGGCGTCGGAGAAGCGCGCCAGCTTGCTGTAGTTGGTGATCGGCATGATGCCCGGCACGACCGGAATGCTGACGCCCAGTTTCTCGACGCGGTCGACGAAGTAGAAGTAACTGTCGGCATTGAAGAAGTACTGGGTGATCGCACTGTCGGCACCGGCATTGGCCTTGCGCACGAAGTTCTTCAGGTCGTCTTCGAAATTGCGCGCCTGCGGGTGCATCTCCGGGTAGGCCGCAACTTCGATGTGGAAGTGGCTGCCGGTTTCTTCACGAATGAAGCTCACCAGGTCATTGGCGTAACGCAGCTCGCCGCTGGCCATGCCCATCCCGGACGGAAGGTCGCCGCGCAAGGCGACGATGCGGTTGATGCCTGCTTCCTTGTACTGCGCAAGCAAACCGCGCAGATCGGCCTTGCTGTCGCCGACGCACGACAGATGCGGCGCCGCAGGAATATTCACTTCCTTTTCCAGCTGCAGCACGGTGTTGATCGTGCGGTCGCGCGTGGAACCCCCGGCACCGTAAGTGCAGGAGAAGAAATCGGGATTGTAGCCAGCCAGCGTACGGGCCGTGGCAAGCAGTTTTTCATGACCAGCGTCGGTCTTCGTAGGGAAGAACTCGAAGCTGTAGCGACGGTCTTGGGACATAGTCATAACCTTGGAAGCTCAAAAGCCTTGTGCGTGCCCTGTAGGAGCGCGCTTGCCCGCGATTGAGGTGTGTCAGCAACATTTTCTTGTCTGACACACTGCAATCGCGGGCAAGCGCGCTCCTACAAAGCTGCGGTCGTTCTTGCAAAAGTGGCGTGCCCGACAGAACGGGGCACGCCCTCCAGCAGGCTTATCAGTACCGATAAGCGTGCGGTTTGAACGGGCCTTCGACGCTCACGCCGATGTAGTCGGCCTGGGTCTTGGTCAGCTTGGTCACGACGCCGCCGAAGCCGCGCACCATTTCCAGGGCCACTTCTTCGTCGAGTTTCTTCGGCAGAACTTCAACGGTCAGGCGTTCGGCTTTCTGAGCAGGGCTCAGGTCGGCGTACTTCTGGCCGAACAGGAAGATCTGAGCCAGCACCTGGTTGGCGAACGAGCCGTCCATGATGCGGCTTGGGTGACCGGTGGCGTTACCCAGGTTCACCAGACGGCCTTCGGCCAGCAGGATCAGGTAATCGTCGTTCTGTGGGTCGAACTCGCCAGCGCCGGTGCGGTGGATCTTGTGCACCTGTGGCTTCACTTCTTCCCATGCCCAGTTCTTGCGCATGAAAGCCGTGTCGATTTCGTTGTCGAAGTGACCGATGTTGCAGACCACGGCGCGTTTTTTCAGCGCTTTGAGCATGTTCGCGTCGCAGACGTTGACGTTGCCGGTGGTGGTCACGATCAGGTCGATCTTGCCCAGCAGCGCTTTGTCGATGCTGGCTTCGGTACCGTCGTTTTCACCGTCGATGAACGGCGATACCAGCTCGAAACCGTCCATGCAGGCTTGCATGGCGCAGATCGGGTCGACTTCGGTCACTTTGACGATCATGCCTTCCTGACGCAGCGACTGGGCGGAACCCTTGCCCACGTCACCGTAGCCGATGACCAGCGCTTGCTTGCCGGACAGCAGGTGATCGGTGCCGCGCTTGATCGCGTCGTTCAGGCTGTGACGGCAGCCATACTTGTTGTCGTTCTTGCTCTTGGTGACCGAGTCGTTGACGTTGATCGCAGGGATCTTCAGTTCGCCCTTGGCCAGCATGTCCAGCAGGCGGTGTACGCCGGTGGTGGTTTCTTCAGTGACGCCGTGGATTTTTTCCAGCATCGCCGGGTATTTCTTGTGCAGGATCTCGGTCAGGTCACCGCCATCGTCGAGGATCATGTTGGCGTCCCAAGGCTGGCCGTCCTTCAGGATGGTCTGCTCGATGCACCACTCGTACTCTTCTTCGGTCTCGCCCTTCCAGGCGAAAACCGGGATACCGGCGGCGGCGATGGCGGCGGCGGCCTGGTCCTGAGTCGAGAAAATGTTGCAGGAAGACCAACGTACTTCGGCACCCAGGGCAACCAGGGTTTCGATCAGCACGGCAGTCTGAATGGTCATGTGGATGCAGCCGAGGATCTTCGCGCCTTTGAGCGGTTGCTCGCCGGCGTATTTGCGGCGCAGGCCCATCAGGGCAGGCATTTCGGATTCAGCGATGATGGTTTCGCGACGGCCCCAGGCAGCCAGGGTGATGTCGGCAACTCTGTAATCGTTGAAGTCGGCGGGCGTCAGTACAGCGCTCATAAGAGTCTCCATTCGTAGTGTGCGAATGGGCGCCGTTGTGCGTTTAAGGCTTGCCCGGCTGCAGTGAGCCTTGAGCAAACAACGCCCCATCCGAGCCTGACAGGTCTGACCTGCTGCAGCGCCCCTCGGACAGGTGGCGGGAAAACGGTATCAAGCGGTGATGACCGTTCTTTGAAGCGGTGCAGAGTATAACGATGTCTTTGACCCAGCCCAAGGGCGAGACACAGATAAATGACGAGCGACTAATCGAGACCATAGTCGATGCTCAATGGAGGTAAACGTTGCGGGCTGGCACTATGCTCCTCATCAAATGGCAGACGACAGGAGAGCACCATGAATTTTCACACTCGCAAGTGGGTGAAACCCGAAGACCTGAACCCCAACGGCACGCTGTTCGGCGGCAGTCTGCTGCGCTGGATCGACGAAGAAGCGGCGATCTACGCCATCGTCCAGTTGGGTAATCAGCGAGTGGTGACCAAGTACATTTCCGAGATCAACTTCGTCAGCGCATCGCGTCAGGGTGACATCATCGAACTGGGCATCACGGCCACTGAGTTTGGTCGCACTTCGATCACGCTGACTTGCCAGGTCCGCAACAAGATCACCCGAAAGAGCATTCTCACGGTCGAGAAAATGGTCTTCGTAAACCTGGGTGAGGATGGCCTGCCTGCCCCTCACGGCAAGACCGAGATCACCTACGTGAAAGATCAGTTCAAGGAAGAAGTGATCAACGGGTGATGCGCGCAATGGGCGCGGGTTTTTGATCAATGCGGAACCTGTGGGGGCGAGCCTGCTGTCTTTAACGCCCTCTTCGATCAGCGGCGTGATACCCGACGGGTTCCCGGCTAAAGCCGGTCCTACGAAAAACTTACAGCGTCAGTAGGACCGGCTTCAGCCGGGAAGAGGCCGGAACATGCTGTGGAGTTGCAGCGTCTGGAAATCAGCCATCGCGAGCAAGCTCGCTTGTATGGTAGGACTCGAAGGGGTGGGTGGGACCTAAAG
>NZ_JARVSK010000023.1:0-2583 GCF_030209235.1 Pseudomonas sp. efr-133-TYG-103a
CTGTGGGAGTGAGCTTGCTCACGAAGAGGCCGGTACATCCGCAGAAGATGCAGCGGTTGGAATTCAGTCTTCGCGAGCAAGCTCACTCCTACAAGTCTCATGCTCGGTTTGTAACCGATAACGCTGAATCCCGCGGGGCACTCGTTTACTTCGCGCTTCGGTGTCTCAGGTATTCGACGACGGCCTGCTGATCCCCGGCAAATTCGATCCGGGCGTTTTTGCTGTCACGCTGGTAGGCGTACATCGGGTCGTAGTATTCGCTGAGCATGGCGCTGATCCAGCCACGGTGCTGATCCACCGCCCCGCTGCGCGCCTGTTCTTCCAGCGCGCTGTCCATGATCGCTGCCAGGCGCTGATACCGCTCGCCGCCCAGCCGCCGCACGATGCTGGACAAGCTCTGCTTCAGACGCTCGGCGTAGGCGCCGAATCCGCTTTCGATGCCTTGCACGGCAATGAATTCAGCGCACAGATCAATCACGTAATCCTTGAGAATCCGCTCCATGCGCCCGTCGAAACTGTCCTCCAGCCACACCAGTGGCGCGGCCTGCATCGTGCGGTACAACTCCAGCGGCACGGCGCGGCTGCCGACGATTCGCCCTTCATCCTCGATGACGAACTGATGCAGATGCCGGGCGCGCTTCTTCAAAATGTCGATCGACAGCATGTTCTCGAAATCGATCTGGCCCGGCTGCGAGGTGGCGTGCTTGCCGAAGCTCGAGCCGCGATGATTGGCATGGCCTTCCAGATCCAGCGCGTTATCCAGCTGCTGCAAGACTTCCGTTTTGCCGGTGCCGGTCAGACCGCCGATCAGCACGAAATCGCATTCGGCGACGGCCTGCTCGGTGATCCCGATCAGGAAATTGCGCATCGCCTTATAGCCACCGATCACCCGCGGGTACTGGATGCCTGCCTCGTCCTTGAGCCATTGCTGGGTGATCTGCGAACGCAGGCCGCCGCGAAAACAGTAAAGAAAACCGTGCGGATTGTTGCGCGCGAACGAAGACCAGGCTTCGATCCTGGCCTCCTTGAGCGCGCCGCTCACCAGCTTGTGGCCCAGTTCGATCGCCGCTTGCTGGCCTTCTTGTTTGTAACTGGTGCCGACTTTCTGCCGTTCGATGTCGTTCATCAGCGGCAGGTTGATCACCCCGGGAAACGCGCCCTTGCTGAATTCCACCGGAGCGCGCACGTCCATCAGCGGTACGTCGTGCAGAAAAATGTCGCGAAAATGGGCGCTGTTATCGCGCATCAGACCACCTCGACAGCAAGTCGCTGTCGCTCCACCAGTTCACCGATCGGCGCAAGACTCAAACCCAGCTCGCCGGCCAGTGCAAGAAACGCCTGTTCTTCGGCCGGCTCGACGGCAATCAGCAGGCCACCGCTGGTCTGCGGATCGCACAGCAGCAACTTCTGCGCCTCGCTCAGCGCGCCAATGCGCTCGCCGTAGCTGTCGTAATTGCGATGGGTGCCGCCTGGGATGCAGTTCTGCTCTATGTAGAAATCGACGCTGCCCAGACGCGGCACTGCCGCCGCGTTCAGCCGCGCGGTGACCTGACTGCCATCGGCCATTTCCACCAGATGCCCGAGCAACCCGAATCCGGTCACGTCGGTCATCGCCGTCACGCCCGCGAGTTTCGAAAAGCGGCTGCCAGGTTTGTTCAGCGTGCACATGACATCGCGCGCCAGGCCCACTTCTTCGTCGCGCAACAGGCCTTTCTTCTCGGCCGTGGTGAGGATGCCGATGCCCAGCGGCTTGGTGAGGAATAATTTGCTCCCGACCGTCGCGGTGTCATTGCGCTTCATGAAGCGTTTTTCCACCAGACCGGTGACGGCGAGCCCGAAAATCGGCTCCGGCGCGTCGATCGAATGGCCACCGGCCAGGGGGATACCGGCGGCGTCACACACGGCGCGACCACCCCGAATCACTTCGCGGGCGATTTCCGGGGCAAGCACGTTGACCGGCCAGCCGAGAATGGCGATGGCCATCAGCGGATCGCCACCCATCGCGTAAATGTCGCTGATCGCGTTGGTGGCGGCGATCCGGCCGAAATCGAAAGGATCGTCGACGATCGGCATGAAAAAGTCGGTGGTCGACACCACGCCTTTCTCATCGTCAATGGCGTACACCGCAGCGTCGTCACGCGACGCATTACCGACCCACAGCCGCGGATCGAGGTTCTGCGCGCCACTGCCGGCGAGAATGGTTTCCAGGACTTTGGGAGAAATCTTGCAGCCGCAACCGGCGCCGTGGCTGTATTGGGTAAGGCGAACTGTGTCGTTCATGAGAGACCCCTGAGTTTCAAGGCGCTGAAGTCTACCAGAGCCGGGCCATGCCGGTGGTATGGGAGGATGGTCGGAACTGCATCGCCCGGGCTGCGGGCAACGTCTGGATCGCCGGAGAACAGCTGCTCGCGAGGGCTGGTTTCCAATCGCTGTAGCTTCAGCGGCTGTACCGGCCGTTTCGTGAGCAAGCTCACTCCCACAAAGATCTCCGGACATCCGCGGGCTCTCTGACCAGACACAAATCCCGCGGGAGCGAGCTTGCTCGCGAGGCTGATTTCCAGCCACTGCATGTCCACAGCATGC